>DASXXR010000332.1:0-17287 GCA_036502945.1 Paraburkholderia sp. | reverse complement strand
ACTAGGCGAGACGCATCGGTCGCGAAAGGGATCGAATGAAAGGCGCGTGCAGTTGACGCGCCTTTTTTGTTGTCTGCTTGCAGGGAAAACCATGCTTGGCACGCTTGTACATGATCACTAGATTCAGTTAGCCGGTTCTTATCGCGAATCACACAACAATCGAGCCGAGTGTTTGGAGACGAGCAATGACGAAGACGAAACGGCGGGTTCGCGCCGGCATCGCGACAGCTTGTATGGGGCGCGAGCGCGGCGGTCGCACAGGTATCGGCGTGACGCTGTCGACCACCGCCCCTGCCGCATCGCTCGGGATTCCTGAGAAGAACACGATTGCGTTGCTGCCCAAGGAATTCGTTTCGCTTGCCGCGTTGAGTGCAATCATCGCGCGCGAGTGATCGCGCGGATCGTCGGCGGCCAATGGAAGCTGCAGAACGAGTAAAGCGGTGCGCGACGGCCGCATGACGTGCCGCGCCGACGGTGCGCCGCTTCCATATCGATCACAATGGCAGCCGCCGCTGCGGCCCGGGCTTTCAAGGGGCAGCAACGGCGTTTGCGCTGTGCGGATTGGCCGGTTCGACGCGTCGTCGATCATGCCGATCATCCGCACGGTGACGCGACGCTTCTCAAGCTTCCCATTCCGGTTTTCCAGGACGAGACAGTATGGATCTATCAATTGCGGCGATCCTCGCGCAGGACGGCATTACAACCGGCGCGATCTACGCATTGCTCGCACTCGCGCTAGTGCTGGTGTTTTCAGTCACGCGGGTCATTTTCATTCCGCAAGGGGAGTTCGTTTCGTACGGCGCGTTGACGCTCGCCGCGCTGCAGTCGCAGAAGTTTCCCGCTACCTGCTGGCTGCTGATGGCGATGGGCGCAGCCTGTTTTGTCGTCGAGGCGGCGGGACTCGCCACACATCCGGAACGGCGCCGCCATGCGGCCCGCACATTGGCGACACTGGCCGGCAAATACCTGCTGTTCCCGATTGCGGTGTATGCCGTCACGCGCGGTTTCTTCCTGCAGCCGCTGCCGATGATCGTGCAGATCGCGCTCGCGCTGCTGATCGTGATCCCGATGGGTCCGTTCGTGTATCGGCTCGCTTATGAGCCGATTGCGGAAACCACGACGCTGTTGTTGCTGATCGTATCGGTGGCGGTGCATTTCGCGATGGTCGGCGTCGGGCTCGTGATGTTCGGCGCCGAAGGCTCGCGCACCAACGCATTCTCCGATGCGACGTTCAACGTCGGTACGCTTTCGATCTCCGGGCAGAGCGTGTGGGTGGTCGGCGCGGCCATCGTGTTGATCGCGGCGCTGTATTTGTACTTCGACCGTTCGATTTCCGGCAAGGCGTTGCGCGCGACGTCGGTAAATCGGGTCGGCGCGCAACTGGTCGGGATCGGCACGACGCAGGCCGGGCGCCTTGCATTCACGCTTGCAGCGGGTCTCGGCGCGCTGTGCGGCATTCTTGTCGCGCCGCTGACCACGATCTACTACGACTCGGGTTTTCTGATCGGCTTGAAGGGATTCGTCGGTGCGATCATCGGCGGTCTCGTCAGCTATCCGCTCGCGGCGGCCGGTTCAGTGCTGGTTGGCTTGCTGGAGTCGTATTCGTCGTTTTGGGCCAGCGCGTACAAGGAAGTTATCGTCTTCACGTTGATCATCCCGGTGCTGTTGTGGCGCAGTCTCGCCAGTCCGCATGCCGAAGAGCAAGAGGAGTGACGCGATGAAACGCATTGCCCAAAAGGGCTTCTTCGGGCTCTTCCTCGTCGTGCTGTTCGCGCTGCCTGTGCTGCCGCAGCCGATCGACGTGCCTGAGTACTGGATCACGCTGCTCAACTACATCGGCCTGGCTTCGATTGTTTCGATCGGGCTCGTGCTGTTGACTGGCATCGGCGGGATGACAAGCTTCGGGCAGGCGGCGTTTGTCGGCATTGGCGCCTATACGACCGCGTATCTGACGACGCACTTCGGCGTGTCGCCGTGGCTGGCGCTGATCGCGGGCATTGTATTGACGGCACTCGTGGCGCTCGTGCTCGGCGCGGTGACGATGCGATTGTCGGGGCATTTTCTGCCGCTCGGGACCATCGCCTGGGGACTCGCGCTGTTCTATCTGTTCGGCAATCTGGAAATTCTCGGTAAGTACGATGGGATCAACGGCATCCCGGTGCTCAATGTGCTCGGCATCGATCTCGAATCGGGGCGGCACATTTATTACCTGATCTGGGTCGTGGTGCTGTGTGCCGTCATTTCTGTTCAGAATCTGCTTAATAGTCGGCCGGGTCGGGCGATTCGGGCGCTGCGCGGCGGGGGATCGATGGCGGAGGCGATGGGCGTCAATACGGCGTGGATGCGTGTCGTCATCTTCGTCTATGCGGCGGTATTAGCTGCTATCTCCGGCTTTCTGTACGCTCATTTGCAACGCGCAGTGAATCCGACACCGTTTGGCTTAAATCACGGAATCGAATATCTGTTCATGGCGGTGGTGGGTGGCGTCGCGCACGTGTGGGGCGCCGTGCTCGGGGCGGCCATTCTGACGCTGCTGCAGGATTATTTGCAGACGCTCCTGCCCAGGTTGCTGGGGGAGGACGGTAATTTCGAAGTGATCGTGTTCGGCATTCTGATGGTGCTGCTGCTGCAGCACGCGCGCCGTGGCGTTTGGCCGTTCGTCGCGCGTCTGTTTCCGCGTGGGCCGCGCGCATACGTGCCCGACAACGCGTATCCGTTGACAGTCCGCAGCAAGCCCGTTGCCGGAGAGGTTCTCCTGAAAGTCGATAAGGCGCGCAAGGAGTTCGGCGGCCTTGTGGCCGTCAACGATGTCAGTTTCGAAATGAAGTCCGGTCAGATCATCGGCCTGATCGGCCCGAACGGCGCGGGTAAGTCGACCACGTTCAATCTCGTCACTGGCGTGCTGCAACCTACCAGCGGTGTCATCACATTCCTCGGCGAGCGAATCGATAGGCTCAATTCCCGCGAAATCGCCAGACGCGGCATTGGGCGTACCTTTCAGCATGTCAAGCTGCTGCCCGACATGACGGTGCTCGAGAACGTCGCAATCGGTGCACATCTTCGCGGCCGAGCCGGTGTCTGGCGCAGTATCGCGAGGCTGAATGGTTTGGAGGAGGCGCGGCTGATGGCGGAAGCGGCGCGTCAGTTGAGGCGCGTCGGACTCGAGCAGCAAATGTACGACGAGGCGGGCAGCCTCGCCCTGGGCCAACAGCGGATCGTGGAAATTGCGCGCGCGCTGTGCAGCGATCCGACGCTCCTGCTGCTGGACGAGCCGGCGGCAGGACTCCGGTATCAGGAGAAGCAGCAATTGGCTGCGCTATTGCGGCGGCTGCGGGAAGAGGGAATGAGTGTGCTGCTGGTCGAACACGACATGGACTTTGTGATGAATCTGACGGATCGGCTTGTTGTGATGGAATTCGGCACGCGCATCGCAGAAGGTTTGCCGCAGGACGTGCAGAAAGACCCGGCTGTACTCGAAGCCTATCTGGGTGGAGTGGACTGATGACGAACACGACGACATCGGCGAATTCCACTGTGCCGATTCTGCAAGTGAGCGGCTTGTCGGTCCGTTATGGGAAGGTTGAAGCGCTGCATGGCGCGAGTATCGAGGTTCGACCGGGGCGGATCGTTTCCGTGATCGGCCCCAACGGCGCCGGGAAGTCGACGCTCCTCAACGCAGTCATGGGTGTGTTGCCTGTCACCGGTCATGCGAAAGGCGCGATTCTGTACCGCGGCGAGGACGTTAGTGCGGTGCCGGTCGAGAAACGCGTCGCACGTGGAATGTGCCTCGTTCCCGAGAAGCGCGAGCTGTTTGCGACGATGACCGTCGAGGATAACCTCGTGCTCGGCGCATACCGGCGAAAGAAAGCGGGCGAGCGGAATTACCTCGATCAGCTGGAATCGGTGTTCGGTCTGTTTCCCCGGTTGAAGGAGCGGCGCAAGCAGGCCGCGGGCACGTTGTCTGGTGGCGAGCGGCAGATGCTTGCGGTCGGGCGCGCGCTGATGGGCAAGCCGGATTTACTGATGCTCGATGAACCTAGTCTCGGGCTCGCGCCACTGATCGTTAAAGAGATTTTTCACATCATTAGCGCGCTGCGGGAGTCGGGTGTCGCGACGTTGCTAATCGAACAGAACGCGCGGGCGGCGTTGCAGATTTCGGACTACGGATACGTGCTTGAAACCGGAGAGCTAACGTTGGAAGGAGCCGCGGCCGAACTGGCGCAGAACTCACGGGTGATCGAAACGTATTTGGGGTTGACTAAGAAAGTGGCGTAACCGCAGATCGATGCGGCAAGAATGCGGACAAGCGCAGAGCGGGGCGGCGTGTTTCACGTGAAACACGCCGCCTTTTCGTATCGACGGTCCGAACGTAAATCGGGCCAATACCGAACCCCGCTATAATTCGCCCATACTTTTTTGAAAGGCTCACGCGAAGTCCTCGCGTTGAGGTCTCGGATGCTTTATCCCACAGAGTTTGACGTAATCGTCGTCGGCGGCGGCCATGCTGGTACCGAGGCCGCGCTGGCCTCCGCGCGCATGGGCAACACGACGCTGCTGCTGACGCATAACATCGAGACCCTTGGTCAGATGAGCTGCAATCCGTCGATTGGCGGTATTGGCAAAGGCCACCTGGTCAAGGAAGTCGACGCTCTCGGCGGCGCAATGGCTGCCGCTACCGACGAAGGCGGGATCCAGTTCCGCATTCTCAATTCATCGAAAGGACCGGCTGTCCGCGCAACTCGCGCGCAGGCCGATCGCTTGCTTTACAAGCAGGCGATCCGAAGCAGGCTCGAGAATCAGCCGAATCTTTGGTTGTTCCAGCAGTCCGTGGATGATTTGATGGTTGAGGGCGATCGCGTGGTCGGCGCGGTGACGCAGGTTGGCATCCGGTTTCGGTCGCGCGCGGTCGTGCTGACGGCCGGGACGTTCCTCGATGGGAAGATTCACGTCGGACTCAATAACTATACGGGCGGTCGCGCGGGTGACCCGGCGGCCGTGTCGCTGTCGGCGCGGCTGAAAGAACTCAAGCTACCGCAAGGACGCCTCAAGACAGGAACGCCGCCGCGTATCGACGGCCGCACAATCGACTTTTCCAGGCTCGAAGAACAGCCGGGCGACCTCGATCCGGTGCCTGTGTTCTCGTTCCTCGGCCGGGTCGAACAGCATCCGCGGCAGGTTCCGTGCTGGGTCACGCATACGAACGGGCGGACGCACGACATCATCCGTGGTGGTCTCGATCGTTCGCCGATGTACACGGGCGTGATCGAAGGGGTTGGGCCGCGTTACTGCCCGTCGATCGAGGACAAGATTCATCGGTTCGCGTCGAAGGAATCTCATCAAATATTTCTGGAACCGGAAGGACTGACGACCAACGAGTTCTATCCGAACGGTATCTCTACGAGCCTTCCGTTTGATGTGCAGCTGGAGCTGGTTCGATCGATGGTCGGACTGGAGCACGCTCACATCCTGCGGCCGGGTTATGCGATCGAGTATGACTACTTCGATCCGCGTGGGTTGAAGGCATCGCTAGAAACGAAGGTCATTCACGGGTTGTTCTTTGCCGGTCAGATCAACGGCACGACCGGTTATGAAGAAGCCGCCGCACAGGGCTTGCTGGCAGGGATCAACGCCGGGCTTCAGGTGCAAGGCAAAGAGGCGTGGTGCCCGCGTCGCGACCAGGCCTATCTCGGCGTGCTGGTCGACGATCTTGTGACGCGTGGCGTATCGGAGCCGTATCGGATGTTCACGAGCCGCGCCGAATATCGGTTGAGTCTGCGCGAAGACAACGCGGATATGCGGTTGACGGAGGCTGGTCGCGAGCTGGGTATCGTCGATGACGCTCGTTGGGATGCATTCAGCCGGAAGCGCGACGCTGTTTCACGTGAAACAGAACGGCTGCATAGGACGTGGGTGAATCCTAAGACGTTATCGTCTGACGAAGCCACCGCATTGTTGGGCAAACCGATCGATCACGAATACAGTCTTGCCGAACTGCTGCGCCGCCCGGGCGTGACGTACGACGGCGTGTGCAGCTTGCAGGAAGGGACATGCGGCCCGACGGAAATGCTCGCTGACGACGCCGTTTTGCTCGACCAGATCAAGGAGCAGATCGAAATCGGCATCAAGTATCAAGGCTACATCGAGCGTCAGGCCGGGGAGATCGAGCGCAACGAGGCGCATGAAAATACACGTCTGCCCGAAGGGTTGGACTACGCCGAAGTGCGCGGACTTTCTTTCGAGGCACACCAGAAGCTGAACCAGTTCCGTCCGGAGACGATCGGCCAGGCATCGCGTATTTCCGGCATTACGCCGGCCGCCATTTCGCTGTTGATGGTTCATTTGAAGCGCGGTCTGGGCCGTCGCACAGCGAAACCGGCCGATACCGGCGGTACAGACACGGCGCCGGTGGCTCAATGACGGCACGGCAAAGAAGCGCCGCCACCGCCGATCATGCCGAGGCGCTGGCGGCGCTGCTCGCTGACGGCGCGCGCGAACTCGATATCGCGTTGAGCGAAACACAAACCGCCAAACTGCTCGAATACGTCGCGTTGCTGGCCAAGTGGAACGCCGTCTACAACCTGACCGCGATCCGCGACCCGCGGCAAATGCTGATCCAGCACATTCTCGACTCGCTATCCATCGTCCCGCATCTGGCGGAGCGAGGGCCGTCGTCGGTGCTCGATGTCGGTTCCGGCGGGGGATTGCCCGGCGTCGTTCTCGCGATCGCGCGTCCGGATTGGTCGGTGACATTGAACGATATCGTCCAGAAGAAGACGGCGTTTCAGGCGCAAGCCAAGGCGGAGTTGGGTCTCGGCAATCTGTCGGTGGTGACGGGCCGTGTCGAAACGCTACGGCCGGGCGTCGAAGTGCCGGAGAAATTTGATGTGATCGTCTCGCGCGCATTCGCAGAGCTCGCGGATTTCGTTACACTGGCCCGTCATCTGGTTGCGGAAAAGGGTGCGATCTGGGCGATGAAAGGCGTGCGGCCGGACGGTGAGATTGACCGCCTGCCGGCAGGCGCGCGAGCGAAGCAGGTGATCCGACTCAAAGTGCCTTTGCTGGATGCCGAGCGGCATCTGGTCGAGGTCCAACTGGAAGCGCCACCCGCGTCGAATTGACCCGCGCACAACGACATATCAACCCATTCAAGCTGCAAAAGGGACACTTCCAAGATGGCAAAAATCTTCTGCGTTGCGAACCAGAAGGGCGGCGTCGGCAAAACGACGACAACGGTCAATCTCGCCGCGAGCCTCGCATCGCAGGGACAACGTGTCCTGCTCATCGATCTCGACCCGCAGGGCAATGCAACGATGGGCAGCGGCGTCGACAAAGCTGCGTGCGAGAACACCGTCTATGAAGTGCTGGTCGATGGTGTGTCGGTGGCCGATGCGCGGGTGAAGTCCGAAGCGGTTTTATACGATGTACTGCCGGCGAATCGCGAGCTCGCGGGCGCCGAAATCGAACTGGTCGGCGTGCAAAACCGCGAGCGTCAATTGAAAGACGCGCTGCTGCATGTCGTACAAGACTACGACTTCGTCCTGATCGACTGCCCGCCGGCACTGTCGCTGCTGACGCTGAACGGTCTTTGCGCGGCACATGGTGTTGTGATTCCGATGCAGTGCGAGTATTTCGCGCTGGAAGGGCTGTCGGATCTCGTCAATACGATCAAGCACGTGCATGCGAACATGAACCGTGACTTGAAAGTCATCGGCTTGCTGCGCGTGATGTTCGACCCGCGCATCACGCTGCAGCAGCAGGTTTCCGAGCAATTGAAAGAGCACTTCGGTGACAAGGTGTTCGACGTCGTGATCCCGCGTAACGTGCGTCTCGCCGAGGCGCCCAGTTATGGGCTGCCGGGCGTGGTGTTCGATCGGGCGTCGCGCGGTGCGCAGGCGTATGTGCAGTTCGGCGCGGAAATGATCGAACGGGTACGCGCGCTATAACGCAGCGCCACTCATCCAAAGCGGACCGAGGAAACACGATGAATGCAGTAGCAAGAAAGAAAGGACTGGGCAGGGGACTCAACGTGTTGCTCGGCGGCAGCGCGGACATCACCGAAGCGGTCAAGATCGATAGCGCGCCGCACACGCTGCCGCTCAGCAAAATGCAGGCCGGCAAGTATCAGCCGCGTACGCGGATGGACGAGGGCGCATTGCAGGAACTGGCGGCGAGCATACGCGCGCAGGGCCTGATGCAACCGATTCTGGTGCGGCCGATGTCGGGCGATCAATACGAGATCATCGCCGGTGAGCGGCGCTATCGGGCGGCGCGTCTTGCGGGGCTTGAAGAAGTGCCGGTTCTGGTGCGCGACGTGCCGGATCAGACCGCCGCAGCGATGGCGCTGATCGAGAACATCCAGCGCGAAGACCTGAATCCGCTCGAAGAGGCGCAAGGCATCCAGCGCCTGCTCGACGAATTCCACTTTACGCATGAGCAGGCGGCGGAGTCGGTTGGCCGCTCGCGCAGCGCGGTATCGAACCTGCTGCGCTTGCTGAATCTCGCGACACCCGTTCAAACGATGCTGCTCGCCGGCGACCTCGATATGGGCCACGCCCGCGCGCTGCTCGCAGTCGATTCGGCGACGCAGATCACGCTGGCGAATCAGGTGGTCAACAAAGGGATGTCGGTGCGCGAGACCGAGAAACTGGTGACCGCGACCAACAAGGCGGCGCCGGTAGCGAAACCGCGCGTGAGCCACGACGGCGGCCGCGACACGCGGCGCCTTGAAGAAGAGTTGTCGGATCTGCTTTCTGCGACCGTGAAGATCAAGCTGGGCCGGCGCGGGCGCGGCCAGGTGCTCGTCGACTTCGGCGATCTGGACGCGCTGGAAGGTATTCTCGCGAGGCTGCGCGGCGGCGCCGCCGCTTAATCGAGCATCAGGATCGTGCCGCTCGCGGAGCGCTCGTTAAGCGCGCGCAGAAATGTCCTTCGCGCATCGCTGGCCTTTGTCGCGAAAGAACCGGTACTTGTTGTGCTGCTGATCGCGCTGGTTCTGCTGCAGGTTTTTCATCCGCGCCGCTGGACTTCGTTGCCGGCGCTCGTCGACTGGCAAACCGTATCGACCCTGACAGGACTTCTGATTCTGACGAAGGCAGTCGAATCATCAGGATTCCTGATGTGGGCGGCGCATCGCGTCGTTCATCATATTCATTCGGAGCGTGCGCTTGCCTGTCTGCTGGTGAGTGTGGCCGCGCTGCTGTCGACGCTGCTGACAAACGATGTCGCTCTATTCGTCGTCGTGCCGCTCGCGTTGTCGTTGCACAAGTTGACGCCGCTTCCGCTGAAGCGTCTTGTGATCTTCGTTGCATTGGCGGTCAATGCCGGGTCGATTCTGACGCCGCTCGGCAATCCGCAGAACCTTTTTCTCTGGCAGACGAGCGGCGTATCGTTCGGCCGCTTCGTTTGGGCGCTCGCGCCGCTCTGCGCGGCGCTAATGGCCATGCTGTATCTGCTGACGGCCGCCGCCTTTCGCGGCACGGCGCTCGATTTGTCGACGGACGTCGAGTCTCATCCAGTGGACCGGCGGCTCGTCGGCGTGGCCGCGTTGCTGTTCGTCTCCTTCGTCGTTCTCGCGGACGCACACCGAGCGGGCCTCGCGCTCGCGGGCATTGCGATGGGCTTTCTGATATGGCGGCCAAAGACCGTGCTGAAGATCGATTGGCTACTGCTGCTGATTTTCGTGCTGATGTTCGTCGTGCTGCGCAGTGTTGCCGCGCTGCCTTGGGTGCATCAGATGGTCGGCGAACTGCAACTCGCGACGCCGCTAAAAACGTACGCCGCGGGCGCGATCTTGTCGCAGGGCATCAGCAATGTGCCCGCAGCGATCATGCTCGCCGAATTCACGAAAGACTGGCGGGCGATCGCGTTCGGCGTGAGCGTGGGTGGTTTCGGCCTCGCGATCGGTTCGCTGGCCAATCTGATCGCGATGCGACTCGCCAACGAGCGCGGCATATTGCTGCAGTTTCACTTGTTTTCGGTCCCTTTTTGGCTAATTGGTGGCATGCTCGGGGGCTGGCTTCTGTTGCATTTTTGACACTGATTCACCGCGCATAAACGAGGCGCAAAATCATGAAAAAGCCTCTGCTTTGGGCCGTTTTCGGCCCACTCGAAGTCTGCCTTACAGTTGCCGCCGTTTTCGTCCAAAAGCGACTGTCTTTCGGACCGTGAGTGATTGACTCGCGCCATTTATTGACAACCCTAAAGTCTTGAATTGCCTGCAACTATCGCTTACAATCGCCCGGATTTATTTGCTAGGCAACCCCGTAAGCGCTGAGTAAGCTCGCGGGCTAAACAGAACTTTGCGGGACACTGCGATGGCGGTAGAAAAGTCGGGCCCGGCGTCGAACCACGCGCCGAAGCAACGGGACGACGAACACCGCACAGAGCCTGCCGTTTCCGGAGTGGTTTCCGAATCGGCTTCAGATTCGTCCTTTAAAGGTCTGCGAACAACCCATGACGATGCGTGGGATGCCGAGCCGCAAGATAACAATATCGTTCCGCTCACGCGGGCTGAAGCCGAAAAGCTATTCGGTCCGAACGTGAGTCGTCCATCGCGCGTTACACCTTACAAGGTCGTGGCGGCGCAAATGGTTTTGTCCCTGGGTGCGACGCTGCTGTGGTGGCTGTTCTACAAGCCGCCGGGCGCTGCTGCGCTGTCCGCGTTCCTCGGGGGAGCAATTTGCTGGGTGCCGAGCGCATTGTTCGCGGCACGTCTTAAGAAGTTGAGCGGCGGCGCCACCGTGATGAGCTGGATGATCGGCGAAGCGCTCAAGATGGGGGCGACGATTGCGATGTTCGTCGCTATCGCATTCTGGTATCACGACGTACAGTGGGTACCGCTGCTCGTGACATACCTGATCGCGTTGAAGACATACTGGATCGCACTTGCCTGGCGGTAACGCAGCAGCTTAAGAACAGAGGGGCGGGCGCAGCAGTGCGCCGCCAAAAAGGAGGCGCGCGGGTTAATGACCTGCGCCTGGCCCGCGCGGGTAATCCCGCCAAGCCGAACGGCGGCGGGCGGCCGGAACGATTTTCGACAATTTGGGTGGCATTAACGATATGGCAGCTAGCGAAGGAACGCGCGCTCTGGATCCGTCCGAGTACATTGCGCACCACTTGCAGAATTTTTCCACCGCGCATCAGACGTCGATTTTCGACATTCATGTCTGGAATCTGGACACGCTTTTCTGGTCGATCGTCTGCGGCCTCGTCACCATTTTCGTGCTGCGTCTCGCTGCGCGTAACGCCACCCCTGGTGTGCCGAACCGCTTCCAGTGCGCGATTGAAATGCTGGTCGAGCTGGTCGAAGACCAATCGAAGTCGATGATCCACGGCAATCGTGCATTCATCGCGCCGCTCGCGCTGACCGTGTTCGTCTGGGTCGCGTTGATGAACTCGCTCGACTTCCTCCCCGTCGACCTGCCGGGCCGCGTGATCGACCTGCTGGGCTTGTCGGGCATCATTTCGCATCATCGCATCGTCCCGACCGCCGATCTGAACGGCACGCTCGGCATCGCCCTCGGCGTGTTCGTGCTGATGATTTACTACAACTTCAAGATCAAGGGCGCAGGCGGTTTTTTGCACGAACTGCTGTCCGCTCCGTTCGGCGCGCATCCGCTCTTGTGGATCCCGAACCTTGCACTGAACATCATCGAGTTCGTCGCGAAGACGGTTTCGCTCGGCATGCGGCTCTTCGGCAACATGTACGCGGGCGAACTGCTGTTCCTGCTGATTGCGCTTCTCGGCAGCATCTGGAACTTCGGCGCGGACACGACGGTGCTCGGCTTCATCGGCCACGTGGTCGCGGGTACCGTGTGGTCGATCTTCCACATCCTGATCGTTCTGCTGCAGGCGTTCATTTTCATGATGCTGACGCTGGTGTACCTCGGCCAGGCACACGACACCCACTAACCACGGCCTGTCGAATAAAAGAATCGTTTTTGTTTCCTCAAATCCCAGTTCCAAAAAGACTTTTCATAAAGGAGTGATCATGCAAGCTTTCATCGCCAACATCCAGGGTCTGACCGCCATCGGTATCGGCATCATCATCGGCCTGGGTGCAATCGGCGCCTGTATCGGTATCGGCCTGATGGGCGGCAAGTACATCGAAGCGTGCGCCCGCCAGCCGGAACTGATGAACCCGCTGCAAACGAAGATGTTCCTGCTCGCAGGTCTGATCGACGCGGCGTTCCTGATCGGCGTTGGTGTGGCAATGCTGTTTGCGTTCGCGAACCCGCTGCTGTCGAAGCTGGCAGGCTGAGGTTCCTCGGAAGTGCGCGCCTGATCTATAACTGGAAAGGGCGCTGAGCGGAACAGGCACCTGGGCGCTGATCGAGCACAGAATCGATGAGCGCCTTGCCGTTTCCCCCTCCGAACTAGCAACGTTTAAGGAAACACCGTGAATCTCAACGCAACTCTGTTTGCGCAAATGGTCGTGTTCCTGATCCTCGCGTGGTTCACGATGAAGTTCGTGTGGCCGCCGTTGGTCAACGCCCTCGACGAGCGCGCGAAGAAAATCGCCGATGGCCTGTCGGCTGCCGAAAAGGGCAAGGCGGAACTCGAAGCCGCGCACAAGCGCGTCGACCAGGAGCTTGCGCAGGCACGTAGCGCGGGCCAGCAGCGTATCGCTGATGCCGAAAAGCGCGCCGTGTCGCTCGCTGACGAAATCAAGGCGCAGGCGCATGCCGAAGCGGCTCGCATCATCGCGCAAGCGAAGGCCGATGCCGACCAGCAGGTCACGAAGGCGCGCGAAGTGCTGCGTGGCGAAGTGGCTGAGCTTGCCGTGAAGGGCGCCGAGCAGATCCTGAAGCGCGAAGTGAACCAGGCGGCTCACGCCGACCTGTTGAATCAACTGAAAGCTGAGCTCTGATCATGGCCGAACTTGCAACCATCGCCCGTCCGTACGCAGAAGCGCTGTTTGGCGTGGCCGAAGCGGGTGACGTCGCCGCCTGGTCCACGTTCGTGCAGGAGTTGGCACAGGTTGCGCGTCTGCCCGAAGTGCTGTCGATTGCGTCGAGCCCGAAGGTCAACCGCGCGCAGATCAGCGAGCTGGTGCTGGCCGCGGTGAAGTCGCCGTTGAAGGACGACCCGCAGGCGAAGAATCTGGTGCGGATGCTGGTCGACAATCATCGTTTGCCGCTGTTGCCGGAAATCGACGCGCAGTTCGAAGAGTTGAAGAACGCCCGCGAAGGGGCGGCCGATGCGCTGATCGTCAGCGCGTTTCCGCTTGAAGGCGCACAGTTGGGCGACCTCGTCGCGGCGCTCGAACGCAAGTTCAAATGCAAGCTGAAGCCAACGGTTCAGGTGGACTCGTCGTTGATCGGCGGCGTGCGCGTGACGGTCGGTGACGAAGTGCTCGATACCTCGGTCCGCGCGCGGCTCGCCAGCATGCAGACGGCGCTTACCGCTTGAAGCGCCCGCAGCGCCTACGCGGCTGGCACGCAACAGAATTGACTATCAGGAGCGAATAATGCAACTCAATCCCTCTGAGATCAGTGAGCTGATCAAGAGCCGGATCCAGGGCCTTGAAGCGAGCGCAGACGTTCGCAACCAGGGCACCGTGATCTCCGTGACCGACGGTATCGTGCGTATTCACGGGCTGTCGGAAGTGATGCAGGGCGAAATGCTCGAGTTCCCGGGCAACACGTTCGGCCTCGCACTGAACCTCGAGCGCGATTCGGTCGGCGCTGTGATTCTGGGTGAGTACGAACACATTTCGGAAGGCGATATCGTCAAGACGACGGGCCGCATTCTCGAAGTGCCGGTAGGCCCGGAACTGATCGGCCGCGTGGTCGACGCGCTCGGCAACCCGATCGACGGCAAGGGCCCGGTCAACGCGAAGATGACCGACCCGATCGAAAAGATCGCGCCGGGCGTGATCTGGCGTAAGTCGGTGTCGCAGCCGGTGCAAACGGGTCTGAAGTCGATCGACGCGATGGTGCCGATTGGCCGCGGCCAGCGCGAGCTGATCATCGGCGACCGCCAGTGCGGCAAGACCGCAGTCGCTGTCGACACGATCATCAACCAGAAGGGCAAAGACCTCTTCTGTATCTACGTCGCGATCGGCCAGAAGGCTTCGTCGATCGTGAACGTGGTGCGCAAGCTCGAAGAAACCGGCGCGATGGCATACACGATCGTCGTCGCCGCTTCGGCTTCGGAATCGGCCGCGATGCAGTACCTCGCGCCGTACGCCGGCTGCTCGATGGGCGAGTATTTCCGCGACCGCGGTCAAGACGCACTGATCATTTACGACGACTTGACCAAGCAAGCTTGGGCATACCGTCAGATCTCGCTGCTGCTGCGCCGTCCGCCGGGTCGTGAAGCTTATCCGGGCGACGTGTTCTATCTGCACTCGCGTCTGCTGGAGCGTGCGGCTCGCGTGTCGGAAGAGTACGTCGAGAAGTTCACGAAGGGCGAAGTGAAGGGCAAGAGCGGTTCGCTGACGGCGCTGCCGGTCATCGAAACGCAAGCCGGCGACGTGACCGCCTTCGTGCCGACGAACGTGATCTCGATTACCGACGGCCAGATCTTCCTCGAAACCGACCTCTTCAACGCAGGTATCCGCCCGGCGATTAACGCCGGCGTGTCGGTGTCGCGTGTGGGCGGCGCGGCGCAGACGAAGGTCGTGAAGAAGCTGTCGGGCGGTATTCGTACCGACCTCGCGCAGTACCGCGAACTCGCCGCATTCGCGCAGTTCGCATCCGACCTCGACGAAGCCACCCGCAAGCAGCTCGAACGTGGCCGCCGCGTGACGGAATTGCTGAAGCAGCCGCAGTATCAGCCGCTGCAGGTGTGGGAACTGGCGGTTGCGCTGTTCGCGGCGAACAACGGTTACCTCGACGACCTGGATGTCAAGGACGTGCTGCCGTTCGAAAAAGGCCTGCGCGAATACCTGAAGTCGAGCCACGCTGACCTGGTCAAGCGCGTCGAAGATAACAAGGACCTGTCGAAGGACGACGAGGGCGCGCTGCATGCCGCACTCAAGGACTTCAAGAAGTCCGGCGCTTATTGATCGCGTTCCGTGAGACATAACCGGACCGCGACGCGGCGCGGGACGCATGTGAATGCCCCCGCGCGGTTTCGATAGCTTTGCATGGGACCCGAGTAAGCGCTAAACCGCTAACTCGGGCCGACAAGGAGCAAGCAATGGCTGGAATGAAGGAAATTCGCGGCAAGATCAAGAGCGTGCAAAACACGCGCAAGATCACGAAAGCGATGGAGATGGTCGCTGCGTCGAAAATGCGTCGCGCTCAGGAGCGCATGCGCGCTGCCCGCCCGTATGCCGACAAGGTCCGCGACATCGCTGCGCACATGAGTAGCGCGAACCCCGAGTATCGTCACCCGTTCATGGTGATGAACGACGCGGTGAAGACGGCGGGTTTCATCCTCGTCACGACTGACAAGGGCTTGTGCGGCGGGATGAACACGAACGTGTTGCGTGCTTCGCTGCAGAAGTTCAAGCAGTTCGAAGGCGAGGGCAGGACGATCGAAGCGACGGCAATCGGCAGCAAGGGTCTCGGCTTTTTGAACCGTCTGCGCGCGAAGGTCGTGTCGAACGTCGTGCAGCTGGGCGATACACCGCATCTCGAGCGGCTGATCGGCGCGGTGAAGGTTCAGCTCGATATGTACTCGGAAGGCAAGATTTCGGCGGTGTACCTCGCGTACACGCGCTTCATCAACACGATGAAGCAGGAGCCCGTGGTCGAGCAGTTGCTGCCGCTGACGGCGGAACAGTTCGAGCGCAAGGACGATGCGGACAGCCCGACGCCGAAAACGTCGTGGGACTACATCTACGAGCCGGATGCGCAGACGGTGGTCGACGAACTGCTCGTGCGTTATGTCGAAGCGCTGGTCTATCAGGCCGTCGCGGAAAACATGGCGTCGGAACAGTCGGCACGCATGGTTGCGATGAAGGCCGCTTCGGACAACGCGAAGACGGTCATCAACGAACTGCAGCTCGTGTACAACAAGAGCCGGCAGGCCGCGATCACGAAGGAATTGTCGGAAATCGTCGGTGGCGCCGCCGCGGTTTGAGCGTTGCTAACGCGACTCAAAACCAGCGAGCGAAGCCTCGAAACCGCGCCGTAGCGCGAGTGAAGAATTAGTATCTAAAGGAAAAGCGATGAGTACAACTGCTTTGGTAGAAGGCAAGATCGTACAGTGCATCGGCGCGGTGATCGACGTGGAATTTCCGCGCGAGCGCATGCCGAAGATTTACGACGCGCTCATTCTCGAAGGTTCGGAACTGACCCTCGAAGTTCAGCAGCAGCTGGGCGACGGCGTCGTGCGGACCATTTGTCTCGGGTCATCGGACGGTTTGCGCCGCGGCGTCGTGGTGAAGAACACCGCGAAGCCGATCAGCGTGCCGGTCGGCAAGCCGACGCTCGGCCGCATCATGGACGTGCTCGGCCGTCCGATCGACGAAGCCGGCCCGATCACGAGCGATGTGACGCGTTCAATCCACCAGAAGGCGCCGGCGTTCGAAGATCTGTCGCCGTCGACGGAACTCCTCGAAACGGGCATCAAGGTGATCGATTTGATCTGCCCGTTTGCGAAGGGCGGCAAGGTGGGTCTGTTCGGCGGTGCGGGTGTGGGCAAGACCGTCAACATGATGGAGCTCATCAACAACATCGCGAAGGCGCACGGTGGTTACTCCGTGTTCGCGGGCGTGGGCGAGCGCACCCGTGAAGGGAACGACTTCTACCACGAGATGAAAGATTCGAACGTGCTCGACAAGGTGGCGCTGGTTTACGGCCAGATGAACGAGCCGCCGGGCAACCGCCTGCGCGTCGCGCTGACGGGCCTGACAATGGCTGAGCACTTCCGTGACGAAGGCCTCGACGTGCTGTTCTTCGTCGACAACATCTACCGTTTCACGCTGGCCGGTACGGAAGTGTCGGCGCTGCTCGGCCGGATGCCTTCGGCAGTGGGCTATCAGCCGACGCTGGCTGAAGAAATGGGCAAGCTGCAAGAGCGTATTACGTCGACGAAAACCGGTTCGATCACGTCGGTGCAGGCCGTGTACGTGCCTGCGGATGACTTGACCGACCCGTCGCCGGCTACGACCTTCGGCCACCTGGACGCAACGGTGGTGTTGTCGCGTGACATCGCGTCGCTGGGTATCTACCCGGCCGTGGATCCGCTCGATTCGACCTCGCGCCAGATCGACCCGAACGTGATCGGCGAAGAGCACTACTCGATCACGCGCGGCGTACAGCAAACGCTGCAGCGCTACAAGGAACTGCGCGACATCATCGCGATTCTGGGCATGGACGAACTGTCGCCGGAA
>DASXXR010000331.1:0-19325 GCA_036502945.1 Paraburkholderia sp. | reverse complement strand
ATACTTGTGCTCGCCGCTTGTGGGAGATGTCCGGTCGCAGCCTTTGGCGATGCCGCGGCCCGACTGGCGCAGCAACGACGGCTATCTGGTCTGGTTCCGGCAGAAGAGTCCGCTCAGTGATGTGCGTCAGGACATTCAGATCGGTCGCAATGGAAACTACGTCTCAATCGATCCGCAGTCCTATGTCGATCTTATCGACCCTGCCCGACGACCGGTTGCCGCGATCAATGTCGAAACAAGCACCATCCTGGCGTCGTCGGCCGATGCGGACGACGACGACATGCTCAACGCATGGAGGCTTGCCGGGCACGTGAAAAGCGAGCAATGGCTTTACGCGGTCGCCCGCTCGGCGACCCGTCCACTCGGCGTGGTAGTCAAATCTCCGCGTAGTAGCCTTCTGCGCAACTGGACCGGTTTGCTTGTGATGTGGTTATCGGTCGGTGTGATCGTGGGCGGGTTGCTCGGCTGGCTCGCATTCAGACGGATCTCGCGACAACTTTCCTTTCCCGCAACACTCGAATGGGCCATCGCACGAAAAAGAATTGACGTATATTTTCAGCCGATCGTCAGCCTCACAAGCGGCGAATGCATGGGTGTCGAAGCACTGGTCAGATGGAATTTGAATGGGCGTTACGTCTCGCCCGAGATCTTTGTTGCCGTTGCTGAGCAAAACGGCCTCATCCAGCGGTTGACGGACCTTGTACTGGACAAGTCGATCGACCAACTGTCGAAGCTCCTACGCTCGCGTCCTTCGTTCTATGTTTCTATCAATGTGAGCAGCGAAGACCTGCAGACACGCCGCTTCCTGAACGTCCTTACTGCCCGGCTGAATGGAACGGGAATTCGCTCCGCCCAGATCCGAATCGAAGCGACCGAGCGAAGCTTCATGGACGCCGACGCAACGCGAGAAACAATAGCGGCGTTCAGGCGTGCCGGTCACCCGATCTATATCGACGATTTTGGAACGGGATATTCCAGTCTTTCGTATCTGCAAACCTTCACGGTCGACGTGCTCAAAATCGACAAATCATTTATCGACACCATCGCACAGGACGCGGCGTCGAGCATCGTCGCGCCTCATATCATCGAGATGGCACACGAACTGGGTACGGAAATCGTGGCTGAGGGCATCGAGCGCGATGTCCAGGTCGAATATCTGGTACATAGAGGCGTCCAGTATGGACAAGGGTGGCTGTTCGCGAAGGCGATGCCTGTCAAAGAACTCATCCTTTGGCTTGACGAAAGCGCATCGACGCTTCAGCCGACAAATTAACACCCGACGTACTCGATGAGTTAACGCTGCGACGCGGTGTCCCCCAACTTTCTGTCGCGTCGCGATCTACGCAGTTTGCTTCGAGTCAGGCACTTTAGGTACGCTGAACGCATCGGGATATTCGTGACGAAACCAGTCTTTCACCTGATCGTGATTGAGCGCAAAGAATTCGCGTGATCGCGGTATTAGAACGAAGCCGAAAGCGAGCACACAGGTGGCGAGACCGAAGCACGTATAGACCTTGCCCACCGCCCAATGCGTGAGTGCCGCGCCCGCGATCATCGGTCCGAGAATGCCGGCAATCTGCGTGGTCATCATGCTGGCAGCGAGAATGCGTACTCGGAAATTCTGCGGGATAGCCAATGACCGGTGGGTCGCGCCAACGAGTCCCATCGATGCATTGGCGAAACCCACACACATAAGCGCCAAAACGAGAACGATGGGTGAACGGGCCCAGCCCGAAGCAGCAAGCGCCAACCCTTCGCACATGGCGGCCCCTACCCGGACGTTGAATCGGCCGAACCGACTGACTAGTGCATCAGAACCACGAAAACTGCCTACTAGCAAACCTATAGATAAGGCCGCTTCACAACCGCCTAGCCAGAGGCCCGATAGCCCAAGTGATTGAACTTTGAGCGGGATCAGCATGCCGAGTGCAGGGCCCTGGAATATCCACACGAGGAAGTTGACAAGCGTCCAGCCGCGCTCCAGCGGTACGATCCATTTAGCATGCAATCCGGCGCGCAGGTCTTCCCACCACCGGACTAAACCGCGATGGTGTTCGCGATGCTGAAGCTGGGATGGAAGCTGCAAAGTCACGTAAGCCGCGACGCCAAGCAGAATGCCATTCATCCAGAATGATGCAGCAATACCGCCCAAGGCCAGTGACGCGCCCGCTAATGCGGGTCCTAATGCGCGGCCGACCGCTTGCGTCGATTTACGAAGACGAAGCGCTTCGGCCAAATGATTCGCCGGAACCAGTTCAGCCGAAATGGTGGAACTGGCCGGATCGATGAAAGCTTTCGCTACTACCGTGACGACCCCTATGCAGATGATTTGCGTAATCCGGTAGTCGGACAGCGAGGCGAGCGTGGCAAGGATAAAGGTGACGATCATTAACGCGCAGAGACCCCATACCATCTGCGGTCTCTTTGCATATCGATCGCCAAGTGGCGATAGCAGCGGCATTGCAAAAATCGTGGTGATGGCAATGCTTACGCCGTAGACCGCGAGGTCATGTGCGCCGCCCCGATGAACGATCCACCAAGGCAGCGTGATATAACCAACCATGTTTGCCAGGATCGTCAGAAGATCGCTGAGAAGCAGACTGGCAAGAGGGGGCGCGATTGTGTTTATGCGAGATTTGATTCCCCGAAGCACCGTTTTGTCCCCTGTTGAGTTCGATGATGCTACCTCAACAATTTCTTCCATAGTCCAGGCAAACGTTCACAGAGTTCTCCCGCAACCTAAGGTAGTCTGTCGGGAACCGGTTCAAAAGCGGCGGGTCTACGAATCGACTCCGACAGTTCGACGGCAGTTCTATTGACCAGATGGAGGCTTACCTTGGCTACGAAGAATGGCGGTACGCTGTATGTCCTGCAGGCACGTCCACCGGCGATCATCGCTTTGTCACCGGACGGTTCACACGAAGTCGTTGTCGCGAACCTTACGCGCACGCCCGACGGTATCAAGGTCGATGCTGAAAACCGGGTGGTTTACTGGACCAACATGGGAACCGGCATTCATCTGATCGATGGCGATCCGGCTTCCGGTGCAGTTCCGCCGAACGACGGCACGATCGAAAGCGCGAAGCTCGATGGAAGCGGGCATAGCGTGCTGGTGCCTTCCGGTATGGCCGGAACGCCCAAGGAACTCGTGCTGGACAAGGAGGGCGGTCATCTGTACTGGTGCGATCGCGAAGGTATGCGGGTCATGCGCGCGCGGCTGGACGGCACCGAGGTGACGGTACTCGTGCGCACCGGCAACTTCCCGGCAGATACGCGCGACGCGACCCGCCACTGCGTAGGCATCGTATTGGACAAGGCAAACGGGCACGTTTACTGGACGCAAAAAGGACCGCCGGATGCCGGTGAGGGCCGCATCTTCAGGGCGGGCATCGACCTGCCGCCTGGCGCGACACCCGATCGGCGCCCGGATGTCGAATGTTTGCTGGCCGATCTGCCCGAACCGATCGATCTCGATATCGACCACCGCGACGGCATGCTGTACTGGACGGATCGTGGCGACGATACGCATGACGGAAATACCCTCAATCGCGCAAAAATCACGGCGTCCGGACTGGTCGATCGCGAGGTGCTCGCCCGCGAGCTGAAGGAGGGCATTGGCGTGTCGCTGGACTCACAGGGGCGTCGCGCATTTGTGACCGATCTGGGCGGCAACGTTCGCGAGCTGGACATCGATACGAAGCGCGAGTCGCATTTCACCACCGTTGCTCATCTGGGTCCGCTGACCGGTATCGATTACGCCGACATCTAGGTTCGATCGCCTGATTCGCCGAATAAGGCTGCCCGAGACGTATCCGGGCAGTCTCCTTAGCCGCCTTCCTTAAGGTGAACGGCCCGCCCGGCGCGAACGCGCGACGTCAAGATCCTCGCATAGCTGCGCAGCACCCTGCGCGAGACGCGGCGCGGGACGATCGATCAGATCGCCGTCGATCGCAAACAGATTGTTGCGCGCCACAGCCGTCATGCCCGGCCACGCGCGCCACTTGTCGAGCGGCGGCAAAGGCTGGTCCGGCGCAGTCGCGCCTCGCGCCGCCGTGACGATCGCCTCAGGATTCGCCGCGAGCACCGCTTCGGTCGATACCGTCGGCACCAGCGGTTCGAGCTTCGCGAATACATTGCGCCCGCCGCACAACGCGATCACATCGCTGATCATGTGCGTCCCGTTGAGCGTCATCAACGGCTGATCCCACACCTGATAGAACACGCTGACAGGCGGCTGCGCCGCATAACGCGCCCGCAGCCGCGCGATGTCCTGCCGATACGCGCCAGCCGCCGCGTCGGCGACCGGCGCGGTGCCGAGCAACTGGCCGAGCTTCGCCAGTGTCAGTGCGACATCGTCGAGCTGGTGCGGTTCGCTGAAGAACAGCGGCACATGCAGATCGCGCAAGCGCTCGATCTGGCGCTGCGCGTTGCCGTGCCGCCAGACGACGATCAGATCCGGTTTCAACGCGACGATGCGTTCGAGATCGAGCGCCTTGTTGTCGCCGACGCGCGGCAGCTGTTTCGCTTCGGGTGGGTAGTCGCTATACGTCACGGCGCCGACGATCTTTGCGCCGCCGCCCGCCGCGTAAAGCAATTCGGTTACATGCGGCGCGAGGCTGATCACGCGCTGCGCCGGCGAAGCGAGCGATACGGTGGCGCCTGTGTCGTCGGTCACGGCGATCGCCGCCGCGTGGGCTTGCGGTGCGAACGCGGCGAGTGCGGCGAGCGCGGCGGCCGCGAATGAAATCGAATGTCCGTGGCGCATGCGCTCAGTCCGCCTTCGCTGCGGCATCGATTGCGCGCACGCTTTCGGTTAGCGCGCGTTCGAAGCGCGCCCAGTCGTCGTCGGAGGCCGGCAGGCCGAAACGCACACTCGCGGGCTGTGCAAAGAAGCGCGTCCAGATGCCGCGCTCCGCGAGCGCCGCGTGCAACGCTTGCGCGCGCGCATCGGCGGTCCACGCGAAGAGCGGCGTCGCGTGGCATACGCAACGTTGTGCATGCAACATCGCGCCGAGGCGCGCGCTCTCCTCGACCAGACGGACACGCATCTGGCGCTGCCATTCGCTGTCGCCCAATGCCGCGGTGACGGCATGGCGTGCCGGACCGCTGACCGTCCACGCGCCGAGCGCGTCGCGCAACCTGGCAAGCACGGCGGGTTCTCCGAGCACGAAGCCCGCCCGCACACCGGCGAGGCCGAAGAATTTGCCCGGCGAACGCAATACGATCAAGCCCGGCCGCGCCGCATCCGCCGCGAGCGATGCGGACGGCGCCGGCATCGCATCCGCGAACGCTTCGTCGACCAGCAACGTGCCGCCGCGCGCAGCCAGTTGTGCGTGCCATTGCAGCAGCATCGCGGCGCTCAGGTAGTCGGCGGTCGGATTGTTCGGGTTGACGACGACAGCATGCGTGATGTCGTCGGGCAGCGTCGCGCGCGCGATGTCGAGCGGCATCACGCGATGCCCGGCGCGCGTGAAGGCCGGCGCGTATTCGCTGTACGTGAGCGGCGCGATCGCGACCGCCCCCCGTGGCAACAGCGTCGGCAGCAGGCGGATCGCCGCCTGGCTGCCGGCGACGGGCAGCACATGCGCCGCGTCGGGCGCGCCGTAATAGCGCGCGGCGCGCGCGGCGAAGCCGTCGCCGTCGTCGGGCAGACGGCGCCACGCGTCCGCGGGCACGGGCGGCACCGGGTAGCCGTGCGGATTGATCCCGGTCGATAAATCGAGCCACTGGTCGTACGGAATACCGTAGAGGCGCGCTGCCTCGTGCAGGTTGCCGCCGTGTGCGATGGCGCTAGCGAGTGCGTTGGGCATTATTCGGTCGGTTCTTGCAGTCGGTCGGTCGGTCGGCGAGCGCGGCGCGAGGGCGGCTCACGCGTGAAACGGCACGCTCAGCAGCGCCAGCACGATCAGCACCGCGAGCCACAAGATCGCCGTGCGTTCGACCAGCTGCAACGCGGCGCTCACGTGAGCCGCCTTCGCCGGCTCCCCTGCGCCGAGCGTCGGGCGGCGCTCGACGATGCCGTGATACACCGCCGGTCCGCCGATCAGCACGTTCAAACTGCCCGCGCCGGCGGCCATGACCGGCCCGGCATTCGGGCTGTCCCAGCGCGGCGCCTGTTCGCGCCAGCAGCGCCACGCGGTGCGCGTGTCGCCGAGCAGCGCGTAGCTCGTGGCGGTGAGGCGGGCGGGAACCCAGTTGAGGACGTCGTCGATGCGGGCGGCGGCCCAGCCGAAGCGCAGGTAGCGCGGCGTCCGGTAGCCCCACATCGCATCGAGTGTGTTCGCGAGCCGGAACGCGAGCGCGCCCGGGCCGCCGAACAGGACGAACCAGAAGAGGGCGCCGAACACCGCGTCGTTGCCGTTTTCGAGCGCCGATTCGACTGCGGCGCGCGACAGCGCGGCTTCGTCCGCATTCGCCGTTTCGCGCGACACGATGCGCGAGGTCAACACGCGCGCTTCGGCGAGATCGCGTTGCGCCAGCGCCCGGGCGATCGGCGCGATGTGATCCTGCAGGCTGCGGGCGCCGAGCGCGAACCACAGCAGCGCGACATGCAGCGCGCACGCGAGCGTCAATGGCAGCACGTCGACCAACCACGTGGCAACAGCCACCGGCGGCGCCACGGCGAGCAGCCATGCGAACAGGCCGGCGGGCCGGCCGCGGCGGCCGGTGTTGTAGTGCGCTTCGAGCTGCGTCGCAATGCGGCCGAACGCGACGAGCGGATGCCCGCGGCGCGGCTCGCCGACCCATCGGTCGACGATCATTGCAGCGCACGCGCAGGTAGCGATCAACGGCAGCGACAGCATGGCTAGCGTCCCGCCGTTTTCAGTGCGAGCGGCAGGCCTGCGACCATCATCGTGACCGCGCCGGCCGCCGCGGCGACGCGCTGATTGAGCCGGCCGAGTTCGTCGACGTAAAGCCGCGTCGCCGCGCCGAGCGGCACGACGCCGAGGCCGATCTCGTTGCTGACCACGATCACCTTCGCCTCGGCCGACGCGAGCGCGGCGTCGAGCGCTGCAAAGCGCTCGGGATAGTCGGGCGCAGGCGGCGCGCCGTCGGCCGGGCACAGGAGATTGGCGAGCCACAGCGTCAGGCAGTCGATCAGCAGGCAGTGGCCGGGCGCGTCGGCGGCGGCGATTGCGCCGGCGAGGTCGACGCCCGCTTCGACGAGCCGCCAGTGCGCCGGCCGCCGGGCGCGATGCTGCGCGATGCGCTCGGCGAATTCAGGGTCGGCGCGGCCGACGGCGGCGCGCGCGGTCGCGATGTAGGTCACGGGGCGCTCGCTGTCGCTCGCGAGCCGTTCGGCGTGCGCGCTCTTGCCCGAGCGGGCGCCGCCGACAATGAAGGTGACATCGGGGGAAATCATCGCGTGATTGTACCGGCGCGATGGGATAATGCGGCCTTCGTCTTCGACACGCATGCCTAGCCGTTGCGCGCTTCCTCTCCGTGACCACTTCGAACACCTCGCCTGAACGCAGGGACGTGCTGCACGACGTGCCGCACGGCACGCTGATGATCCAGGGCACCACGTCCGACGCGGGCAAGAGCACGCTCGTCGCAGGGCTGTGCCGGCTCGCGCGGCGCGCCGGCGCGCGGGTCGCGCCGTTCAAGCCGCAGAACATGGCGCTCAACAGCGCGGTCACCGTCGACGGCGGCGAGATCGGCCGCGCGCAGGCGCTGCAGGCCGTCGCCGCCCGCATCGATGCGCATACCGACCTGAACCCGGTGCTGCTCAAGCCGATGAGCGACCGCGGTGCGCAGGTCATCATCCACGGCAAGGCGCGCATGAATCTCGATGCGCGCGCGTATCACGACTACAAGCCGGTCGCGTTCGAAGCGGTGCTCGAGTCGTATGCGCGTCTTAAGGCCGCGTACGACACGATCTTTGTCGAAGGCGCCGGCAGTCCCGCCGAAGTGAATCTGCGCGAGCGCGACATCGCCAATATGGGATTCGCGGAGGCGGTCGACTGCCCGGTCGTGCTGGTCGCCGATATCGACCGAGGCGGCGTGTTCGCGCATCTGACGGGCACGCTCGCGTGCCTGTCAGCGAGCGAGCAGGCGCGCGTGCGCGGCTTCATCATCAACCGGTTTCGCGGCGATATCGGTTTGCTGAAGCCGGGCCTCGACTGGCTCGAAGCGAAAACCGGCAAGCCGGTGCTCGGCGTCGTGCCGTATCTGCACGGCCTCACGCTCGATGCGGAAGACATGCTGCCGCGCGAGTTGCGCGCCGCGGCCTCCGTGGCTGCCGAAAACGCCGCGAGCGCCGCGCCGCGCACACTGCGCGTGGTCGTGCCGGCGCTGCCGCACATCAGCAACCACACCGATTTCGACGCGTTGCGCGCGCATCCTCAAGTCGATTTCCACTACGTGCGGGCCGGCGCGACGCCGCCTGCCGCCGACCTCGTCATTTTGCCGGGCTCGAAGAATGTGCAGGGCGATCTGGCGTTTCTACGCGCAGAGCGGTGGGACGCGATGCTGCAACGGCACTTGCGGTACGGCGGGCGCGTGATCGGCATTTGCGGCGGCATGCAGATGCTGGGGCGCGAAGTGGCGGACCCGTACGGCGTGGAAGGGCCGCCGGGCAGCGTGGCGGGCCTCGGCTGGCTCGATTTTTCGACGACACTGACCCGCGAAAAGACGCTGAAGAACGTGACCGGACGGCTTGCATTGCCCGGCGCGCCGGACGTCGCCGGGTATGAGATCCATATGGGCGAGACGCAGGGGCCGGCGCTGGCGTCGCCCGCACTGCGGCTGGCGGCGGACGGCGGCAGCGATGGCGCTGGCGGCGAACGGCCCGACGGCGCGCTCTCCGCCGACGGCCAGATTCTCGCCACCTACGTGCACAGCCTGTTCGACACGCCAGCGGCGTGCGCCGCGCTGCTGAAATGGGCTGGCTTGAGCGACGCGCGGCCTGTCGATTACCCAGCGTTGCGAGAAGCGTCGCTCGAACGGCTTGCCGATACGCTTGCCGAGCACCTGGATTTGACGCGGCTTTACGGCGCGATCGGCTGACGCAGTACAAACACGCTCAGTACAACACCATCTGCGTGCAGCGAAAGAGCGCGATGGTCTTGCCGTCCGGTGCAAACACCGTCGCATCCCATACCTGCGTGCTGCGGCCGAGGTGCACGCCTTGGGCGACCGCCCGAATCGTTCCCTCGGTCGCCGTGCCGAGAAAATTGCTCTTCAGCTCGATTGTCGTGAAATTGCGCGCCGTTTCCGGCAGGTGAGCGAGGCACGCATAGCCGCAGGCCGTGTCGGCGAGGCCGATGACCGTCGCCGCGTGCAAGAACCCGTTCGGCGCCAGCAATTCGCGTCGCACCGTCAATTCCGCAGTCAGGGTACCCTGTTCAAGTGCGACGGCACGCACGCCGAGCAGTTCCGGCAGCGTGCCGCGCTGCCTTTCCTGCAGCCGTTCGAGGGTGTAATCCGTGCGTAGTGGGCTCATGGGGCAGGTCTCGGAAATGGGAAGGCTTTGTCGAATCGCCGTGCAGGGGCTTCGGCCCAAGCGGATTTGCCGATATTATCAACGCCTGAATCAGCTAGGTAGACGCCCGCGCGGGACGGGCACGGCAAACCGGCTGGCACGGCCAGCCTTCTTCCGGGAGCATTCATGACGGTTATCGTGGTGGCGAATCCTAAGGGCGGCGTGGGCAAGAGCACGCTCTCCACCAATCTGGCCGGGTATTTCGCGGCCGAGGGCGAGTGGGTCGCGTTGGCGGACCTTGACCGGCAGCAGTCCGCGCACGCGTGGCTCGACCTGCGCCCACGCGGGCTGCCGACGATCGAAACGTGGCAGGTCGATCCGGAGTCGCCGGCGAAACCGCCTAAAGGCCTGGAGCGCGCGGTCATCGATACGCCGGCGGGCCTGCACGGCAACCGTCTGAATATTGCGCTGAGTCTGGCCGACAAGGTCATCGTGCCGCTGCAGCCGTCGATCTTCGATATTCTCGCCACCCAGGAGTTTCTCGAGCGCCTTGCGAAGGAGAAAGCGGTCAGGAAGGGGGCGATCGAGGTCGGCGTGGTGGGCATGCGGGTGGATGCGCGGACAAAATCCGCCGACCAGCTGCACCGGTTCGTTGAAGGGCTGAACCTGCCCGTACTCGGCTTTTTGCGCGACACGCAGAACTACGTGCAACTGGCCGCGCACGGCCTCACGCTATGGGATGTGGCGAAGAGCCGGGTCGAGAAGGATCTGGATCAGTGGGAGCCGATCCTCAAGTGGACTAACGGCAAAGCGTGATGGATGCCGCGGCTGGCGCAGCGCGCCACGCCTTATGGGGCCGGCACATTGACCGGAGGGCGGAGGCGCCTTCCCGCGCGGCGCGGCTTAGCTCCAGCTTTGCGTCGGAACGTGATCGCGGCTGCCCTTGATGCGATTGTTCTCGTCGACGAACACCAGATCCGGCTTCCAGCCCGCCTTCAACTCCGCTTCTTCGACCATCGCGAACGCCGCGATGATCACCAGATCGCCGAGTTGCGCGCGTCGCGCCGCGGAGCCGTTCAGCGAAATCATGCCGCTGCCGCGCTCGCCCTTGATCGCGTAAGTCGAAAAACGCTCGCCGTTGTTGATGTTCCAGATGTCGATCCGCTCGTTTTCGACGAGATTGGCGGCCTCGAGCAGATCCTCGTCGATCGCGCATGATCCTTCGTAGTGCAGTTCGCAGTGCGTGACCACCGCGCGGTGGATCTTCGATTTCAGCATGTGGCGTTGCATGGCGATTCCCTTGGCGGGGCCCGGCGGACGCGGGGCCTCGCGCGTGCGTCAGACTTCGAGGTTGTCGATCAGGCGCGTCGCGCCGAGTTTCGCGGCGGCGAGCACGACGAGCGCGGCGTCGGTTTCGTGTGCCGCGGCGGGCAGCAGGTTCGAGCGCTTGCGCACGGCGATGTAGTCCGGCTGCCAGCCGCGCGCGGCAAGCGACGCCACCGCCTCCTGCTCGATCTTCGCAAAATCGCGGCGGCCGGCCAGCACCGCTTCGCGCACGCGCTGCAGCGCGGCTGCGAGCATCGGCGCTTCGGCGCGTTCGGCCGGCTGCAGATAGCGGTTGCGCGAGCTGAGCGCGAGGCCGTCGGCGTCGCGCACGGTTTCGGCGGCGATGATGTCGGTGGGCAGCGCGAACTGCTCGCACATTGCGCGCACGATCATCAACTGCTGGTAGTCCTTTTTGCCGAACACCGCGACCCGCGGCTGCACGCACGACATCAGCTTCATCACGACCGTGCACACGCCGGTGAAGAAGCCCGGCCGGAATTCGCCTTCGAGGATATCGCCGAGATCGTGCGGCGGATGCACGCGGTATTCCTGCGGCTGCGGATACATATCGCGCTCGGTCGGCGCGAACAGCACATAGACGTTTTCCCTCTGCAGCTTCTCGATATCGCTTTCCAGCGTGCGCGGGTATTTGTCGAAGTCTTCGTTCGGCCCGAACTGCAGGCGGTTCACGAAGATGCTGGCGACCACCGGATCGCCGTGCTGGCGCGCGAGGCGCATCAACGACAAATGACCCTCATGCAGATTGCCCATGGTCGGGACGAACGCGGTGCGGTTCTGGCCGCGCAGCTGGTCGCGCAATTCCTGGATCGAGCTGATGACTTTCATGATCGGGTGGTGTTCTCCTCGCGGGCGGCGCGATGGCCAGGCCGTGAACGATGGCAGTAGCGTGCGTTCTACGCCGGCAGATAGGCGAGCCGCACGTAAATCGGCGCGAACGGTTCGGCCTGCGTGATCTCGATCAGCGATTCGCGCGACAGCTCCAGCATCGCGATGAAATTCACGATAACGACCGGCACGCCGCGCGTCACCTCGAACAATTCGGAGAATTCCATGAAGCGCGCATTCTGCAGCTTGCGCAGGATCGCGCTCATGTGCTCGCGCACCGACAGTTCCTCGCGCGAAATCCGGTGATGCTGGACGAGTTTCGCGCGCTTGATCACATCGGCCCACGCCGCACGCAGATCGTCCGAGTTGACGTCGGGAAAGCGCGGCGTGATGCTTTGCTCGATGTAGACCTCGGCGCGCAGGAAATCGCGGCCCAGTTGCGGCAGCTGATCGAGACGCTGCGCGGCGAGCTTCATCTGTTCGTATTCGAGCAGGCGCCGCACCAGTTCGGCGCGCGGGTCTTCGGCTTCGTCGCCGGTGTCGGCCTTCTTCACCGGCAGCAGCATCCGCGATTTGATCTCGATCAGCATCGCCGCCATCAGCAGATATTCGGAGGCGAGCTCGAGGTTCGTTTTCCGCAATTGCTCGACATAGCCCAGATACTGGGCGGTGACGTCGGCCATCGGGATGTCGAGCACGTTGAAGTTCTGTTTGCGGATCAGGTACAGCAGCAGATCCAGCGGACCTTCGAACGTTTCAAGAAAGACTTCGAGCGCATCCGGCGGGATGTACAGATCCTGCGGCAGCTTGAAAAGCGGCTCGCCGTAGAGGCGCGCGAAAGCAATGCCATCAACGGTGTCGGGCGTCGAATCGGTCGCGGGTGCGGCGAGTGCGGCATCCGCTCGCACCGGTGCGGCGCGGACCTCGTCGGCAGCGGTCACGTTCAGAAGTTCTGGTAGTAGACGTAGGGCGTCTGCTGCACGCGCGCGGATTGCTGCGACGCGCGTTCGTCAAGGTCGATCGGCTGCTTGTCCCACAGGAGCGACCGGCCGCGGCGCTGCTCTTCTTCCAGCGTGGGCTTTTGCTGCTTCAACTGATTCAGAAACTGCGTGATGTCCGACTGATACATGGCTCGACGTCCGTGAGGGAGGGTAGCGGCGGCGCGCGTGAGCGGCAACCATTGAGGTCGACGCTAATTTTACCGCAAGCGCGCGAGCCGCAAGCGAAAACCCGGTGCGCGACGCTCGCGAGCGGCGCGCGACGCGGAACATCGGGCCGCAGGCGGCGTCCAAGGCGGCACATCGCGTGATGCGCCGCCGTGCCGCGCCGCGCAGCCGCCGCGCATCGATAGCATCCCGAAGCACGCCTCACCGCAACACCGCCACGTTGGCCGCGCGGCCGTGCCGATGTGGTCAAATAGCAAGCCTCAGTCCCGCCGTGGGCTGACCGAACGTAAGAATCTGTTAATAATCGCCGGAGGTCGTGTTTGGCGGGATGGTCAATCGAGCCGTCGCAGTCGCGGCATGGGCTCACCAAGGCCGGCAGGCAGCGCAGCGGACATCGGGCATCGCCCGCTGCGCGAATGCTGCGTGCATGGCTTGCGTTCGCGGTATTCATCCTGATGGTCAGTGCGGGCGACGCGTATGCGGCGCGCACGCGCGCGTCCTACGAGGTCGATATCGACGCGACGCCGCGCGCGTTGCGCAAGCTGCTCGAAGAGCATCTCGATCTGGCGCGCTTCGCGAAGCGCGACGACATCAGCAGCGAGCAATTCGAATTCCTCGTGACCGCGACGCCGCAGCAGGTACGCGATCTGGCGGCGACGCAAGGGTATTTTTCGCCGGTCGTGCGCACCGACGTGCGCACCGTCGACGACAGGAAAAAGGTCACGGTGCATGTCGATCCGGGCCCGCAAACCACGGTTTCGTCGATCTCGCTGTCGTTTCGCGGGCCGGTGCTGACTGAAGACCCCGCGCAGGAAAACGCCACGCGCTTCGCGTTTTCGATGCACGAAGGCGACCCGTTTTCGCAGTCGGGCTGGGACGACGCGAAGAACGCGTCGCTGCGAGCGTTGCAGTCGCGCCGCTATCTGGGCGCGAAGATCTACCATTCCGAGGCGCGCATCGATCCGCGCACGCATGACGCGAAGCTGTCCGTCACGTACGACAGCGGCCCGACGTTCACGCTCGGCAAGCTCGACGTGTCGGGCCCGCGGCGCTACCCGGAGAAGATCGTCGACAACGTGAATCCGATTTCGCCCGGCGAGGTGTACGACATCCAGCGCGTCACCGAACTGCAGCGCCAGCTGCAGAACACGCCGTACTACGCGAGCGTCGCGATCGACGTCGACAGCGACCCCGCGAAGCCCACCGAAACGCCGGTGCACGTGAAGGTCAGCGAGTACCCGTACAACAGCGTGCGCGGCGGCGTCGGCTATTCGACCGACACCGGCGCCCATGTGCAGGGCTCGTATTCGTATCTCGACACGTTCGGCGCGGCGTGGCCGTTCACGGTGGCCGGCCGGCTCGACCAGATCCAGCAATACGGGCAGATCCAGCTCGCGATGCCGCCGGGGCAGCGCGGCTGGACCAACAGCGCGCTGGCGTCCTACACGACCACCGACGTGTCCGACACGCGCATCTACAGCATTCGCGCCGGTTTGCAGCGCGCGCGTTCGTCGCAATACATCGACTACAACTATTCGATCCTGTACTACCAGGACCGCCTCGATCAAAACACGGCCGCCCCGACGACAAGCCGCGCGCTCGTGCCCGGGTGGTCATGGACGCGCCGCAACACTGACGACCCGCTGTTCCCGCGCTCCGGCAACCTGATTCACGCCGAAGCGGGTTTTGCGGTGAAGGGCGTGCTGACCGACCAGACGTTCATTCGCGGCTATGCGCGCGGCCAGCAGTATCTGCCGATCGGCCAGCGCGACATCGTGGTGCTGCGCGCCGAATTAGGCGGCGTGTTCACGAGCGGCCCTTCGAGCGGCGTCCCTGCGTCGCTGCTGTTTCGCGCGGGCGGATCGAATTCGGTGCGCGGTTACAGCTTTCAGAGCCTCGGTAACGACGTCGGCGGCTCGGTGCTGCCGACCAAGTACCTCGTCACGGCAAGCTCGGAATACCAGCACTGGTTCAACCGCGACTGGGGCGCGGCAGCGTTCTTCGACATCGGCACCGCAACCGATACCTGGCGCGAGAAGCAGTTCTTTCCGGGTGTCGGCCTGGGCGCGCGCTGGCGCAGCCCGGTCGGGCCGGTGAACGTCGATCTGGCATACGGCATTCGCAACCACGAGGTGCGTCCGTACCTGACGCTCGGCATTGCGTTCTGATTTCAACCTGAATTTGACTGCATCCAAAGCATGACGACGGACCGCTCCGACCACCCATCTTCAGGCCGCCCAGGCGATGTGCCGCCGACCGGTCCCGATGGCGCCGATACGCCGCCACCGCCACCGCGCCGCAAACGCCGGCTATGGCGCGCGATCGCGTGGGCGGTCGTCGTGCCCGCGGTGCTGGTCGCGCTGCTGGCGGGCGCGCTGTATGGCGTCGTCGTGACCGAGCGCGGCACCGCCTACGCGTGGCGGGCCGCGGTGAAGATGCTCGGCGGCCGGCTGTCCGGCACGCTCGACGGCGGCGCGCTCGCGACCGGCGTGCGGCTGCATGGTGTGCAATGGCGCAGCCTCGACGGCAGCGGCACCGAGATCCGCATCGACCGGGTTGCGGGCAAATGGGCGGTGCACGACAAGCCGTGGCGTTTCGTCGTCGACTATCTGCATGTGGGTACGATCGACGCGCGCATCGCGCCGTCGACGTCGCCGTCGAGCCCGCTCACGCTGCCGCAGGACTTGCGCTTGCCGCTGCAACTGGACGTGCGCGACTTGCGTGTCGACGAGCTGCTGCTGCACGAAGGCGCGTCGACGACCGAGTTTGCGCGCTTCATGTTTCATGGCCGCAGCGACGGACGTCACCATGAGGCTTCAGTCGATCGGCTCGATACGCCGTTCGGCGCGGTGACGGCGTCCGCGAAGCTCGACGGCATGCAGCCGTTTCCGTTGACGGGCGATGCCGGCTATGCGGGCAAGGTCAACGACGAGGCGGTGCAGGTGCGCGGTCATGTGTCCGGCACGCTCGAGACGCTGGTCGCGGAGCTGGACGCGAGCGGGATGAAGCTCGATGGGCATGCGCGCGTCGAGGCGACGCCGTTCGCCGAGGTGCCGCTGCAGCGCGCGACGCTGACGTTCGATCATGTGAACCCGCAGGCGTTTGCGCCCGGTGCGCCGCTCGCGGATCTCGCGGTGCGCGCGGAGTTGCGTCCGGCGGGGGAGCGTGAGGCGGTGGGGGCGGGGGCGAGTGGGGTGGATGCGGCCAATGCTAGTAGTGTGGCCCGTTCGGCGAGCGCCGCAACCCCCGCGCCTGCCAGCCCCGCAAAACGCCCCCGCGGCTTCGCCGTAACCGGCGCGGTCTCGATCGTCAACGCGAAACCCGGCTCGATCGACCAGCACCTGCTGCCGCTCATCGACGCGCACGCCGAGGTCCGCCTCGACGCGCAGGCGCAACGCATTTCGAACCTGAACGTGCGGCTCGTGAAAAACGCGACGATTACCGGCGACGGCGCGCTGACCGGCAAGCGCGGCCGTTTCGATCTGAAAGTGGCGAAGCTCGACCTGAACCCGCTCGAAGCGAGCGTGCGCCCGACGCAGTTTGCCGGCCCGATCGGCGTTCGTCTGAACGACGACGTGCAAAGCGTCACCGTCGATCTCGCCGATCCGCAGGTGGCGCTGCGCTTGCAAGGCAAGGTGACGCTCGACCCGGCACGCACGAGTTTCAACGACGTGCGGCTGACTTCCGGCAAGGGCCGCATCGACCTGTCGGGCGCGATCAAGCACGACGCGAATTCGACGTACAACCTGAAGGCTGCGTTGACCGATTTCGATCCGCTGTCGCTGACTTCGATGGTGGCGCAGACGCCGTCGCGCGCGGCGGCGGCCGGGGTTAGTGCGAAGGGCGCAGGGGTAAGGGGCGCTGGCGCCAAGGGCGGCTCCGCCGCCAGGGACTCAGCGATTGCAAATCCCGCTGCTGCGAAGCTTGCTGCTGCAAGCACTGCTGCCGCAAGCACTGCCGTTGCAAGCACTGCCGTTGCAAGCACCGCCGTTGCAAGCACCACCGCCGCAAGCACCACCACCGCCGCGAACACCACCACCACCAAGCCCCCCACCAAACGCCCCCCAGCTCCCCCCGCAAAACGCAAGATCGAAGCACGCGTGACCGGCACGCTGACCGCCTCCGGCGTGCTCGCCCCCACGTTCACGACCAAAGCCGACTTCAAGCTCGGCGAAAGCGTCTACGACGGCCTGCCGCTGACGGGCGGCGGCACGATCCAGCTAGCCGGCTCGCGGATTCTGCCAAGCCACGCGAATCTGTCGATAGCAGGCAATCAGGTCGATCTGCAAGGCAGCTTCGGTGCGCGCGGCGACCGCTTGCGCTTTCACATCGATGCACCGGAACTCGAGCGGCTCGGTTTCGGCCTCGCGGGACTCGTCGCGGCGGACGGCGACGTCACCGGCTCGTTCGCACACCCGGACGTGACGCTGAGCTACAAGGCGGACAGCGTCGTGTTCGGCGCGAACCGGCTCGGTCACGCGGAAGGGCGCGCCGAACTGCGCGACGGCGCGAACGGCGCGCTTGTCTTCACAACCGACGCCCGCAACCTGAGCACCGCCGGCGTCGAACTCGCGACGCTGACCGCCCGCCTCACCGGCACGCGCGCGAATCACACGCTCGAGGCGGCGGCCGCCGGCACGCTGCGCGAACGGCCGCTCGACCTGACGCTCGCCGCGAACGGCAAGCTGACCGAAGCACGCGACGGCACGCATTGGGACGGCACCGTGACACGCCTGCAGAACCGCGGCACGCCCGCACTGAACCTCGAGACGCCGCTCTCGGTGAGCGCCGGCACCGAGCGTCTGACGCTCGGCGCGACCCGGCTGTCGCTCGAAGGCGCGGTGCTCGATCTGAAGTCGTTCGCGTCCGATCACGGCCGGATCCGCTCCGCGGGCACGCTGACGGGCATCTCGATCGCGCGGCTGCAGGAACTGCGGCAAGCGTTCACGGGCACGCCGCCGCCGTTGAAAACCGACCTCGTGTTCGACGGCGACTGGGACTTCACGCTCGGCGACACCGCGAGCGGCCACATCCAGTTAAAGCGCCGCGGCGGCGATGTGACGGTGGAAGTTGGGCGCGGTTTCGCGTCGCTCGGCATTACCGATATCGCCGCGCGCGCCGACTTCGGCGGCGGCAATCGCGTGAATGCGACCGTGCACGCGCAGGCGAGCCGGCTCGGCGTGATCGACGCCGACGCACACACGGCGCTGGCGATGCGCGACGGGTCGCTCACGCTCGACGACGATGCGCCGCTGACCGGCAAGATCGACGCGAACGTGCCGTCGCTGAAGACGACGGGCGGGTTGTTCGGCCCGACCTACTTGCTCGACGGCCATCTCGCGCTGAAGCTCGCGCTCGGCGGCACGGTGGCGAAGCCGAATCTGTCCGGCTCGCTGCTCGGCGACGACCTCTCCGCGACGCTCGTCGATCAGGGCGTACAACTGAAAAACGGCGTGATCCGGATCGCGCTGTCCGAAAACCTTGTCGATTTCCAGCAGGTCGAGTTCCACGGCGCGACCGGCACGCTGCGCGCGACCGGCCGCGTGCGGCTCGATAACGCCGAGCCGGATCTGACGGCGAGCATCGTTGCCGATCAACTCGAACTGTTCGCTTCGCCTGACCGGCAACTGACGCTGTCGGGCAGCGCGAGCGTCGCGAATGCTGGCGCGCAGGGCGGCCTCGCGATCAACGGCAAGTTCAATATCGATCACGCGCTGTTCGATATGCCCGAGCAGGCGTCGCCGAGTCTCGGCGACGACGTCGTGGTGGTCCGCGCGGACGGCAGCGTGTCGGGCGGCAAGCCGCCGCCCGAGCTCGGCGACTCGAACAAGCCGATCGGCCCCTTCGCGCCGCGCGCGAACATCGATATCGACCTCGGCCAAAAGTTCCGCTTCCGCGGGCAAGGGGCGGACGTCGGGCTGCGCGGCACGATCACCGCGCTGAGCGCGCCGAACCTGCCGCTGCGCGCGGTCGGCAACGTGCGCGTGACCGAGAATTCGACCTATACCGCGTTCGGCCGCAAACTGGCGATCGAGAACGGCTACTTCACGTTCAACGGGCCGGTTGCGAATCCCGGCATCAACATTCTCGCGATGCGCCGCAACCAGCAGGTCGAGGCGGGCGTGCAGGTGATCGGCACGATTCAGGCGCCGATCGCGAAGCTCGTGTCCGAGCCGAACGTGCCCGACAACGAAAAGCTGTCATGGCTGCTGTTCGGACACGGCACCGATCAGGGCAACAACCTCGGCCAGCAGAGCACGATGACGACGGCGCTCGCGCTGCTTGGCAGCGCGAGCGGCAAGCGGATCGCGCAGACCTTCGGGTTCGACGAGTTTTCGGTCGGCCGAAGCGAGGTCGGGCTGACCGATCCGCAGGTGGTGATGGTGTCGAAGGCGATGAGCGAGTGGCTCGTGATCGGCTATGAACAGGGGCTGCAATCGTCGAGCAACGCGATCAAGGCGACGGTGAACCTGACGCGGTATTGGTCGGTGGCGGCTTATGGCGGCACGTTCCAGGGGCTCGATCTGCTTTATACGCGGCGGTTTGACCGGTTGTGGCGGTGA
>DASXXR010000330.1:0-8173 GCA_036502945.1 Paraburkholderia sp. | reverse complement strand
GCCGCCCGGCGATGCTGGCGAGCGGCTCAATGTTGTCGACGTGATCAATGTCGAAGTAAATGATACTTTCGTCACGCCTGCGGACCCATCGGTGATTTCCCTGAAAAATCGATGCTCGCCCGGCAGCCGCATGAACGTTGGGTTTGCGGTGATCCGAAGCACGCTTTCAGCCTGATATTCTGGAATCCGTATTATCCCGCGTGCCGGTACGGAGCCGGCCGTCGCATTGGGTGCCGCCCCTTCCGCGCCGCTACCGATCGACGGCGTCGAAGAACGACAGCATCTCGGCAACGAGCGCGTCCGGCACTTCCTCGGGAATGTAATGCCCGCAGGGCAGCGCCCGTCCGCTGATGTCCCGCGCCACCTTGCGCCATTCGACGAGCGGTTCGAAGCATTTCTCGATCACGCCCTCGACGCCCCACAGCACGCGTAGCGGGCAGCCGATCTTGTGACCCCGTTCGATGTCGGCGCGATCGTGCTCCAGATCGATCGTCGCGGCAGCGCGGTAGTCTTCGCACATCGCATGCACCGCGTCCGGCTGCTTCAGCGCATTGCGATAGGCTTCGAGCGCTTCTGGCGCGAACGGCGCGAGCCCTGCATGACGGCTGCCCATCACGCGGTCGACATACGCTGCCGGATTCCCTTCGATCAGCGTCTCCGGCAGCGGCTCGGGCTGAATCAGGAAGAACCAGTGGAAATAGAGCGTGGCAAACGTGCGGTCGGTGGCTTCATACATCGCGAGCGTCGGCGCGATGTCGAGCAGCATCATTCGCTCTACGGCGTCCGGATGATCAAGCGCCATCCGGTGTGCGACGCGCGCGCCGCGGTCATGTGCGCATACAAGGAAACGATCGAAGCCGAAATGGCGCATCACCGCGACCTGATCGGCGGCCATCGCGCGTTTCGAATAGGGCATATGCGACGCATCGCTCGGGGGTTTCGCCGACGCGCCATAGCCGCGCAGGTCGGTTGCGATGACGGTGAAACGCTCGGCCAGTCGCGCCGCGCAACGATGCCAGATCAAATGGCTTTGCGGATGACCATGCAACAGCAACAAAGGCGGCCCCGACCCGCCCTTGACTCCATAGATATCGACGCCGCCCGCGGCGAAGCGAAAAGGGGTGAAGTCCTCGAAGAACATCTGTGGCTCTCGTTGTCGTTGTGAGTCAGCGCATTGTAGAAGGGCGGGGTGCTCGCACGAGGTGGGCTAGCCCACGTACGTGTAGAACCTGAACTCTCCTTCAACCATTGACAGCACATCGACTGCGGATCGTTCACTATAATCGAACGATCGTTCTTTCCAAAACGGCGGAAGCGAAGGCGATTGAAAATCGCGCGGCATCGCACCATACCGGTAACGCTCGCCGCTTCCCGCTACACTCATACGGCCGGGTGCACGACGATGCGCCGGCCAGCTTATCAGGAGATCCCATGGCCTTGCTCCCAGTCCTGCAGCAGCTAGCACTTCCGGTCGTCGCTTCGCCGATGTTCATCGTCAGCTATCCCGAACTCGTGCTCGCACAATGCAAGGCTGGAATCGTCGGTTCATTTCCCGCGCTCAACGCGCGCCCGGCCGAACGGCTCGACGATTGGCTCACGCAGATCCAGGCGGCGCTGGCTGAACACCGGGCAGCCCATCCCGATGCCGTCATCGGCCCGATTGCGGTCAATCAGATCGTCCACCAGTCGAACGAGCGGCTCGAGGACGACGTGCGCGTGTGCGTCGAACACAAGGTGCCGATTTTCATCACGAGCCTGCGCGCGCCCGCGAGAGAAATCGTCGATGCCGTGCACAGCTACGGCGGTATCGTGCTGCACGATGTGATCAATATCCGGCACGCGCAGAAGGCGCTCGACGCGGGCGTCGACGGCCTGATTCTGGTCGCCGCCGGCGCGGGCGGCCACGCGGGCACGACATCGCCGTTCGCGCTGGTCGGCGAAGTGCGGCGCATTTTCGACGGACCTATCGTGCTGTCGGGTGCGATCGCGAACGGCGGCTCGATCCTTGCCGCGCAGGCGATGGGAGCGGATCTCGCTTATATGGGCACGCGCTTCATCGCGACGCAGGAAGCACACGCCATCGACAGCTACAAGCACGCCATCGTCAACGCCAACGCCGCCGACATCGTCTACACCAATCTCTTTACCGGCGTGCACGGCAATTACATACGCGAAAGCATTATCGCCGCGGGGCTCGATCCGGATGCGCTGCCCGAGTCGGACAAGTCGAAAATGGACTTCGCCAATGAAAAGTCGAAGGCCTGGCGAGACATCTGGGGCGCGGGCCAGGCGGTCGGTTTGATGGACGATGTGCCGAGCGTCGCGGAACTGGTCGGGCGGCTCAAGCAGGAGTACGACGCGGCGAAGGCGCGGCTTGGAATCAGCCTGCACCGTTAAGCGGCGGCACGGCTGAAGCCATCCGACTGATGTTCAGCCGCTTACATATTGCGGCGATACTGGCCGCCTACCTCAAACAACGCATGCGTGATCTGACCGAGCGAGCAGACCCGCACCGCGTCCATCAACACCGCAAACACATTCTCGTCATCGATGACGGCGCGCTTCAGGCGTTCGAGCGCCGCCGGCGCGTCATCGCGGTGCCGCGTCTGAAACGCGTGAAGCCGCTCGAGCTGCCCCTGCTTTTCGTCTTCGGTTGAACGCGCCAGCGCGATGGGCGGCGGCGCTTCGTGCGGATGCGCGCTCAAGAACGTATTGACGCCGACGATCGGATACGACCCGTCATGCTTGCGGTGCTCGTAGAGCATCGACTCATCCTGAATGCGCCCGCGCTGATAGCCGGTTTCCATCGCGCCGAGCACGCCGCCGCGCTCGGTCAGCCGGTCGAACTCGGCGAGTACCGCGGCTTCGACGAGGTCGGTCAGTTCATCGACGATAAAGCTCCCCTGATTCGGGTTCTGATTCTTCGCAAGCCCCCATTCGCGGTTGATGATCAGCTGAATCGCGACCGCGCGCCGCACCGAGTCTTCGGTCGGCGTCGTGATCGCTTCATCGAACGCGTTGGTGTGCAGCGAGTTGCAGTTGTCGTAGATCGCGATCAGCGCCTGCAGCGTCGTGCGGATATCGTTGAAGTCGATCTCCTGCGCATGCAGGCTGCGGCCTGACGTCTGCACGTGGTACTTCAGCTTCTGGCTGCGTTCGTTCGCGCCATACCGGTCGCGCATCGCAATCGCCCAGATGCGTCGCGCGACGCGGCCGAGCACCGTGTATTCGGGGTCCATGCCGTTCGAGAAGAAGAACGACAGATTCGGCGCGAAGTCGTCGATCGACATGCCGCGCGCCAGATACGCCTCGACGTACGTGAAGCCGTTCGCCAGCGTGTACGCCAGTTGCGAGATCGGATTCGCGCCGGCTTCCGCGATGTGATAGCCGGAAATCGACACCGAATAGAAGTTACGCACCCGCTGCTCGACGAAGTACGCCTGAATGTCGCCCATCACTTTCAGGCTGAACTCGGTCGAAAAAATGCAGGTGTTCTGTCCTTGATCTTCCTTCAGGATGTCGGCCTGCACGGTGCCGCGCACGTTTTCGAGCGCCGCGCGGCGCGCAGCCGCGAGCTCGGCGTCGGTCGGCGCGCGCCCTTGCTGCGCCAGGTGCGCATGCAACCGGGCGATCTGCTGGTCGATCGCGACGTTGAAGAACATCGCGAGAATCGTCGGCGCGGGTCCGTTGATCGTCATCGATACGGAGGTGTCCGGCGCACACAGATCGAAGCCGTCGTAAAGCGCCTTCATGTCGTCGAGCGTCGCCACCGAGACGCCCGAGTTGCCGACCTTGCCGTAGATGTCCGGCCGCTCGTGCGGCTCCTCGCCGTACAGCGTGACCGAATCGAACGCAGTGGACAGACGCTTGGCCGGCATCCCCGCCGACAGCAGCCTGAAACGCCGGTTCGTGCGGAACGGATCGCCTTCACCGGCGAACATTCGCGTCGGGTCTTCGTTCTCGCGACGGAACGGGAATACGCCTGCGGTAAACGGAAAGTAGCCAGGCAGATTGTCGAGCATCAGCCAGCGCAGGATCTCGCCCGGGTCGCTGAATGTCGGCAGCGCAACCTTGCGGATCACGGAACCCGACAGCGTCTCGACGGTGAGAGCCGTGTGAATCTCGCGGTCGCGGATCTTCACGACGTGCTCGTCGCCCGAATACGCTGCGACCGTGTGCGGCCATGCGTCGAGCAGCGCCTTCTCGCGTTCGCCGAGCTGCGCCTCGCGCGCGGCGATCAGCGCGTCGAGCCGGGCGGGTTCACTGCCGCGCGGAGCGGAGGAAGGCTCGGCGCCTTCGTCAGCGGCGAGCATCCGCCGGACCTCGCTCAGTTGCCAGCGCTCGCGTGCCAGCCGCGCTTGCGCGGCGACGCGTGCCCGGTAATCACGCACCGTCTGCGTGACGTCGGACAGATAGCGCACACGCTCCGGCGGAACGATCGCGTTGCGCCCGCTCGAATGACGCATGCCGTCGAGCGCAGGCAAGCGCCCGTTGCCCGTGCGCAGGCCGCGCGCCTGCAACGCTTTCGCAATGCGCTGATACAGCGCGGTCACGCCGTCGTCGTTAAAGCGCGAAGCGATCGTGCCGAACACCGGCATCGCACCGGGCGCCGCAGAAAAGTCGCCGCGATTGCGCTGCACCTGCTTCGCGACGTCGCGTAACGCGTCGGCGGCGCCTTTGCGGTCGAACTTGTTGATCGCGACGTAATCGGCGAAATCGAGCATGTCGATCTTTTCGAGCTGGCTCGCTGCGCCGAACTCCGGCGTCATCACGTACAGCGACTCGTCGACGTGCGGCACGATCGCCGCATCACCCTGCCCGATCCCCGACGTTTCGACGACGATCAGATCGAAGCCCGCGGCTTTACACGCGGCGATAGCGTCGGGCAAGGCGTCGGAGATTTCGCTCGACGCTTCGCGCGTCGCGAGCGAACGCATGAAGACCCGCGGACCCGCACCCCAGTCGCCGATCGCGTTCATTCGAATCCGGTCGCCGAGCAGTGCGCCGCCCGACTTGCGGCGGGAAGGATCGATGGCGATCACGGCGATGGTCAGCGCGTCGTCGTAGTCGAGCCGGAAGCGGCGAATCAGTTCGTCGGTCAACGACGATTTGCCCGCGCCGCCGGTGCCCGTGATGCCGAGCACGGGTACGCGGGACGTCTGCGCGTGAGCGGCGAGTGTGGCGTCGATACCTGCGCCCTGTCCCGTTTCGAGCGCGGTGATGAGCTGCGCGAGCTTGCGGAACGCTGCCGAGCAGGTATCGCCATTGCGATTCGTTGCGTGATCGCCGGATGCGGCGTCGGCAACGCGGTTCGCCTGCGGCGGATCGCTGCGCGCGCCGCCTCGATGCAGCACGCCGGCGATATTGACGGCCAGCCGGTCAGGCGGATCGATATCGGCCGCGCCGCGCGCGGCTTGCGCGCAACGCGCGATCATGTCGTCAATCATGCCTTGCAGGCCCAGCCGCTGACCATCGTGCGGCGAGTAGATCCGCTCGACGCCATAGCGCTCCAGTTCAGCAATCTCGTCCGGCACGATCACCCCGCCGCCGCCGCCGAACACCTTGATTCGCGCACCGCCGCGCGTACGCAGCAGATCGACGAGATAGCGGAAGTATTCGACGTGGCCACCTTGATAGCTCGATACCGCGATGCCGTCGGCGTCTTCTTGCAACGCAGCGGTGGCGACTTCATCGACGGAGCGGTTATGGCCGAGATGAATCACTTCGACGCCGCTCGCCTGCAAAATGCGCCGCATGATGTTGATCGACGCATCGTGCCCGTCGAACAGCGCGGCGGCCGTCACGAAACGCAAGCGTCTCGCCGGCGCGGACTGATCGGACGATGCAACGGCGGAAGCTTGCGCGGACGGCTCGTTGCCGCCGATGCGCTGCGGCGTGGAAAGATCGGTCATGTCTCCCCCGGAATCGTCGGAACGTCCAAACGTCGGAACGTCAGAACGTCGTTGTCGTGACGCTGCGGTCACGCTGTGCGGGTGCTGTCTGCAGTATATCGAAACCGGACCCGGCGGCCCGCGCGGGGTTCACCGCACGGCGAGCGCGCGGACTTCGTCGAGCGTGGGCCACAACGCTTCGCTCGCGAACCGTTCCGCCAGAAAGTCGACAAACGACCGCACCTTCGCCGACAGATGCCGGCGGCTCGCGTAGACGACGTGAATCGGCAGCTCACGCGGCGGCAGATCGTCGATAAGCAACGGCACGAGCCGGCCTGCGGCGAGATCGTCGCCGATCACTTCGGTGCCGAGCAGCGCGATCGCCGCGCCTTGCAGCACGACGACCCGCAACGCCTCCAGATGGTTGACGGTCAGGTTACCGGAAAGACGCAGACGCGCACCGTCGGCGATCGACGCGGCGGCCAGTTCCTGCGCGGACACGCCCGAATACTGGATGAAGTTGTGCCGCGCGAGATCGGCGAGTGTGTTCGGCACGCCGTGGCGCTTCAGGTAGTCCGGCGACGCGCATAGCACTATATGCGCGGTCGCCACCTGCCGCGCAATCAGCGACGACGGCTTCAACCCGGACGGCGATGCGCGAATCGCAACATCGAAATCTTCGTCGATCAGCTCGACGACGCGGTCCGACAACGTGATGTCGACCGTGACCTGCGGATACCGCGTCGCGTAGTCGGCGATCGCGCTCATCACGTGGCGCAAACCGAATGCCGACAGCGACGACACGCGCAAGCGGCCCTGCGGCACGACGCTCGCCGCGCCGACGGCCTGTTCCGCCTCGTCGAGTTCGGTCAGCACCTGGCTTAGCCGCTCGTAGTACTCGCGGCCAGCCTCGGTGGGCGCGACGCGCCGCGTCGTCCGGTTGAGAAGCCGCGCGCCGAGCTGCTGTTCCAGGTGCATCACATGCTTGCTCGCCATCGCCGCCGACATGTCGAGCCGCTGTGCCGCGCCGACAAAGCTACCGGCTTCGACGACGTGACGAAACACTTTCATACTGACGAGGGTGTCCATGGCAATCGCTCGCGACAGGAATCAATCGATATGATCCTGTGGACTTTAGCAAATGCTGGTCAGTAATGAATCGGCAAATGCGCCGCCATGCGGCCTGACGATTGGACGAGCGGATTGAATGCGTGCTTCTTCACGGATGACGCAACGGAACCAGCACCCGCGAATCGTCGGGAAAGGCCAACGAGACGGAGCCGGAACCGGTTAGTTGCGGTAGGGAGAGGCTTGCTGACGCCCGGCATCGCCAGGCGGGCGGGCGATCTGGCGGGAGACGCGTTCCTCGTTATAACGCGCGACGTCATCACGGATCGAGCCAGTGTGGCCGGACTGCCCGTTGACCGGCGGGCGTGGCGCCGCACGTGATTCGGTGCTGACCGGCGTGATCGCTCCGGCATATTGCACGCCGGAATGCTGCGCGACTACCGGCAACCCGCCGACGCGAAATGCCTCGTCGAAGGTCGGCGTGTGCGGCGCGGCTTCCGTTGCGCTGTAGGCATTGTGAGCGCCGTGAACGCCGTCAGTGCCGTGCGGCACAGACGACCCTTTCGCATGGGCGAACGTAGCCACGGTCGCGACCATCGCGCCCAGCAGCCAAAACTTCGTTCTCGATCGCCCTGCGTTCACTATGATTCACCTGCCCGACTGCCCGTCAGAAGTCCGCCATTCGGATCGTGACGGAACTCGCTTCGGGACCTTCGAAAACCGCTGCATGAAGAGCTGCTGGAAGTAACAGCGCGGGTGGCAACGGATGAAGTCCCGACGGCCTTTGAGCAGTAATTTATGGTTGGCTCAGGACGGTGTCGAGGCAAAAAATGTTATGCCCTCGGCAGGGTTGTAACACCGTGTTACTGCGGACTTTTTCGCGATAACGGGGGCTTACCGGAGCGCGAAATAAAGTGCAAAAGCGATGGTTTCGGGATGGCAGAACAGCGGTCTCAAAAGGGCGCGTTTGTGCGGTGGCGACGATCCGGCAATGATCGCAACGGCCCCTCGCCATTGGGTCGTCAATGTCGGACGTGCAGCCGGTGTGACGAAGCTAGCCCAATCGATCCGCGCCCAATTTCATGCGCGGGACGCATTAATCAATTCGTCAAATGAATTTGCATTTTTAATCGCATCGCATGGAAAATATAAGCGTTTTCCCTAATGCCCGTAATCGCCACGCGCGGAGCGCGCTTCCCGCGTGGCTCGTTTTC
>DASXXR010000329.1:0-2403 GCA_036502945.1 Paraburkholderia sp. | reverse complement strand
TTCATGGCGTCGCACGGGCGGCGCGGGCTCGGCAGCCTGTTGATCGGCAGCGAGACGCAGCGCGTTCTCACGCATACGAAGATTCCGGTCATTGTCTATCGGTGACGCTGACGCGGGTCTGGTCAGCGTCACCGCAGGCCGGGTTCGGGCCTGGCAGGCTCCGAACCCGGTTTGAATCGAGCCTGCACCCGGCTCGACGGGTCAAGCCACCTTCTTGTCGAAGAACTGTTCGTCTTCGGTCGAGCCGTGCAGCGCGGTGGTCGACGCGTCGCGTTCGACGGTCTGCGTGACCGCGTCGAAATAGCCGGTGCCGACTTCGCGTTGATGCTTGACCGCGGTGAAGCCCTTTTCCGCGGCGGCGAATTCCGCCTGCTGCATCTCGACGAACGCGCTCATCTGCGTGCGCGCATAGCCGTGCGCGAGGTTGAACATTGAGTAGTTCAGCGCGTGGAAGCCCGCCAGCGTGATGAACTGGAACTTGTAGCCCATCGCGCCGAGCTCCCTCTGGAACCTGGCGATCGTCGCGTCGTCGAGGTTCTTCTTCCAGTTGAACGACGGCGAACAGTTGTACGACAGCAGCTTGCCCGGAAACGCCTTGTGGATCGCTTCGGCGAATTTCTTCGCGTATTCGAGGTCCGGCTTGCCGGTTTCGCACCAGATCAGATCTGCATACGGCGCATACGCGAGGCCGCGCGACACCGCCTGCGCGAGCCCCGGCTTCGTGCGGTAGAAGCCTTCGACCGTGCGTTCGCCGGTCAGGAACGGCTTGTCGTTGTCGTCGATGTCGGACGTGACGAGGTCGGCGGCTTCGGCGTCGGTGCGCGCGATCAGCACGGTCGGCGTGCCGCAGAGGTCGGCGGCGAGGCGCGCGGCGGTCAGCTTCGCGACGTTTTCGCGGGTCGGCACCAGCACCTTGCCGCCCATGTGGCCGCATTTCTTCACCGACGCGAGCTGGTCTTCGAAGTGCACGCCCGACGCGCCGGCTTCGATCATCGCCTTCATCAGCTCGAACGCGTTCAGCACGCCGCCGAAGCCCGCTTCGGCATCGGCGACGATCGGCGCGAAGAAGTCGGTGTAGCCATCGTCGCCCGGGTTCTTGCCTTCGGACCATTGAATCTGATCGGCGCGCGTCAGCGTGTTGTTGATGCGCTTCACGACGAGCGGCACCGAATTCGCGGGATACAGCGACTGGTCCGGGTACATTTCGCCCGCGACGTTCGCATCGCCCGCCACCTGCCAGCCGGACAGGTAAATGGCCTTCAGGCCGGCCTTGACCTGCTGCATCGCCTGATTGCCGGTCAGCGCGCCGAGCGCGTTGACGAACGGCTCGTCCTGCATCAGCGCCCACAGCTTTTCGGCACCGCGTTTCGCAAGCGTGTGTTCGACTTCGATGGAACCACGCAGACGCACGACGTCGTCCGCGCTGTAGCTGCGCTTGATGCCGTTCCAGCGCGGGTCGGTGTTCCATTGCTGCTGCAATTGTCTGGCTTGCTGTTCGCGTGACATGCTGTGCTCCCTTTGTGCGTTGAAGATGGATCGGTGGACGCTTGCTTCAGCTAGACGGGCGGCCTGAAGGCCGTCCGATTCGTGAAGTCTTATATAAGAGTCTAGGCAAAACATCTGGCGCGCAACAGGCGCTGGCGAACGTTTTTCTGTGATTTTTATTTCTATAAAATCAAATATTTACGTTTTTGTTTCCGCATTAAGAAACGTGATTTTTCATGTCGCAACATTGTTTCTTGTGCCTCGCAGCATGATTTTTTACGACTCAAAAGAATTTTCCACATTATGAAATATTGATCGGGTCGAAAAAAAACCGACGCCCTAGCGTCGGTTTTTTGATTACTGCCTGTATCGACTTAGCTGCCGCGACGCGGATTGCGCGGGCCGTCGCTACGGCGCGCGCCGTAGCCGCCGTCACGCGAGCCGCCGTACCCTTCGCGCGAGCCGCTACCCGAAGGCTTGCCGCTCCAGCCATTGCCGCTGCCGCTGCCGCTGCGAGCACCACCCGTGCCGCTGCCGCTGCCGCCACCCGGCTTGCCGCCGAAGCGCCGGCCACCGTTGCCAGCACCCGCACCCGGACGGCCACGACCGCCGCCGAAACCGCTGCGGCCGCCAGCCGGCGGTGCCTTGCGCGGCTCGAAGCCGACCACCACATTGACCGCCAACGGAGTACGCACAAAGCGCTCGATGCGCTTTAACGCGCCTTGTTCCGCGTGATGCACGAGGCTCACCGCGATACCCGAGCGCCCAGCGCGGCCCGTACGGCCGATGCGGTGCACGTAGTCTTCGGCGAACTTCGGCAGATCGTAGTTGAACACGTGCGTGATGCCGGGAATGTCGATGCCGCGAGCCGCGACGTCGGTTGCCACCAGCACGCGCACGCGCCGTTCGCGCAGCGCC
>DASXXR010000328.1:0-3309 GCA_036502945.1 Paraburkholderia sp. | reverse complement strand
CTTGACGATGCGTACCTTGCCTTCGCCCTCGGTCACTTCGAGTTCGGAAATGCCGGACTCGGAGACGAGGTCGATCAGAGTCTTGAGTTTACGTAGATCCATGGGCGTTCCCCTTTCAATGCGTGAAGCGCCGGCGGACTGCCGCCGGCGCTGAATTCGTGTTTTGGAGTGTCAGCCGCGCGACGTGCCGGCTGCGAGCCGGTCGAGCGCGAATTCGAGTGCGTACAGATAGCCCTTCCAGCCGAGGCCGCAAATAACGCCCTCAGCCTGGTCGGAGAAATACGAGTGATGCCTGAACGGTTCTCGACGATGCACGTTCGATAGATGAATTTCGACGAACGGGATGCCGACGCCCGCCAGTGCGTCCCGCATCGCCACGCTGGTGTGCGTGTACGCGGCAGGATTGATCAGCACGAAATCGGTTTTCTCGGTTCTGGCGGATTGGATGCGGTCGACGAGCGCGCCTTCATGATTGCTCTGAAACGTCGCCAGTTCAACGCCGGCGTCCGCTGCGCGGTCGGCCAGCGCCTGATCGATCTGCGGGAGCGTCACATGCCCGTATACCTCGGGTTCCCGGGTGCCGAGAAGATTGAGGTTGGGGCCGTGCAGAACCAGCAGTCGCGTCATGGTCGCTTCTTTTTCCGTGGAATTGGGCGCACTTTAGCGCTGATTAGAGAAATTTGTCTAGTTTCTCGAACGCGCGGACGGGGCGAGGACAGTTTGCGCGCGCACTGCTGCGACGCAACTTCTCTCAATTTATGCCGAATAGTGCATAACCGGAGCCGTTCCGACTTCAACTAAACGTTGATAAGTTGTTGAGGCTACAGCGCGTCGAGCGTCGCTTTCAGCTCTTTTGGCTGGATCTGGCCTAATTTTGTCGAACGAACGACGCCTTTTGCGTCAATGACAACGGTGAACGGCAGGCCGCCCGCATTATTGCCGAAAGCGCGCGCGAGGTCCGCTCCGCCGAAGCCGATCACATAGACCGGGTAACCCACCGGCACCTTTTGCAGGAACCCTTTCACGTTCTTGTCGGAGTCGACGCCGAGCCCTACAAACTCGATGCCTTTCTTCGCATATTCGCGATGAAGCTGGCTGAGCGACGGCATTTCCTCGACGCAGGGTCCGCACCACGACGCCCAGAAGTTGATAACGATTGGACGACCCTTGAGCAGAGCCAGCGATTGCGGCTTGCCGTCGACATTCGTGACCGCGGCGGCCCAAAGCTGGTCGACGGGGTTCGCGGCGGCAGGCGGCGTGGCGGCATGCGCGACTTCCGTCGCAGCGCTGCCTAACACCCAGTGGCTCACCGCCGCGCCGCCGACGGTCGCCACAACGGCGACCGCGACACTTGCCAGAATCCGCTTCGTGTTCATCTGAGATCTGTTCGATTCAATTGGTTGAAGACGCGGCGCCGCTTTCGTCGAGCAGCGCCTGGACCGTCTGCGCGGCGGCGCGTGCCAGCCGGCCACGCGCGTCGGCACGCACGGCACCGCGCAGGTCGTCGGTGCCGTATAGCGCGACGTGGATGCCGACCGGCTCCGCGTCGCGTCCCTCGCCCGGCGGACGCCACAGGAAACTCAACGTCTCGACATAGCCGCGCCCGGCAAAATGACGTGTTTCTGAAACGTCGTACTGCACGTTCGCATTCAGCAGGTAAATGGCGACTTCTTTCGGGTTGTCGCAGAATGCCTGCAAATGGACATCCGAATGTCCGCCGGCCGTGCCGCCGAGCACCGCGCCCGTCAGATACGGATTGAACGGTGCGAGCCGCTGCATCCAGTCGAGCGCGACTTCGCGCAGACGCCGCAGCACGGCGGGCTGACTGTCACCCTGGAATAGCGACTGGTACTCGCGAATTTCCTCTTCGATCTGGTCGTTATCCGGCAGCCATTCTCCGGCAACGCGCGTTTCCCCGACGATTTGCCGCGCCGCTTTGCGCTTGGCCGTCGAATAATCGAGACCGTCTTCAGCAATCATCCGCGCAGCGGCGATGGCGATTTCCTCGCGCACGCGCTGTGGGTCGAAGTGTAGTTTGCGAACCATCCAGTGATCATACTAGAGAATGCCTGGCGGGCTTTCCGGCTCGGCAAGCCCCTTTCAGTGCGCCCGTGCGAGCCGTCGTCAAACCACGCCGCGCCCCGGCGCGTGGGGGGCGTCGGGTACAATAGCGGCCTTTGGCATCCATGGTGGACGGACCTTTCCGTCCTTTCTGTCCGCCGGGCCTGCCTTGGGCATTCCGCATTCCGTCCTTGCAGGAAAAATACGCCCCCGCGGCGCGACAGCTTTATGCACATCCATATTCTCGGCATCTGCGGCACGTTCATGGGCGGTCTTGCCGTGCTCGCACGCGGCGCCGGCCACACGGTGACCGGCTGCGACGCCGGCGTCTATCCGCCGATGAGCACGCAGCTCGAGGCGCAAGGTATCGGTCTGATAGAGGGTTACGGCGCGGAACAGCTCGACCTGAAGCCCGATCTGTTCGTGATCGGCAATGTCGTGTCGCGCGGCAACCCGCTGATGGAAGCGATTCTCGACCGCGGCTTGCCGTATGTGTCCGGCCCGCAATGGCTCGGTGAGCATGTGCTGAACGGCAAATGGGTGCTGGCCGTAGCCGGCACGCACGGCAAGACGACGACGAGTTCGATGCTCGCGTGGCTGCTTGAAGACGCCGGGATGAATCCGGGCTTCCTGATTGGCGGCGTGCCGTTGAATTTCGGCGTGTCCGCGCGGCTCACCGATTCGAGCTTCTTCGTGATCGAGGCCGACGAGTACGACACCGCGTTTTTCGACAAGCGCTCCAAGTTCGTCCACTACCGGCCGCGCACGGCGATCCTCAACAATCTCGAATTCGATCATGCCGACATCTTTGCCGATCTCGCCGCGATCGAGACGCAATTTCACCACTTGGTCCGCACCGTTCCGGGCATCGGCCGGATCGTCACGAACGGCCGCGAAGCGTCGCTTGACCGCGTATTGACGCGCGGCTGCTGGAGCGAGGTGGAACGGTTTGGCGTCGCGGGTGGCTGGCAGGCGCTGCCCGCCGAAGACGGCGTACCCGTCGACGAACGCTTCGCTGTGTACCGCGAGGGTGAACGTGTGGGCGTCGTCGACTGGCAGGTGCAGGGCGAGCACAACCGGTTGAACGCGCTCGCGGCGATCGCGGCCGCGCGCCACGTCGGCGTGCCGCCGGCGCAGGCCGCGCAATCGCTCGCGAGTTTTCGCAACGTGAAGCGCCGGATGGAAGTGCGCGGCAGCGTCGACGGTGTGACGATCTACGACGACTTCGCGCATCATCCCACCGCGATC
>DASXXR010000327.1:0-11740 GCA_036502945.1 Paraburkholderia sp. | reverse complement strand
ACGCGCGCTGCATCGACAACATCGACCTTGCACAGTTGAAACCCGCGCCCTACGCCGGCGCAAGCAACAGACAATTAAAGGCACCTGCTCCGCCAGATGGCGTGCAAAGGCAAATCCGCCGGGTATGAGGCAGCGCAGCCCAGTCCACTAAAAAATTAATGACATTCGACGGAAACGTTCGAGTTTTAACGCGCCGTCATTGTTCAACATCCTGGATAAATAATTTGAATTTGTTATGCAGTATTTTTGACAAATTCAAGTCATGTGAAATGAAAAAATTAAAACTAATTGAGAATTACGGAAGATCCGTCGCAGTTTGCCTGCGGACCCGCTTGCGCCGGCACAACACGACGCCCGGCTCTGCGAAGACAACCACGCCCGCGAACTGACACGCTTCGCGGACGCGCATCGAAAAGCTCGCCCGGAATGGTGAAAAATGGTAAATGTTGCCGGATAAATTGATAAAAAATTCAGAAATCATTACCGATAAAATTTGTTTTTTTTAGAAACTTGCGCGCTGAATTTTAATGCAGCTTTATTCATACAAGTCCGAGGGTATTCACCTAATTAGCGAATGCATTTCCATACACGGATTCAGCATTCGACAGCCCGCTGGTCGTCGTGTTTTCCCCCGCGCCGGGCATTTTTTTGAGGAAACGACATGCCGTATGTTGCACACGTTGAACCGTCGAACAGCATCGTTCGCCACCTCGTAAACGACGTGGAAACGATCTCCGCGGATAGCCTCGATCCGTGGGAGGCGACGCGGTGTCCCGATCGCCAGATCGGTATCGTGCTATTCGAAGGCTTTTCGCTGTTGCGCGCCGGCATCATCGCCGAGGTATTCAACAAGGCGAACCAGTTGGCCGTCGCGGGCGGCGCGGTGAACTGGCGCTATACGATCAAAATGCTGTCGCTCACCGGCGGCAGCGTGCCGTGCTCGTCGTCCGTGCATCTCTGGACCGAGCGCTTCGATGCGCGCCAGTACCAGAACTTCGACGCGCTGTTCATCGGCGGCGGCAAGGGCGCGCAATGTGCATCGCTCGACGAGACGTTGCGAGGCCGGATGCGCTTCGGCTACGCCGACGGACCGTTGCGCGGCGCATCGACGACGCGCTCGACCTTCGCTGCGTCGGGCTTCGGCGCATTCGACCGGCCCCGCTTCGGCGGCGAGAGCGAAGCTGACAGCGATGAAGCGTGTTTTTCGTCGATGGCGAGCGCGCTGATGCTCGTCAAGTGCGACCTCGGTCACGACATCGCACGCGAAGTCGCTGAACGGCTCCTGCCGGATGCCGGTGCCAAGCTCGCGCTGATGCTGGCCGAAGCCGGCGTGACGAGCATGCAAGACAAGGTCCGCGCGTCCGCGCGCTGGCTCAAGGACAACTGCGAACGGCCGATCTCGGTCACCGATGCCGCGCAGGTCGCGGCGATGAGCGAGCGCAACTATCTGCGCCGCTTCAAGGATGAAATCGGCATCACACCGTCCGAGTATCTGTTGCGCGTACGCCTCGACATGGTGTGCCGCCTGCTGATCGAAACCGACCTGCCGGTCGACAAGATCGCACGCCGCAACGGCATGGCCAACGGCGACCGGCTTGCAAAGATCTTCCGCAAGCGGCTGCTGGTCTCGCCAACCGAATATCGCTTACAGAATCGCCAGGCCGAGGCTGCATCCTGAGCGGTCGTTGGACTCTCCCACAGGTGGCCCATCCGGCGGATTACCTCTGCCGGCGTTCAGTCGTTTAGCTACTAAATAGATGAATCAGATCGGACATACCGCTTCGGTACCGGCGTTCCCGCCGGCTCACGTTTCGCAAGACCGGCCGCGGCGCGCCTCGCGCGTTCTGCGCGCGCTCGGGCTCGGCGGCGCGCTGTCGCTGCTGCTGGCGCTCGGCGCCTGCGGGATCGACCCGGGCCAGCATTACAGCAGCCTGACTCAGGACCGCTACGGCACGAGCGTGACGGGTGTGCCTGGCGCGCAACCCACTGCGGGCTCAGGCACAGCCGACGACGACCGGCCGCCTCCCGGCGCGCTGACCGAAATCACGCCGGAGCTGGTCAAGGCCGAGCGGCTTGCCCAGCCGACCCGCATCCCGCAGGACGTGCAGAATCTGTTCGCGCCGCCCGCGCCCTATGCGATCGGCCCGGGCGACGTGCTCAACATCATGATCTGGGACCATCCCGAGCTGAACCTGCCGACCGCGTCGGTGCAGACCGTCGGGATCGACTTCACGGGTTCGGCTTCGGTGCAGTCGGGCTATACCGTCGATGCGAGCGGCGTGATCCAGTTCGCCTACGCAGGAGCGGTCCACGTTGGCGGACTCACCGAGCTGCAGGCGCGCGACGTTCTGTCCGCACACCTCGCGGCATACGTGCATAACCCGCAGGTCACGCTGCGCGTGCAGTCGTACCGAAGCAAGCGCGTCTATATGGATGGCGAGGTGCGCACGCCGGGACTGCAGATCTTCAACGACGTGCCGATGACACTGCCGGAGGCGCTCAATCGCGCGGGCGGCTTCACGCCGGTCGGCGACCGCGCGAACATCGCGGTGATCCGCAACGGCAAGTCGGTGATAGTCGACATCCCCGAGCTGGTTGCCCAGGGTATCAATCCGTCAAACGTGATGCTGCAGAACAACGACATGGTCCGCGTGTTCGCACGCGAGGACAGCAAGGTGTTCATGATCGGCGAAGTCACGCGTCCGACCACGCTGTTCCTGCGCAACGGCGAGCTGTCGCTCAACGAGGCGCTCGGCGATGCGGGCGGCGTGAACCAGCAGACGGGCGACGGCAAGCAGGTCTACGTGGTACGCAACATCACGGCCGACACGCACCAGGTGTTTCATCTCGATGCATCGAATCCGAGCGCGCTCGCGCTCGCGGAGAACTTCGAGCTGAAGGCGAAGGACGTCGTGTTTGTCGACACGTCGGCAGTCGTGCGCTGGAGCCGTGTCATCAACAACGTGGTGCCGAGCGCGGAGGCCGCGTACTTCACCCGGACCGCGTATGGCAATTGACTGCCTGACGGACGACCTCGCGCAATGAACACGATCCTCGTGCCATGCGCCGTCAATCTGTGCCGCAGTCCGATGGCCTTCGCGATCCTCGGGCGCGCGTTGCTGGCGAGCCCGAGTTCCGCCAGGCGTTGCAACTTATTGAAGCAGGAGCCGTACCGTGGATCGACCGTCTAATCCGTCTCACAAGCAACCCGGTAACGAAGGGCGTAGCTTGAGGGTCGCCAGCATCAATTCAGCGCCCACCATCGAGCCGGTGGCCGGCCCCGTCGATGCGAGCGCGTTCATCGACACGCTCCACGAAAACCGCTGGCTGATCGCGGGTCTCACGAGCCTGACGATGGCGATCGCGATCGGCTATGCGGTGTTTGCCGCACCGGTCTACCAGTCGGACATCCTGATCCAGGTCGAGGACAATCCGAACTCGCCGAACGATGCGCTGTCGAGCGTATCGCAGTTGTTCAACATCAAGTCCGAAGCGTCCGACGAGGTCGAGATCCTGCAGTCGCGGCTGGTGCTCACGCCCGCGGTCCGCAGCCAGGGACTCACGATCGACGTCGAGCCGCACCGCTTCCCGGTGTTCGGCCGCTGGTGGTCGACCCTCCAGAAGGGCCTGTCGACGCCGGGCCTCTTCGGCCACGGCGGCTACGTCTGGGCGCAGGAGCATGCGACGGTCGCGACCTTCGATCCGCCGAGCACGCTCTACGGCAAGCCGTTCAAGCTCATCGCGGGTCCGAACGGCCAATACACGATCGAGAACGATCATGAGGGCATCCGCGTGACCGGCCACGTCGGCCAGCCGCTCACGGTGCAGACCGGCGACGGTCCGCTGACGGCCAACGTCACGAATCTTTACGCGCAGCCCGGCGGCATCTTCATGCTCACGCGGATCTCCGAAGTCGCGGCCGTCGAGTCGCTGCAGAAGGCGATGCGCCTCGCGCAGACCACCAAGGATTCCGACGTAATCCAGGCGAGCCTGCAGGGCCGCGACGCGTATCAGACGAGCGCGGTGCTCACGGAGATCGGCCACCAGTACGTCGCCCAGAACATCGAGCGCAAGTCGGCCGAGGCCGAGAAATCGCTCGCGTTCCTCAACGAACAGTTGCCGCAGCTCAAACGCCAGCTCGAGGATTCGGAAAACACATACAACCAGTTCCGCGCGAACAACGCGATGATCGACCTCAGTGCGGAAGGCTCGGCGGTGCTTCAGCAGACGGTCGACGCCCAGAACAAGCTCGCCGATCTCGAGCAGAAGCGCAACGAGCTGTCGGCACGCTTCACCGACAACCACCCCGCCGTGATCGCGATTCTCAATCAGGAGACCGTGCTCAAGCAGCGGCTCGGCGAGATCGACACGAAGACGCGCCAGTTGCCCCGGCTCGAACAGAGCGAGCTGCGCCTGCAGCGCGACGTGCAGGTCAACACCGATCTGTATACGGGTCTGCTCAACAGTGCCGAGCAACTGCGGCTCGCGCGCGCGGGCAAGACCGGCAACGCGCGGCTCGTCGATACGGCGGTCGTCTCGGGCAATCCCGTCAAGCCGAACCGCAAGCTCGTGGTCGTGCTCGGCGCGATGGTCGGCCTGTTCAGCGGCTGCCTGCTCGCGTGGTTCCGTCGACAACTGTCGCAGGGCATCATGCATGCGCGCGACATCGAGCGCGATACCGGCCTGCCCGTCTACGCGAGCGTGCCGCACAGCAAACAGCAGCGCACGCGCGACACGCGCATGTGGTCGCCGGCGCAGGCCGGCAAGGTCACGCTGCTCGCGCATCTCGACGGCGACAGCCAGCCGATCGAGGCGCTGCGCAGCTTCCGAACGGCGCTCCAGTTCGTGCTGCTCGAAACGAACAACAATATCGTGCTGATGACGGGTCCGACGCCGGGGGTCGGCAAGTCGTTCACCTCGGCCAATCTCGCGGCCGTGCTCGCGAACTCGCACCAGCGCGTGCTGCTGATCGACGCCGACATGCGCGACGGCGACCTGCACCGCCATTTCGGCCAGCGCGAAGCCCCGGGTCTCGCCGATCTGATCGAGCACGAGAAACCGTTCGAGGAACTCGTGCATCGTTCGGTTCTGCCGCGCCTCGACGTACTCGCACGCGGCGTGGTGCCGAGCAATCCGTCGGAGATGCTGATGAGCAAGCGCTTCACGCACTTCGTCAACGAGATCGCCAAGCAGTACGACATCGTGCTGATCGACACCCCGCCGGTGCTCGCGGTGGCCGACGTCGGTTCGCTGGGTCAGCTCGCGGGCACCGCCTTCCTCGTGGTGCGCCAGGGTTCGACGACCGTCGCGCAGATCAAGGAATCGGCCAAGCGGCTCGCGCACGTCGGCGTCATGCTCAACGGCCTCGTGCTCAACGATGTGAAGCCGCGACCCGGTGACAAGGTCTACGGTTACGGCACGTACCCCTATCCGGGCGGGCGCGCCCAGACATCGAAGGCCTGAACATGACGCTTCGCACCTCACGCCCGGCACGCCTCGCCGCCTGCTGGTTCGGGCTCGGCGCGTGCCTGCTGCCGGCCGTCGCGACCGCGCTGACGGTTCATGTGAGCGCCGCCGCGACCGATACGCCGGCCGATGCGCAGGCGAACGCCGCCAGCGCGCCCACCCATGCGAACGGCGACATCGGGCTGCGCTCGGCGGTCGCCGTGCTCGCCGCGAGCAAGTCGCGTTTCGCGGGCGGCAACGTCGATCGTCTCGACATCGTGCTCGGCGCGGGGACCTACCGGCTTGCGCAACCGCTTCAGATGCAGTTCGACCCGAGCTGGCGCGGTACGCCGGTGACGTTGTCGGGCGCGGGCGCGAGCCGCACCATTCTGTCGGGCGCCAAGGTCGTGCGCGGTTTTCATGCGCCGGGCGCGAGCGACGCGGCAGCCGCGCGTCTGCCGGCCGCCGCGCGCGCTCACGTGCTCGTCGCGCAGCTCGCGGACAGCGGCATCGACGAGGCGGGCACGTTCGAGCGTCAGGGCTTCGGCATCCGCGTGACCCCTGCGCCGCTCGAACTGTTCTATCGCGGCGAGCCGCAGACGCTCGCGCGCTGGCCGAGCCAGGGTTTCGCGACGATCGCCTCGCTGCCCGGCGGCGAGAAGGGCACGAGCTTCAAGGTTGCGGGCGCTCCGCTCGATGCGCTCAGGGCCGAACCCGAGCTGCGCGCAATGGGCTACTGGGCGCGCGACTGGGCCGATACGACGCTGCCCGTCGAATCGGTCGATCCGTCCTCCGGCACCGTCACGCTCGCCGCGCCGGCGCCCACATTCGGCATGAAGGCCGGCCAGCGCATGGTGTTCGAGAACGCGCTGTCGCAGCTCGACCAGCCCGGCGAGTGGTATCTCGACCGCGCGTCGATGACGGTCTACTTCTGGCCGCCCGCGCCGCTGCATGACGGCGACGTCGAAGCCTCGGTCAGCAACCAGTTGCTCGTCGCGACGACCGCGTCGAACCTGACGATCCACGACCTCGGTTTCGAGGACACGCGCGGCAACGCGATCGAGATCAACAGCGGCCTGAACGTCGTGATCGATCACGCGACGGTGCGTAACGCGGGCAGCGTCGCGGTCTGGTCGACCGCGAGCAACAGCCACTACCGCTTCATGAACGTGTCGAACACGGGCGAAGGCGGCTTCGTGGTGTTCGCGGGCAACCGCCAGACACTCGGAGCCGGCAACGTCTCGATCGAAGACAGCGTGATCCACGACTACGCGCGGCGTACGCGGGCGTACCGGCCCGCGATCAGCCTCTCGGGCGTCGGCGACCGGATCGAGCGCAACCATATCTACAACGGCCCGCATGCGGCGATCATCTTCAACGGCAACGACCACGTGATCAGCGGCAACGAAGTCGACCACGTCGCGCGGGAAGCCGGCGACACAGGCGCGCTCTACACGGGCCGCGACTGGACCGCGCGCGGCACGCTGATCGAAGGCAACTTCCTGCACGACATCGGCAGCGCCGCGCAGCCGCAGGCGACGATGGGCATCTATCTCGACGACCAGGGCGGCGGCGCGACGATCCGGCGCAATGTGTTCTCGAAGGTCAACCAGGCGATCTTCATCGGCGGCGGCCGCGACAACCTCGTCGAGGACAACCTGTTCGTCAACTGCACGCCCGCGATCTATATCGATTCGCGCGGACTCTCGTGGCAGAAGGGCCTCGCAGACGATCCGAACGGGCAGCTGCGGCATCAGCTCGCGCTCGTCCACTACAACCAGCCGCCCTACTCGACGCACTACCCGAGCCTCGCAACGCTGCTCGACGACGCACCCGGCGCGCCGAAGGGCAACGTCCTGCGGCGCAATGCGGTGATCGGCGGCAAGGCGACCTCGATCGATCTGCGCGCGACACCGTATATCGGCACTGGACCGGTGTTCGGCCCGAGCGACGTGAGTTTCGTCAAGGCGATGCCTGATGCCGCGCGCAGCACGTTCGCCGATCTTCAGATCGCACCGTCCTCGCCCGCGCTCCACGAGGGATTCCAGTTGTCGCCGTTCCACCCGATCGAGGCGGCGGGCGCCGGCAAGCAACAAGCAACAGGTAACGAGTAGCACATAGCCGTAGCACGCAGCGCCGGCAACGGCTGCGCCAAGAGTCTTCACACGGGACACGCAACATCATGCGCTTCAGACAAGACATCAATGCGTTAAGAGGAGTGGCCGTCGCGCTCGTCGTGCTGTTCCACTTCCATACCCCGGGCTTCAACGGCGGCTTTATCGGCGTCGACGTGTTCTTCGTGATCTCGGGCTATCTGATGACGGCGATCGTCGTCGGCCGCCTCGACAAGGCGCGTTTCAGCCTCTGGGACTTCTATGTCGCGCGCTTCACGCGGATCGTGCCCGCGCTCGCGGCGCTCGGCGCGGTGCTCATGGTGTTCGGCTGGTTCTATCTCGACCAGCATGCGTACAAGGTCCTCGCCGAACACGCGGGCGCGTCGCTGACCTTCATCTCGAACTTCGTGTTCTGGCGCGAAGCCGGCTATTTCGACGTCTCCTCGCAAGCCAAGTGGATGCTGCATACGTGGTCGCTCGCGGTCGAGTGGCAGTTCTACATCGTGTACCCGATCATCCTGATGCTCGGTGCGCGCGTGTTCGGCAACAAGCGCGGCGTCTACCAGGTGCTGCTCGTGCTGATCGGGCTCGTCTCGTTCGCGCTGGATCCGGTGATCGTGCGCAACCACCCCGAGGCCAACTTCTTCCTGCTGCCGACGCGCGCCTGGGAGATGGTGGCCGGCGGTCTCGTGATGCTCAACGCCGAGCGCTTCACGTTGGGGGCGCGCGCCGCCGCGACGCTCCAGGCAATCGGTCTCGCCGCGATCCTCGGCGCGGGTCTGTTCTTCACCGACGCCTACGACTGGCCGGGCGTCATGACACTCGTGCCGGTGCTCGGCGCGGCGCTCGTGATCCTCGCGGCCGCGAACGACAGTACGTTCTCGACCTTCGTGCCGCTGCAACTGCTCGGCCGCTGGTCGTATTCGATCTATCTGTGGCACTGGCCGCTGACCGTGCTGATCCACTACCTCGACCTGCCGAGCCACAACCCGGAGGTCATCGCGACGGGACTCGCCCTCTCGGTGCTGCTCGGCTTCGTCTCGTACGAGCTCGTCGAACGCCGCGCCTCAGGCCTGCGCGAACGCTTCGGCCTGCGCGGACTGGGCACGCTCGCGAGCGTGCCGGTCGCGGTGGTGCTCGCCTGCGCGGCCGTGACCTTCACGAACGGCGCAGCCGCGCGACTGCCGAACCAGATCAGGCTCGTCTCCGCCGAGAGCACCGATGTCGATCCGCGCCGCACCGAATGCCTGACCAACAGCGTGCAGCGCATGCTCGACGGCTCGGGCAAGATCGGCTGCAAATACGGCGAATCGCCGAAGATCGGCGCGATCGTCTGGGGCGACAGTCACGGCAACGCGGTGATTCCCGGCGTCGTCTCGGCGGCCGCGGCCGCCAACGACAGCGTGATGTTCTACGGCACCTCCGGCTGCCCGCCGTTGGTCGGCGCGAGCCGGTTCGGCAAGCACACCGAGGAGCCGTGCCGCTTCTTCGCGAAGCGCGTCGCCGACGAACTCAAGCAGTACGCGCCGAGCGTGCCGGTCATCGTCGTCGCGCGTTTCTCGGCGTATGTGGACGGCAAGAACGACAGCGCCGACCCGACCATCCTGATTGGCTACAACGGCCAACGGCCGCTCGCCGACCCCGCCGAGCGCCGCACGCGCTATGCGAGCTTCCTGACCCAGGATCTCTGCGCGCTCGCGAAAAGCCGACCCGTCTATGTGCTGATGCCGATTCCCGAGATGAGCGAGGATGTGCCGAGCGCGCTCGCGAAGTCGATGATCCTCGGCAAGCATACGGAAGATGTGTCGATCGCCGAAGCGGACTACTACAAGCGCAACGCCGTCGCGCGCGCAGCGATCGACGAAGCCGCGACGAGCTGCGGCGTCAAGACGCTCGATCCGCTGCCCTATCTGTGCCGCGATGGCCGCTGCTACGGCTCGCAGGCGCTGATCCCGCTTTATATCGATGGCGATCACCTGAGCGGACGCGGCAGCCGGCGGCTGAGCCCGCTGTTCCGCCCGCTCTTCGACGCGAGCTGATCCGACCATGTCCACTCCCCAACCCTCGGTCGGACGCAACGCGCGCTGGCTCGCCACCGCGCAGATCGCCAAGAGCGTGGTCCAGCTCGTCGGGCTGTCGATCCTCTCGCGTCTGCTGAGTCCCGCGGACTTCGGCGTGATGGCGCTCGCGACCGTCGTGACCAACTTCGCGGGCCTGCTGCGCGACATGGGCACGGGCCCCGCGCTGATCCGCAGCCGCGACCTGTCGCCGACGCTCGCGAACTCGGTGTTCTGGGTCAACATCAGCGCGGGCTCGGCGATCGCGCTCGTGATCGTCGTGTTCTCGGTGCCGCTCGCGCGGCTGTTCAACGCGGCCTCGCTGAGCCACGTGCTCTGCTGGCTCGCGCTGACCTTTCCGATCATGAGCTTCGGCGCCGCGCACCAGGCGCTGCTCGAACGCGCGTCGCAGTTCCGCACGGTCGCACGCTCGGACGTGCTTTCGTACACGAGCGGCATGTGCGCGGCGATCGTTTCGGCCCATTTCGGTCTCGGGCTCGCGAGTCTCGTCGTGCAGGCGCTCGTGCATTCGAGCATGTCGTCGCTGCAGATGTACCTCGCCTCGCCGTGGCGTCCGACGCTGCGCTGGGACGGCAAGGAAGTCCGCAATATCTTCGGTTTCTCGTCGAACCTCACGCTATCGAATCTCGTGATCTACCTGAACCGGAACGCCGACTCGATGATCGTCGGCAAGGTGCTCGGCGCAATCGCGCTCGGCCCCTACTCGCTCGCGTTCAAGATCATGCTCTACCCGCTGCAGAGCATCGCGTTCGTCGCGTCCAAGGCGCTCTACCCGGTGCTCAGCGCGCATCAGAACGATCCCGACAAGCAGCGCGCGAGCTATCTGCAGAGCGTGTCGTTCGTCGCGCTGATCACCGCGCCGCTGATGGGCGGCCTCGTCGCGCTGCGCGAGCCGTTCATCGCGGTCGCGCTCGGCGCCAAGTGGGCGAGCGTCGCGCCGCTGCTCGTGTGGCTCGCGCCGGTCGGCTTCGTGCAGTCGGTATTGAGCACCGCGCCTGCGGTGTTCATGGTCAAGGGCCGCACCGACTGGCTGCTGATCCTCAACTTTTGCGTCGCGGTGCTGCATATCGCATGCTGGCTGATCGGCGCGCACTTCGGGCTGCAGGGCATCGCCGCGGGGTATCTCGTCGCCACGCTCGCCAGCGCGCCGATCCACCTCGGCGTGACGGCGCGGTTGCTCGACATGCCGTTCAGCGCGCTCTATCGCGCATTGCGCTGGCAAGTCGTGCTCGGCGTAGGCGTCTGTCTTGTCGCGATGCTCGCCAGCCGCGCGATCGGCTCGTTCGACTGGCCGGCCCTCGCGCGCCTGACCGTCGCGGGCCTTGTCGGGGTCGCCTACGGCCTCTGGCACATCAGCCGTTTCAACCCCGATCAGATGCTCGTACTGCGCCGCGCGCTGCGCTTCGCCTGAACCTTGAGGACTTATCGATGAACTCGCTCCTGGTAACCGCGGTCATCCCGACCTACCGCCGCTCGACGATGGTCCGTCGCGCCGTCGAAACCGTGCTCGCGCAGGACTACCCTGCGCTCGAGGTGATCGTCGTCGACGACAACGTCGAGCCCGCCGAGCAGCAGGCGGTCCGCGACGCGCTCGCCGGCCTCGGCGAGAACGTGATCGTGATCCCCAATGCGCGCACCAAAGGCGCGTGCGGCGCGCGCAACACCGGCATCCTGCGCGCGCGCGGCGAGTGCATCGCCTTCCTCGACGACGACGATCTCTGGCTGCCCGGCAAGATCCGCGAGCAGGTCGCGCTGCTCGAGCGCACGCCTTACGTCGCCGCGCTGTGCCACTACATCGACGTCGACGTCGAGTTCAATCACGCGCGGCGCTGCCGCCCGAGCGCGCCCGTGCTCACGCGCACGCAGGCGCTCGGCGGCGAGTGCCCGACTTCGACGAGCCTCGTGCTGGTCAAGAAGGCCGTGCTCGTCGAGGCGGGCCTGTTCGACGAAACGCTGCCGAGCTTCCAGGACTTCGACATGTGGCTGCGCTGCCTCGCATTCGGCGACTTCGGCTACGTCGACGACGCGCTCGTGACGTTCGTCCAGCATGGCGGCGACCGCACGAGCGTGAACCTCAAGCGGCGCATGGCCGGCCTCGCCGCG
>DASXXR010000326.1:0-8990 GCA_036502945.1 Paraburkholderia sp. | reverse complement strand
CACCCCGGGGCACGTCGATTTCACGATCGAAGTCGAGCGCTCGATGCGCGTGCTCGACGGCGCGTGCATGGTGTACGACTCGGTCGGCGGCGTGCAGCCCCAGTCGGAAACCGTGTGGCGCCAGGCGAACAAGTACAAGGTGCCGCGCATTGCGTTCGTCAACAAGATGGACCGTGTCGGCGCGGATTTCTTTCGCGTGCAGCGGCAGATCGCCGAGCGTCTGAAGGGCGTCGCGGTGCCGATCCAGATTCCGGTCGGCGCGGAAGATCATTTCCAGGGCGTCGTCGATCTCGTCAAGATGAAGGCAGTTGTTTGGGATGACGAAAGTCAGGGCATCAAGTTCGCGTACGAAGAGATCCCGGCCAACCTCGTCGAACTCGCGCACGAGTGGCGCGGAAAAATGATCGAAGCCGCCGCCGAGGCCGATGAAACGCTGCTCGAAAAGTATCTCGAAGATCACGAGAGCCTGACCGAAGAGGAAATCAAGGCCGGCCTCAGAAAGCGCACGATCGCCAACGAAATCGTCCCGATGCTGTGCGGCAGCGCGTTCAAGAACAAGGGCGTGCAGGCGATGCTCGACGCGGTGATCGACTATCTGCCGTCGCCGGTCGACGTGCCCGCGATTCTCGGCCACGACGAGCGCGACAACGAAATAGAGCGCCATCCGAGCGACGAAGAGCCGTTCTCTGCGCTCGCGTTCAAGATCATGACCGACCCGTTCGTCGGGCAACTGATCTTCTTCCGCGTGTATTCGGGCGTGGTCGAATCAGGCGGTACGGTCTACAACGCCGTGAAGGAAAAGAAGGACCGGTTCGGCCGGATCCTGCAGATGCATGCGAACGAGCGCAAGGAAATCAAGGAAGTGCGCGCGGGCGACATCGCGGCGGCCGTGGGCCTGAAGGAAGCGACCACCGGCGACACGCTGTGCGATCCGGACCACATCATCATTCTCGAAAGAATGATCTTCCCGGAGCCGGTGATTTCGCAGGCCGTCGAACCGAAGACAAAAGCCGACCAGGAAAAGATGGGCGTCGCACTCAATCGCCTTGCGCAGGAAGACCCGTCGTTCCGCGTGCAGACCGACGAAGAATCCGGCCAGACGATCATCTCCGGGATGGGCGAGCTGCACCTCGAAATTCTGGTCGACCGGATGAAGCGCGAGTTCGGCGTGGAAGCGACCGTCGGCAAGCCGCAGGTCGCGTATCGCGAGACGATCCGCACGGCGATCGAGGATGTCGAAGGCAAGTTCGTCAAGCAGTCGGGCGGCCGCGGCCAGTATGGTCACGTCGTGCTCAAGCTGGAACCGCAGAAACCCGGCGGCGGTTATGAGTTCGTCGACGCGATCAAGGGTGGCGTTGTGCCGCGCGAATACATTCCGGCGGTCGACAAAGGCATCCAGGAAACGTTGAAGTCCGGCGTGCTCGCGGGCTATCCGGTTGTCGACGTGAAAGCCACGTTGACATTCGGTTCGTACCACGACGTCGACTCGAACGAAAACGCGTTCCGGATGGCCGGCTCGATGGCGTTCAAGGACGGCATGCGCCGCGCGAAACCGGTGCTGCTCGAGCCGATGATGGCCGTCGAAGTCGAAACGCCGGAAGACTTCATGGGCAACGTGATGGGCGACCTGTCCGGACGGCGCGGCATCGTGCAGGGCATGGAAGATATCGCAGGCGGTGGCGGCAAGCTCGTGCGCGCCGAAGTGCCGCTTGCGGAAATGTTTGGCTACTCGACTTCACTGCGCTCGCTCACGCAAGGCCGCGCAACGTACACGATGGAATTCAAGCATTACGCGGAAACGCCGAACAGCGTAGCCGAAGCCATCGTCAATTCGAAGCACAGGTAAGCGCTTTGTGATGCAATAAAGCCCGTTCACGTTGAACGGGCTTTTTTTTGCCGCAAGCGTAGGCATCGCATGCCATGCATGCACGTTTTTTGATCCTGCCAGAATGGCCGGATGCGCGCAGCCCGCTGCGGCGGTCATGGAGACGACTCATGAGCGACGATCATCACCACCACGATACTGAAGGCGCAGAACCCGCGCCGGTCGACTGGCGCGAGCACGGCGTCAAGGTCATTCGCGGCGACCAGCTTGACAGCAACACTGCGCAAACTCCGGGCATGAATCGCGCTGCCGCGATCAATGCGGCGCGGGTCGGCGCGCAGAAGATCTGGGCCGGCACCGTCACGATCCATCCGAACGCGAAGACGGGCGCCCATCATCACGGCGCGCTCGAAAGCGTGATCTATGTCGTGCGCGGCCACGCGCGGATGCGCTGGGGCGAGCACCTCGAGTTCACCGCAGAAGCCGGCCCCGGCGACTTCATCTTCGTGCCGCCGTACGTGCCGCACCAGGAAATCAACGCGAGCACCGACGACCCGCTCGAATGCGTGCTCGTGCGCAGCGACAACGAAGCGGTCGTCGTCAACCTGAACATCGACGCAGTCGAAACGCCGGAAGCCGTGTATTGGGTCGATCCAATCCACAAGCACCCGCACGACCACTGACGCGGCGGCGAGCGCGGCGAGCGCGTCAGGCGTTGTCGCCGCGAGACAGACGGACCCGCTTATCGGGGCTGACGCAGCCGTTCGCGGGTGCGCCTGCGCCGAAGCACAAGGCAATCGCTTACACTGAACCCGCAGCCATCGTCGCAGTACCGCTCGCACCGCCGCGCCGACACGAAGCGGCGTCCACCAGAACGAACCGGACTAACCATCGATGAAGATTCCTGCGGACCCACGTTACGCAGTCGAAACCGCCCGCCGCACAGCCGGAGCCTACGGCAATCATGCCATCGACGAATGGCTGGCGGGCCGCGTGTCGCGCCGCGAGCTGTTGCGCTACGCAAGCGTGATCGGGCTTTCGCTCGCGGGCGCCGGGGTGTTCGCGCCGCGCGCAGCGCGCGCTCAAGGCACCGCGAATGCGACGATCCGCGTTGCGCATCTGATGCCCGCGGGCGCCATCGATCCACTCACCGTCACCGACGCCGGCGGCCTTGCGCTGCTGAATCAAACCGGCGAATTCCTGATCGACGACGACAGCGAACGGCTCATGCTGAAGCCGGCGCTCGCGCTGTCGTGGAAGCCGAACGACAAGGGCGACGTGTGGACCTTCAAGCTGCGTGAGAACGTGAAGTTTCACAACGGCCAGCTGTTCACCGCGAAGGATGTCGCCGCAACGTTCGACCGCCTCGCGGATCCGGCGAGCGGCTCGGCGGCGCTGTCGGTCCTGAAGGGCGTGTTGTCGAAAGGCGGCACGAAAGTGGTGGACGATCACACGGTCGCATTCCATCTCGATGCGCCGACCGGCAATTTCCCGTATTACGTCTCGTCGGACAACTTCAACGCGGTGATGCTGCCGGCAAGCTATACCGGCGACTACGAAAAAACCTTCATTGGAACGGGCCCCTTCAAGTTCGAAAAGTATCAACCGAAGGTCGGAGCATCGTTCGTGCGAAACCCCGAGTACTGGGGGGACAAGGCGCTGCCTGAACGCGTACAGTTTTCGTTCTACGCCGATCAGCAAGCGCAGATTCTCGCGCTGCAAGGCCATCAGGCGGACATGATGGGCACGTTCACCGTGCAGGGCGGCCAGGGCCTCCTGAACAATCCCGAGTTCAAGGTGATCGGTGTGAAGTCGAGCGCGCACCGGCAAATCCACATGCGCACCGACAGCCCGCAGTTCAAGGACAAACGCGTGCGGCAAGCACTCGCGCTGTCGCTCGACCGCGACGTGATCGTGCGCGGTCTGTTCCGCGGCAGGGCGTCGGTCGGCAACGACAGTCCGTTTGCGCCGGTCTTTCCATCGTCGGATGCGGGCGTGCCGCAGCGCAGGATCGACCTCGCAAAGGCCAAACAGCTGCTCGCGCAAGCAGGCGTGCCCAACGGCTTCGACATCACGCTCACCACCGAAAAGTACATGGAGATTCCCGACCTCGCGGTCGTCGTGCAGAACGCGGCGAAAGCGATCGGTGTGCGCGTCAATCTGAAGGTTGAAAGCCAGTCGATGTATTACGGCGCAGGCGTGCCCGGCAAATCCGACTGGCTCGACGCGCCATTCGGCATCACCGACTACGGCGCGCGCGGCGTGCCGAACGTGTTCCTCAACGCACCGCTGACGAGCTCAGGCACATGGAATGCGGCGCGCTTCCGGAATCCGCAGTACGACAGGCTGGTTGCGGATTTCGTCGCCGCGCTCGACCTCGCTTCGCAAAAGAAGATCGCTGCGCAAATCCAGACGCTGCTGCTGGACGAAACGCCGGTGATCATCCCGTTCTTCTACGATCAGCTGATCGCGGCGCGGGCGAAATTGAACGGCGTGCGCTTTACCGCGCTCGCACAGCTTTACTTCGATCGCGCGGTGATCGCCGCGTAGCCGGTTCAACGTGCTTGCTGTCGTTTCAACAGGACTATCGATGTCGACCACGGCTTCTTCCGTCGCGCGCGGTTCAGCAGGCAACGCAGCACGCATCGCGGCTTTTCTCGCGACACGTCTTGCGCTCGCGCTGATTACGCTGTGGCTGTTGTCGGTGATCGTATTCGCGGGCGGCCAGTTGTTGCCCGGCGACATCGGCCGCGCCATTCTCGGGCCGCTCGCCGACGCACGCGCGGTCGCGGCGCTCAACCACCAGCTCGGCGCGGACCGGCCGCTCGTCACCCAATACGTGCAGTGGATTACGCATCTCGTGCGCGGCGACATGGGCGTCTCGTACGCGTATCGCGAGCCGGTCGCGCCGTTCGTCGGCACCGCGCTCGCGAATTCGGCGCGGCTTGGGCTGCTCGCGTTCATTGTCGTCGTGCCGCTCGGCATTGCCGGCGGCGTGTGGGCCGCGATGCATGAAGGCCGCTGGCTCGATCGCACGATCAGCATTGCCGGTTTGTCGGCGACGGTCGTGCCGGAATTCGTGTCGTCGATCGTGCTGATTCTCGTGTTCGGCGTCTGGCTGCGCTGGCTGCCGATCGAAGCATCGGCGCCGCCCGGCGCCGGCGTGTTCGAACAGTTGCGGCATTTGCTGCTGCCCGTGCTGCCGCTCGTGTTCATTTTCTTCGGCTACATCGCACGGATGGCGCGCGCAGGCACCGTCGAAGCGCTCGACGCCGACTACACACGCACCGCTATCCTCAAAGGGCTGCCGCCGCATATCGTGATCTGGCGCCATGTGCTGCGCAACGCGCTGCTGCCCACCATCACCGTCGCCGCGACGCAGCTCGGTTATATGATCGGCGGGCTCGTCGTCGTCGAGACGCTGTTTCACTACGAGGGCATCGGCTCGCTGATCTATAGCGCAGCCAAGGCCAAAGACTTTCCGATGCTCGAAGGCGGTGTGCTGATAGTTGGCATCGTGTATACGGTCGCCAATTTCATCGCGGATGCGCTGCATGTGCTGCTCAATCCGCGCCTGCGTGCAAGGAGCGCCGAATGAGCAGCGCCGCACCCGATACGTCCACGGCGTCCGCTGCGCCGCGCGTGCAGGAACCCCGTTACGAACGGCTGTTGATATTGCTGCGCTCTCCGTCCTTCGTCGTCGGTGGGTTGACCGTCTTGTGGTGGATCGCCTGCGCGCTGGCCGGTTCGTGGATCGCACCGCATGACGCGTATGCGTCGGATCCGCTGAATTCGTTGCTGCCGCCCGATCACACGCACTGGTTCGGCACCGATCAGCTCGGCCGAGACGTGTGCTCGCGCGTGATCGTCGGCGCACGCGACATCCTGACCATCGCGCCGCTCGCGACGCTGATCGGCACGCTCGCCGGCACCGCGCTCGGACTCGTCGTCGGTTACTTTGGCGGGTGGGTCGACAACGTGATCGGCCGCGCGATCGATGCGGTGCTTGCGTTGCCGCTCGTGATCGTTGCACTGCTCGCGCTCGCGGCGGTCGGTTCATCGAACCTCACGGTGATTCTCGTGATCGGCATCACGTTCATGCCAATCACTGCACGCACGGTGCGCGCCGCCGTGCTAGCCGAACGTCATCTCGACTACGTCGCCGCCGCGCAGCTGCGCGGCGAACACGCGCTCTACATCATGTTTGCGGAGATCTTGCCGAACGTGCTGCAGCCGATCATCGTCGAAGCCACCGTGCGGCTCGGCTATGCGATCTTCTCGGTCGCGACGCTGTCGTTCCTCGGCTTCGGCATCCAGCCGCCGTCCGCCGACTGGGGGCTCGCGCTATCCGAGTCGTACACGCTGATGGCGGGCGGCGCATGGTGGACCGTCGTGTTCGATGCGGCCGCGATCGCTTCGCTCGTGGTCGCCGTGAATCTGATCGCGGACAGCGCGCAACGAGTGTTCGACCGATGAGCGCGTCGTCCGCCGCTGCGTTTCCTGCCTTCGACGTATCGAAGCGCGACCGCGACGATGCGTTGACGGTCGTCGGCCTGACGGTCGCCTACCGGACCCGCGGACGGGATCGCGACGTGCTGCAGGACGTGTCGTTTCGCGTGCGGCGCGGCGAGGCATACGGGCTCGTCGGCGAATCGGGCTGCGGCAAGTCGACCATCGCGATGGCCGTGCTGCGTTATCTCGCGAGCAACGGCCGCGTCAAAGCCGGCCGCATTTCGGTCGCGGGGCAGGATGTCCACGCGCTCGACGCCGCCGCGCTGCGCGAGATGCGCGCCAATGCCATTTCGATGGTCTATCAGGATCCGGCGCGTGCGTTGAATCCATCGCTCACGATCGCGCGCCAAGTGGCGGAAGCATTCGAAGTATCCGGCGCCACGCGCGACGACGCGCTGCAACGCACGCTCGAGATGCTGCGCCGCGTGCACATCGCGGCACCCGAGCGCGTGATGGAGAGCTATCCGCATCAGCTGTCGGGCGGCATGCAGCAGCGCGTGGTGATTGCGATGGCGCTGGCGTCGAATCCCGCGCTGCTGATTCTCGACGAACCGACCACCGGACTCGACGCGACCGTCGAAGCCGAAGTGCTCGATCTGATCGCGCAGCTGCGCAAGGAATTCGGCACTGCAGTGCTGTTCATCAGCCACAACCTCGCGGTGATCGCGAAGATGTGCGAGCGGGTCGGCGTGCTGTACGCAGGCAAGCTCGTCGAGGAAGGCGCGACGCGCGATGTGTTCGCGCGGCCGCGTCATCCGTACACGGTCGGCCTGTTGCGCTGTCTGCCGAGCCCCGGCCGCAGCAAGGACACTGACCGGCTCGATACGATTGCAGGCAGCCTGCCTTCGCCCGGTGCGCTTACGCAAGGCTGCATCTATGCGGACCGCTGCCGGCTCGCCGACGACCGCTGCCGCCGGGATGCGCCGCCGCCGTACCGGATGAGTGCGAAGCATGGCGATCAGATGTCGCGCTGTCACTACCACGAGCGCGCGATCGATCTGCCGCGCGCGGCAGCGTATGCGCCACTGCCGGCAGTGACGAAGAGCGGCGCCGAACTCGTGTTGCGCGCCGAGCGCATTTCGAAGACGTTCCACGGCGCGGGCTCCACGTTGCGCGCCGTCGACGCCGTCTCGCTCGAGCTTGCAACCGGCGAGACGCTCGGCCTCGTCGGCGAATCCGGCAGCGGCAAGACGACGCTGGCGAAGATGCTGCTCGGCCTGTTCGCACCGGACGAAGGCAGTGTGCTCGAACTGGATGGCGCGCCGTTGCCCGCACGCGTCACGCGCCGCAACGACGCGCAGGTGAAGTCGCTGCAGATCGTGTTTCAGAATCCCGACTCGGCGCTCAATCGCGCGCATTCGGTGAAGCGGCTGATCGGTCGCGCGTTGTCGCGTCTGACCGCGTTGCATGGGCCGGCGCGCGACGAGCGGCTCGCGGCGCTCGCGGCCGCGGTGCGCTTGCCGGACCGCTATCTGGGCGCACGCACAAAGCAACTGTCGGGTGGCCTCAAGCAGCGCGTCGCGATTGCACGCGCGTTCGCGGGCGATCCGCGGGTCGTGGTATGCGACGAGCCGACTTCCGCACTCGACGTGTCGGTGCAGGCCGCGATCCTCAATCTGCTTGCCGATCTGCAACGCGAGCGCGGCGTGAGCTATGTGTTCATCTCGCACGATCTGCATGTCGTGCGTTATCTGGCGGACCGCATTGCAGTGATGTATGTCGGACGGCTGCTCGAAATCGGACCGGCAGCCGCCGTGTTCGATGGACCGCATCATCCCTATACCGAAGCGCTGTTGTCGTCGGTGCCGACGCTCGATGCCGGCGCGGCGAGACCAGCCGGCGAACGTATCCGCCTCGTGGGCGAGCCACCCAGCCCCGCGTCGCCTCCTTCGGGCTGCGTATTTCACACGCGCTGCCCGCGCAAGATCGGCGCGATCTGCGAACAGCAGGATCCGCCCTTCTCCGATGCCGGCGACCGTCATCGCATTCGCTGCCATATTCCCATCGACGAACTTCGCATACTTCAACGTCGCGTGTGAAACGCGTTGCACGTTGATTTTGCCCGCTCGTTTCACGGTCGAAACGTTTTTCGCCGTGTAGCGCCTGCCCGCACCCGACACCCGCAGCCTGCCCCGCATGCGGCGCGCCTTTACGGCCAATGGCATGTTTATCGCTTGAGAACTGGGCGTCCGGGCCGCGACGATCGACAGAATCATTCAAGCGTACCCACAGGCAGAGACGATCGGCCAACGATCGACACATCACGGGAGGGACTGCGCGACGCAGGCCATGCATCACGACATGCGACGCGCGAGACAATCGCTACGGGGCAATAAGGCTGGCGGGCCACGCGGTCCGCCGGCCAACAAGAAGAAATAGTGAGGGAATCGCGACGACGGGGCCGCCGGTTCCCGGGAGAAGTGCGATGAAGACCAAGAAACTTGATACGCACTGCGAGATGTTGGTACGAGGCGCGATGGCCATCGTGGTCGGCGCGGCGATCGGGTCGGCGGGCACGGCGCAAGCCGCGGCCACCGGCGAAGTGGTTCCGGCATGGATCGTCGTAGCGGACGCGCCGCTGCCTGCGAGCAGTGTGTCGATTGCGGCACAGCCCGGTCAGGGCGAGGCCGGCGCAACGGGCGAGGTGGCCGGC
>DASXXR010000325.1:0-23537 GCA_036502945.1 Paraburkholderia sp. | reverse complement strand
CGAGCGGCATCGAGCAGGTGAACCGCGCGGTGAGCCAGATGGACGATGCCACGCAGCAGAACGCGGCGCTTGTCGAACAGGCCGCGGCAGCGGCGGCTTCGCTCGAAGAGCAGACGCGCCAGTTGCGCGGCGTGGTTGGCGGCTGGCATGTCGCGAGCACGGGCGGCGCGGATTTCAGCGCACGCGCGATGGCGGCGCGCGCGCCGGTGCGTCCGCGCGCGGCCGTGCCGGGTAGTGCGACGAAGGCAACGTCGGCAACGCCGGCAACGCCGGTAGCACATGCCGCGAGCGTCGCTGCGGCGTCTGCTGAAGCAAGCAAGACGAAGCACGAAACGCCGAAGCCCGCTGCGCCGAAATCAGCCGCGCCGGCCGTGCGCGCCGAGCCGGTGTTGAAGCGGCCCGCCGCGGCGCGCCCCGCGCCCGCCGCACAGACGCTGCCGACGGCCTCCGCGGCGGCCGGGTCGGACGCGGACTGGGAAACGTTCTAGAAGGGAATGACGTAGATATGCAGGCGTACGGCTTCGCGCCCGTCAACGGGCGATATTGCACAGCGCGCGCTCAAGGCGCGCGCGGGCGAGGCCGTCCGTGGTTGGCGCGCGTCGATGCAGGCAGGGTCGGCTCGCGCGGGCAGGGAAACTTATGAACGACACGCGCGCATCGCAAAAAAACAGCCGCGCGGAACCGTCTCGCGCCGGCGAAGCCGGCCGCGATTTCGAATTCACGTCGGCGGACTTCGCTCGCATTCGCGAGTTGATCCATCAACGCGCCGGCATTTCGCTGTCCGAACACAAGCGCGACATGGCGTATAGCCGTCTGGCGCGCCGGCTGCGCGCGCTCGGTCTCGACAGCTTTCGCGTCTACCTCGATCAACTCGAAGCCGGCGGCGATCCCACGGAGTGGGAGGCGTTCACCAATTCGCTGACGACGAACCTGACCGCGTTCTTCCGCGAGGCGCACCATTTTCCGATTCTCGCGGAGTTCGTGAAGAAGCGGTCGCAGCCCGTGTCCGTATGGTGTTCGGCGGCTTCCACCGGAGAGGAACCGTATTCGATCGCGATGACCCTCGTCGAGTCGCTCGGCGACGTGGCCGCGCGGCAAGCCACTGTGTTCGCGACCGACATCGACACCCAGGTGCTGGCGAAGTGCGACGCAGGCGTCTACCAGTACGAGCAGGTGCGGCATCTGTCGCCCGAGCGCCTGAAGCGCTTCTTCCTGCGCGGCACCGGAGCGCATGCGGGGCTCGTCAAGGTGCGCCCCGAATTGCGCGCGATGATCCGTTTCGAGCGGCTCAACCTCACCGATCACGACTATGGGTTGCGCACACCATTCGACGCGATCTTCTGCCGCAACGTGATGATCTATTTCGACAAGCCGACCCAGGCGCAGGTGCTCGCGCGTTTCGAGCCGCTCGTGAAGCCGCGCGGTCTGCTGTTCGCGGGCCACTCGGAGAACTTCACGTATGTGACGCAGGCATTCCGGCTGCGCGGCCAGACGGTCTATGAGCTGGCGCGCGACGGCGAAGGCGGGGCCGCGGCATCGCGCGCGCATGGCCAAAGCAGCGCGCCTGCCGCGTCCCATGAGGTGAACGCATGAGCGCCGCGCTGCCGATCGCGAACAACCTCTACTATGACAATCATTTCAAGCGCCCCGGCGTGAAGCTGTTGCCGAACGAGTTCTACACGACCAGCGAGGACATGGTGCTCGTCACCGTGCTCGGCTCGTGCGTGGCCGCCTGTATCCAGGACCGCACCGCGGGCATCGGCGGAATGAACCATTTCATGCTGCCCGACGACGGCGCCGAAGTCGTGCAGGCCGCATCCGACGCGATGCGCTACGGTGCTTACGCGATGGAAGTGCTGATCAACGAACTGATCAAGGCCGGCGGCCGGCGCGAACGGCTCGAAGCGAAAGTATTCGGCGGCGCGGCGGTGCTCGCCGGCATGACGACGATGAACATCGGCGACCGCAACTCGGAGTTCGTGCGCCGCTATCTCGCGCTCGAAAAGATCCGCATCGTCGCGGAAGACCTGCAGGGCGCGCATCCGCGCAAGGTGGCGTTCCTGCCGCGCACGGGCCAGGTGATGGTGAAGAAACTCGGGTTGCAGCAAGACCCGGATGTGGCGGAGCGCGAACGCGTGCTGGCCCGGCAGACCGCCGAAGCCCGCGCCGAGCGGCTTGCCAAAGCGCGCGAACGCGTCGAGCTGTTCAGCGCGGGCCGCGCCGCGCCAGGCGGCACACGCGTCGGCGGCAGCCACGCGGCGGGGGCGGCGGTTGCCACTGCCGCCGCGGGCGCAGCGAAGCCTCGTATCGAGCTGTTCGGCACGAGCGGCCGCGACAGCGCTTCCAATAATGCGCGGACCGAGGAGGAGGCGTGACAACTGTGGAAAAAATCAAGGTCTTGTGCGTCGACGATTCGGCGCTGATCCGCAGCCTGATGACCGAGATCATCAACGGCCAGCCGGACATGACGGTCGTCGCAACCGCGCCGGACCCGCTCGTCGCGCGCGAACTCATCAAGCAGCACAACCCGGACGTGCTGACGCTCGACGTCGAAATGCCGCGCATGGACGGCCTCGATTTCCTCGAGAAGCTGATGCGGCTGCGGCCGATGCCGGTCGTGATGGTGTCGTCGCTGACCGAGCGCGGCTCGGAAATCACACTGCGCGCGCTCGAACTCGGCGCGGTCGATTTCGTGACGAAGCCGCGCGTCGGCATTCGCGACGGCATGCTCGAATACTCGGAAAAGCTCGCCGACAAGGTTCGCGCCGCTGCCCGTGCGCGCGTGCGGCAGGCCGCGCCGGCCGGCCATCCGGCGGGCGCGCATGCGGCCGCCGCGGCAACCCCCGCGCCGCTTTTCAACAATCCGCTCGTCAGTACGGAAAAGCTGATCATCGTCGGCGCGTCGACGGGGGGCACCGAGGCGATTCGCGAAGTGCTCGTGCCGCTGCCGCCCGATGCACCCGCCGTGCTGATCGCGCAGCATATGCCGCCCGGCTTTACGAAGTCGTTCGCGCAGCGTCTGAACGGCCTGTGCCGGATCACGGTGAAAGAAGCCGAGCACGGCGAACGCGTGCTGCCCGGCCACGCGTATATCGCACCGGGCCATGCGCACTTGCTGCTCGCGCGCAGCGGCGCGAACTACATCGCGCATCTGTCCGACGAGCCGCCGGTGAACCGGCATCGGCCGTCGGTCGACGTGCTGTTCCGCTCGGCGGCGCAGCACGCCGGTAAAAACGCGGTCGGCGTGATCCTGACGGGCATGGGCCGCGACGGCGCGGCCGGTCTGCTGGACATGCGCCGCGCGGGCGCCTACACGCTCGCACAGGACGAAGCGAGCTGCATCGTGTTCGGCATGCCACGTGAGGCCATCGCGCTCGGTGCGGCCGACGACATCTCGCCGCTTTCCGACATGAGCCGGCGCGTGATGGCGCGGCTCTCGTCGATGGGCGAACGGGTGCAGCGTGTGTAATATGCCGGTCGCGGGCAGCGGCCGGGTTGACGCGCGGCTATTGCCGTGTTCCGCTACGGTGGTTTGTAACGATGACGCTGCAATATTGAAGCCGTGTCGGCGGGAACCGAATGACGAACGGGCGGCAGTGCGCCGCCCGGCTGGATCAAAGTGATACAGGGGAATGCGATGGACAAGGGAATGAAGATTCTGGTGGTGGACGACTTTCCGACGATGCGCCGGATTGTCCGCAACCTGCTGAAGGAACTCGGCTACTCGAACGTCGACGAAGCGGAAGACGGCCAGGCGGGCCTTGCGAGGCTGCGCAGCGGCAGCTACGAGTTCGTGATTTCCGACTGGAACATGCCGAACCTCGACGGCCTCGCGATGCTGAAGGAAATTCGCGCCGACGCCAATCTGACGCATCTGCCGGTGCTGATGGTGACGGCCGAATCGAAGAAGGAAAACATCATCGCGGCCGCTCAGGCGGGCGCGAGCGGCTATGTGGTGAAGCCGTTTACCGCCGCGACCCTTGACGAGAAACTTAACAAGATTCTCGAAAAGATGAGCAAAACCGGGAGCTGATGTGAACCAGCCGACCAACGCGCAAGACGCGGACGTGCGCGACGACAGCGACCTCACCACCGACCGGATTCTCGCCCGGATTGGCCAGTTGACGCGCACGCTGCGCGATTCGATGCGCGAGCTCGGAATCGACAAGCATGTCGAGCGCGCGGCGGAAGCCGTGCCCGACGCGCGCGACCGGCTCAAGTACGTCGCGACGATGACCGAGCAGGCGGCGGAGAAGGTGCTGACCGCCATCGACGTCGCCAAGCCGATTCAGGAGCAACTGCAGCAGGAAGGCGGCGCGCTCGACACGCGCTGGACCCAGTGGTATGCGGGGCCGCTCGAGCGCGACCAGGTCCGCACGCTGATGGACGATACGCACGCGTTCCTCGGCAGGCTGCCGGAGGCGACGGCCGCGACCAATCAGCAGTTGCTCGAAATCATGATGGCGCAGGATTTCCAGGATCTGACCGGCCAGGTCATCAAGAAGATCACGGAAATCGTGTACCTGATCGAACAGCAGTTGCTGGGCGTGCTGGTCGAGAACATCGCGCCGGAGCGGCGCGAGCAGTTCGCCGCCACGGCAGCAGCGCTTGCAGCGGAAATATCGCCGACCGGCAGCCCGGAGAGCCTGCTGAATGGGCCGCAGATCAACCCCGAGGGCAAGGCCGACGTGGTGCAGGACCAGTCCCAGGTCGACGATCTGCTCGCGAGCCTCGGCTTCTGAACCTGCTGTCGAACCCGTCTTCCCGTTGAACCCTGGAATGTCCGCAGCCGCTCGATGTGGCTGCGGAACCTGTCCGCTTTTGAATAATCCGCAGGCATACTACACGTCACAAACGCGCTGCATAATCGCTTGTCAAAGCGTGTGGGCATGCGGCTTGCAAGGCGCTGTCGCATGCTTGCCGGCGAGCTTTCGGTGAACCGCATGCCGCATGCCGGCTTGTCAGCGTTGTGAGCGGAATGCGGCGCCGCGCGCCGCAGCAGTTTTCAAACGGGGAGAATTCTGATGTTCGATTCGAATCACCTGAGCCGGCTTGCGAATCCGTGCAGCGTGCGCGGTGTGCTCGCTGCAGCCGTGCTCGGATTGAGCGGTTTGCTGGCCGTCGCGTCGCCCGCTGCTCGCGCGGCGCTGGGCGGCAGCCCGATGGCGACGCCCGAAGGCGGGTCCACCTCTGCATCCGCTCCGGCCACCGCCACGATGCGCAACGCCGTGACTAACGGCGCTTCCGGCATGCAAGGCGCACAAGGTGCAAGTGCCAGCGCACCCGTTCCTTCATTTACCGTGCGCCAGACGGTGCTTGCAACCGGCACCGTCGTGCGCGAATACGTCGCGGCGGACGGCGTCGTGTTCGGTGTGGCGTGGCGCGGCCCGGACATGCCGCCGCTCGAAACGATCTTCGGCAGCAGCTACTTCCAGCAATACGTCGCCGGCGCCAAAGCCGCCCGGGCCGCCCGGGGCACCGCCCGCGGGCCTTCAGTCGTCGAACAGAACGGCCTCGTCGTGCATTCGGGCGGTCACATGGGCGCGTTCGTGGGCAGTGCGTGGGTCCCGCAGGCCTTGCCTGCCGGCGTGAGCGGCGCCGATATTCAATAACTGACCGACGACCGGAGAGTCACATGGTGCGATCCCTGACCAGAACGAAGGATTGGATGAAGGTTGTCGGCGCGGTAGTGGTTGTTTCGCTGCTGGCCGCCTGCGGCGGTGGCGGTGGTGGCAGCGGATCGAGCCAGTCGGGCAATGCCCCGGCGCCGAACGTGCCGAACAGCGTCGCGGTGACAGTCGACCAGGGCGTCTCGCGTTTCGCGAACATTCCGACAGTGAGCGTCACCGTCTGCGCGCCGGGCACGTCGACGTGCCAGACGATCGACCATGTGCTGCTCGATACCAAGTCGTTCGGGCTGCGGCTGGTGGCCGCGTCGCTCGGTTCGCTGGCGTCGAGCCTGCCGGGCCTGCCTTCCGGAAGCGGCCAGCTTGCGCAGTGCACGATCTTCGCCGACGGCTTCACGTGGGGGACGATCCGCACGGCGGACGTGAAGATCGGCGGCGAACAGGCGAGCGGCATTCCGATCCAGATGGTGGGCGACCTGCCGGTCGCGACCACTCCAGCGCAAAACTGCACCGACCGCACGGCCAACTCGGAAAACACGGCGAGCGATCTCGGCGCGAACGGTATCCTCGGGGTCGGCGTGGCGCCGATCGATTGCGGGGCAGCCTGCGCGGCGCCGATATCGGCAGCCAACCCCAGCACGTATTTCACCTGCCCGGCTGGTACGGCGACCAACAATTGCCAGCGCGCATCGGCGCCGGTCGCGCAGCAGGTCGCGAACCCGGTGGCACGCTTCGCCAGCAACAACAACGGCCTCGTCATCCAGTTACCAACCGTGCCGGACGGCGGCACGGCGTCGGCGACGGGCACGCTCACGTTCGGCGTCAACACCCAGGCGAACAACACGCTGCCGAGTTCCGTGACGACCTTCGCGACCGACCCGGCCGGCGACCTCGACAACAGTTCGTTCAACGGCGTCAACGGCGTTTCGGCGTTCTTCGACACCGGCTCGAACGGCCTGTTTTTCACCGATGGCTCGCTTGCGCAGTGCGGCAGCGAGGCGCCGCAGTTCTATTGCCCGGCCACGACCCAGACGCGCAGCGCGACGTTGAAGGGGCAGAATTCCACGTCGGCGACGGTGAGTTTCCAGGTGGCGAACGCCGATTCGCTCTTCAACAGCGGCAACTTTGCGTTCAGCAACCTTGCCGGCCAGAACGGCAGCGCGACGAGCCTCGACCTCGGGCTGCCGTTCTTTTACGGCCGAACCGTGTATCAGGGCCTCGATCTGACCTCGACGGGCGGCAACGCGCCGTTCATCGGGTTCTAGGCGGCGGACATCACGTCAGGCGCGGCGGCGCGGGCAACTTGATCCCCATCGCCGCCGCGTCCTTCCTGAGTGTGTCGTTCGCAGCCTGCATCGCTTCCGGCGGTTCCCGCTGACCGGCGCAGCTTGAGGACGCCGGCCCGCCGCGCGGCCCGCCGTCCGCCGTCCGCGCACCGTAGCCGTCGCAGCCCATCCGCCGAAATACCGCCGTTTCACGCCCTTTATCCGCCGATGGTCCCTTTACATCTGCGGGAATAATCGCTCTCAACCGGAAAACCGGCATCGTGCCGTTACCGTCTGGAGAGCTTTGTGGCAGGGGATAGCGACCTCGAGAAAACCGAATCAGCCACCCCTCGGCGCCGTGAAAAGGCGCGCGAGGAGGGGCAGGTCGCGCGTTCGCGGGAGCTCGTGTCGTTCGCGCTGCTGTCGGCGGGCTTTTTCGGCGGGTGGGGTCTGTCCGGGGAGATAGGCAGTCATCTGGAGGGGATGATGCGCGGCGCGTTCACGTTCGACCACGCGACGCTTCTCGAACCGAGCCGGATGCTCATCACCGGGGCCAACGCGGGCATGGAAGGCCTGTTCGCGCTGATGCCGCTGCTGCTGCTGACCGGTATCGCCGCGCTGGTGACGCCGATCGCGCTCGGCGGGTGGCTGCTGTCGGCGAAATCGCTTGAGCCGAAGTGGAACAAGCTCAACCCGATCACGGGCCTCGGCCGCATCTTCTCGATCAACGGGCCGATCCAGCTCGGCATGGCGATCGCGAAGACGCTCGTGGTCGGCGGCGTCGGCTCGATCGCATTCTGGAATCGCAAGGACGACATCCTTGCGCTCGTCACGCAGCCGCTCCCGGTCGCGCTCGCGAGCGCCGGCCATCTGATTGCGGTGTGCTGCGCGACGACGGTCGCGGGAATGTTCATCATCGCCGTGCTCGATGTGCCGTACCAGATCTGGCAGTACGAGAAGAAGCTGCGCATGACCAAGGAAGAGGTCAAGCGCGAGCACCGTGAAAACGAAGGCGACCCGCATGTGAAGGGTCGCATTCGCGCCCAGCAGCGCGCGCTCGCGCGGCGCCGGATGATGTCGCAGGTGCCGAAGGCCGATGTGATCGTGACCAACCCGACGCGTTTCGCCGTCGCGCTGCAATACACCGACGGCCAGATGCGCGCGCCGAAGGTGATCGCGAAGGGCGTGAACCTGGTCGCGGCGCGGATCCGCGAGGTCGCGGCCGAAAACAACGTGCCGCTTCTCGAAGCGCCGCCGCTCGCGCGTGCGCTCTATTACAACGTGCGCCTCGACGCCGAAGTGCCGGGCGTGCTGTACGGCGCGGTTGCCGAAGTGCTCGCGTGGGTTTATCAACTGAAGCGCTTTAACACGCAAGGTGGCGTCGAGCCGGTCAGGCCGAGTTCGCTCGACGTGCCCGCCGACCTCGACAAGCACCGCGCCGCCGACGACGAAGACGAAGACATCGAAGACGTGGAAGATATCGATTCGCAGGCAAACGGCAATTCGGGCGCCAGCAGTACCAGCAGCACCAACGGCACCGGCACGCAGCGTAACGACGGAGACCGCGCATGAGCACCCCTCGCGCCGGCGGTTTCCTGTCGCGCCGCTCCGAAGCGTTGCAGCTCGCGAACCTGCGGACGCTGGCCGGCCCGGTCCTGATCGTCCTGATCCTCGGCATGATGATCCTGCCGTTGCCGCCGTTCCTGCTGGATCTGCTGTTCACGTTCAATATCGCGCTTTCCGTGATGGTGCTGCTCGTCAGCATGTACACGATGAAGCCGCTCGATTTCGCGGCGTTCCCGAGCGTGCTGCTGTTCTCGACGCTGCTGCGGCTCTCGCTGAACGTCGCGTCGACGCGGATCGTGCTGCTCGAAGGCCATACCGGCCCGGATGCGGCCGGCAAAGTGATCGAGGCGTTCGGGCACTTCCTCGTCGGCGGCAACTTCGCGGTCGGCATCGTCGTGTTCGTGATCTTGATGGTGATCAACTTCATGGTGATCACGAAGGGCGCGGGCCGGATCGCCGAAGTGTCCGCGCGCTTCACGCTCGACGCGATGCCCGGCAAGCAGATGGCGATCGACGCCGACCTGAACGCCGGCATCATCAACGAAGACCAGGCGCGCAAGCGCCGCGTCGAAGTCGCGCAGGAAGCCGAGTTCTACGGCTCGATGGACGGTGCGAGCAAGTTCGTGCGCGGCGACGCGATCGCGGGCCTGTTGATCATGGTGATCAACATCATCGGCGGGTTGATCGTCGGTGTTGCGCAGCACGACATGAGCTTCGCGGCGGCCGGCAAGAACTACACGCTGCTGACGATCGGCGACGGCCTGGTCGCGCAGATTCCGTCGCTCGTGATCTCGACCGCGGCCGGCGTGATCGTGTCGCGCGTGGCCACCAACGAAGACATCGGCACCCAGCTCACGACGCAGCTGTTCTCGAATCCGCGCGTGCTGATGATCACGGGCGCGATCCTCGTGCTGATGGGGCTGATCCCGGACATGCCGCACTTCGCGTTTCTGGTGCTGGGCGGCGGCCTGATCCAGCTGGGCCGCGTGGTCAAGCAGCGGGCGGAGGCACGCCGCACGGCAGGTGCGCACGTCGACGTCGTGCCGACGGCACTCGCGGCGCCGGAGAACACCGAAGCCAGCTGGGACGACGTGACGATGATCGACACGCTCGGCCTCGAAGTCGGCTACCGGCTGATTCCGCTCGTCGACCGCAATTCCGACGGCGAGCTGCTGAAGCGGATCAAGAGCATCCGCAAGAAATTCGCGCAGGAAATCGGTTTCCTGCCGCCCGTCGTTCATATTCGCGACAACCTCGAACTGCGGCCGAACGGCTACCGGATCACGCTGAAGGGCGTCGAAATCGGTGTCGGCGAGGCGTATCCGGGCCAATGGCTCGCGATCAACCCAGGCCAGGTGAGCGCCGCGCTGCCGGGCACGCCGACCGCCGACCCCGCGTTCGGGCTGCCCGCGATCTGGATCGACACGAACCTGCGCGAGCAGGCACAGGTATACGGCTACACGGTCGTCGATTCGAGCACGGTGGTCGCGACGCACCTGAACCATCTGGTCGTCATGCACGCGTCGGAGCTGCTCGGCCGCCAGGAAGTGCAGGCGCTGCTCGAACGGACGACGAAGAACACGCCGTCGCTCGTCGAAGAACTGGTGCCGAAGCACCTGTCGATCACGACGCTGCAAAAGACGCTGCAGAACCTGCTCGAAGAAGGCGTGCCGATCCGCGACATGCGCACGATTCTCGAAGCGCTCGCCGAACACACGCCGAAGCTGTCCGATGCGCACGATCTCACCGGGATCGTGCGGCTCGCGCTTGGCCGCGCGATCACGCAGCAGTGGTTCCCGGGTGTCGGCGACATGCAGGTGATGGGCCTCGACACGAATCTCGAACGCGTGCTCGCCCAGGCGCTGACGACGGGCGCGAACCCGGGCCTCGAACCCGGTCTCGCACACACGCTGCTCACGGAAACGCAAAGGGCCATGACGCGCCAGCAGAATCTCGGCCTCGCGCCGGTGCTGCTCGTGCAGCATTCGCTGCGGACCATGCTCGCGCGCTTCCTGCGCCGCAGCCTGCCGCAACTCAAGGTGCTTTCGTACGCGGAAGTGCCGGACACACGCAACATCAAGGTCGTTAACCTCATTGGGGGTCAAGCTTGAACATCCGTAAATTCATCGGCGCTACGAGCCGCGACGCGTTGCGCCTCGTTCGCGAAGCGCTCGGCGCTGACGCGGTCGTGCTGTCGAATCGTGCGCTTGGCGACGGCAGTGTCGAAATCGTCGCACTCGCGGACAGCGACCTCGCCGCGATCGCGCCTGCCGCGGGCGGCAAGGCTGCTGCGGCCGAAAGCGCCGCGCGCAGCCATGCGCCGGTCATGTTCGCCAATCCGTATGCGAATGGCCTGCCTGACGTGTTCTCGTCGGTATTCGGCGCGAGCCCGGAAGCCGGTGCGGACAATGAACCGTCTGCGCCGACCTTCCCGCCGATGCCGGTGCTGGCCGCGCCGGCGCCTGAAGTGCAGGCGCGCGCCGAAACGGCCGCGCCGGCTGCCGCGCCTGCTGCGCCCGCCGCTGCGGCAGAGAAGCGCCGCGCGCCGCGCACGATGGCCGAATCGAATCCGTGGCTGATCGACCACGCTCAGCAGATCGTCGACAAGCCGACGGTGTACAGCTCGAAGCCGCCGTCGCTGACGCCCGCCGCAGCCGTTGCGAAGGGCCTCGGCGTGCCGAACGACACGTCGGTGCCGATGCCTGCGGCGCAACTCGACGAAGCGCCCGCTGCGGCGATTTCGGTCGAGACGCCCGACTGGGCACGCGAAGCCGCGCAGCTCGCCGCGCGCCGCGCGCTGCAGCGGGCGACGCCGTCCAGCGGTCTGCCCGACCACGTGACCGCAGCGGTCACCGACGCGCTCAACGCGCGGATGTCGCAGATCGTCAACGAAACGGTCATGAACGAACTCGCGTCGATGCGCGGGATGATGGAAGAGCATTTCGCGGGGCTGCTGTGGGCCGACAGCCAGCGCCGTACGCCGACCCAGTCGGCGATCACGCGGCATCTGTTCGCCGCCGGTTTCTCCGCGCAACTCGTGCGGATGGTGGTCGACAACCTGCCGGCCGTCGAAAACTTCGACGCGGGCATGGCGTGGGTCAACTCGGTGCTCGAATCGAATCTGCCGGTGATGGAAGACGAAGACGCGCTGATGGAGCATGGCGGCGTGTTCGCGCTGATGGGGCCGACCGGCGTTGGCAAGACGACGACCACCGCGAAGCTCGCCGCGCGCTGCGTGATGCGTTACGGCGCGAGCAAGGTAGCGCTGCTGACCACCGACAGCTACCGGATCGGCGGCCATGAACAGCTGCGTATCTTCGGCAAGATTCTCGGTGTGTCGGTGCATGCGGTGAAGGACGGCGGCGATTTGCAGCTCGCGCTTTCGGAACTGCGCAACAAGCACATTGTGCTGATCGATACGATCGGCATGAGCCAGCGCGAGCGCCAGGTGTCGGACCAGATCGCGATGCTGTGCCGCGCCGGCCAGCCGGTGCAGCGCCTGCTGCTGCTGAATGCGACGAGCCACGGCGACACGTTGAACGAAGTCGTGCAGGCGTATCAAAGCGCACCCGATAAACAGCCGCTCGCCGGCTGCATCCTGACGAAGCTCGACGAAGCCACGAATCTCGGCAGCACGCTCGACGCGGTGATTCGCTACCGGTTGCCGGTGCACTACGTGTCCACCGGCCAGAAGGTGCCGGAGAACCTGTACGTCGCCACGAAGAAATTCCTGATTCGCAGCGCGTTCTGCATTCCGCGCGACCACTCGCCGTTCGTACCGCACGAAGACGACATCCCGGGTCTGCTGTCCGCCCTGTCGGCACGTTCCACCGCCGATCAGCATGAGGTCCGGTTTGGCTAAGTTCGTGTCCGATCAGGCGGAAGGATTGCGGCGGCTTCTCGCGCGGCAAGGCTCGCGCGCGATCGCGGTCATAGGAGGTTCGGCTGGTGTCGGCAGTTCCACCATCGTAGTGAATCTCGCGGCAGCACTCGCCGCGCAGGGTAAGGATGTTCTGGTCGTCGACGAGCACGCGGGCGAAGCGCACGCGATCGCCCCGGTGCTGAGCCGTCTTGCGCCGGAGCGCTTTGCCGGTTTCGTGCGCGGCGAGATCGCGCTCGACCAGGCGGTGGCGCGTCACGCGGCCGGTTTCGCGGTGCTCGCGGCGCCGCGCAGCGAGCGGGACGCGTGCAAGCCGTCGCAGCTCGCCGCGGTGCTCGACGGCCCCGCCGACGTCGTGCTGATCGACGCGCAGTTCAAGGGCGACGGCATGTTATCGGACCTCGCGTTGCAGGCGCACGACGTGATGATCGTCACGCGCGTCGCCGCGCAGGCGATCACCGATACCTACGCGTGCATGAAGCGGCTGCATTACGCGTATGCGATTGCGCAGTTTCGCGTGCTGGTGAACCACGTGCACAGCGTCGCCGACGCGCAGACCGCGCTGGAGAATCTCGCGGACGTCGCGGGCCGCTATCTGACCGTGGCGCTCGAAAGCGCCGGCTGCGTCGCTGCCGATCCGATGATGACGCGCTCGCACGAACTGTCGCGCTGCATCGTCGAGGCGTTTCCGTCGACGCCCGCCGCGCGCGACTTCCGGCATCTCGCTGCCGAACTGCAGTACTGGCCGATGCGGCCAGCGATGCGCTCGCGCGCGCCGTGGTCGGCGAGCGCGGCTGTAACGACGGCGTCACACGCCGAACAACCGTCCGCGCAGCACGCCTGATGGCAGCGGACAAGGGGAGCTCGATGTACAACGCTCAAGGAAAGATTTCTCAGGCCGACGTTCTGACGAAATACACGCCGCTGGTTCGGCGGCTCGGTCTGCAGCTGGTCGCGAAGATGCCGGCGAGCGTGGACCTCGACGACCTGATCCAGGCCGGGATGATCGGCCTGCTCGACGCCGCGAGCCGCTATAAGGAAGACCAGGGCGCGCAATTCGAGACGTATGCGAGCCAGCGCATCCGCGGTGCGATGCTCGACGAACTGCGCAGCAACGACTGGCTGCCGCGCAGCGTGCGGCGCACGTCGCGCGAACTGGAGATGGCCGTGCATCAGATCGAGCAACAGCTTGGGCGGGCCGCGAGCGAAACGGAGATCGCCGGCCACCTGAAGATGCCGCTCGAGGACTATCAGGCCATGCTGCAGGATCTGCACGGCAGCCAGTTGATCTACTACGAGGACTTCGACCGTTCGGCCGACGATGAACCGTTTCTCGACCGCTACTGTGTCGATCATTCAGACCCGCTTTCCGCGCTGCTCGACGAGAGCCTGCGCGGTGCGCTAATCGAAGCGATCGAGCGGCTGCCCGAGCGCGAGAAGCTGCTGATGTCGTTGTACTACGAGCGCGGGTTGAATCTGCGCGAGATCGGCGCGGTGATCGAAGTCAGCGAGTCGCGCGTGTGCCAGCTGCATAGCCAGGCGGTGGCGCGGCTGCGCACGCGGTTGCGCGAGATGGCGTGGGCGGCGGAGGAAAGCTGAGCGCTGCGCGAAAGCGGAGCGGAGAACCGGCGCGGGAAGGTTGATGGTTTATGCCTTAGCATTGAATGCTAAGGTATAAATTGACGCTTCCCAGTCTTATACCCTAGAATCAAATCTTAAGGTATAAGGTGGGCTCGCGATGGCGAACTTTCACAACGACGCGCTGCAAACGCTGTATTCCTCTGTTGCCGAGCGCGCTGGCGCGCAACCGTCCATCGCGCTTCACTCGCCGGGCTCAGCCGCGAGGAAAACCGTCGAAGGGAAGACTTATATCTATTGGCGGGTGTACCTGGCCTCCGGCAAGCACAGGGAAACCTCACTTGGGCGTGCCGGGGAACCGGAAACCGAAGCCGCGCTCGAGGCGAAAATGCAGGACAGCGCGGGCGTGCGCGCGCTTGCGGCCGACGTCCAGGTGTTACGCAAGGCGGGCTTTGCCGCTGCGGACAATTCTTCGGCGCTCACCCTCGCCACGCTCTACAACGCGGGCATTTTCAGTCATGGCGGGGTGCTGGTCGGTTCGCACGCGTTCGGCGTACTTCTGAACAGCCTGGGCGTCCGGCTGCCGGCAAACTACCGGACCGAAGATATCGATATCGGCAGCGCCGGGACGATCTCGGTTGCGATCCCGGAGAACCGGAGCTTCCTCGACATCCTGCGTGACAGCGGCCTGCCGTTTCTCGAGGTGCCGGAGCTGGATGCGCGAAAACCCGCAACATCGTTCAAGGCGCGAGGGCAGCCTCTTAAAGTAGACCTGCTCGTCCCCGGTACCGAGGCATACGAAAGCAAGCCCTTACCTCACCTGCGCGCGCATGCAACGGGGCTTCCGTACTTCCGCTATTTGCTGTCGGACCCCACGCGCGGCTTCATTCTCGGCAAGGAACACGTTGTTCCGGTCATGCTGCCGAACCCTGCGCGCTTCGCGCTTCACAAGCTCATTGTCAGCACGCTGCGCGACCCGTCGCATGCGGCCAAGGCGGAGAAGGATCGCCGCCAGGCTACGGTGCTGATCGATGCGTTGACGGAAAAATTTCCTGACTGGCTGAGCGCCGCCGCCGACGCGCTCGAAAAGAAGGCGCGCCCCAAGGTGGCGAAGGCCGCCATGCAGGCTTTGAATTTTGACCTGAGTCTGTCGGAGCGTGCGCGCGATTTTCTGGCCGATCTGAGCTGAACGACAGACAACCCGCTCAGAGTCCGCCGAATGCGGGCATCCGGCCATCCGGGCCGTACGTCGTCGACTTTTCGGACGTGCCGCGCAGCACGCCCAGAATGCGCCGGTTGTACTCCATCCGCGTGCGGATCATCAAACCGTTATCGGCATTGAGCCGGCGCGCCCGTTCAGCCGATTTTTGCAGCGCGCTCCAGTGTTCGTTCAGGCGCGTGTCGCTGGCCGCGGCGAGATCCATTCCACGCTTGCCGGCGGGCAACCCTAGCGAGCTCAGCTGCGCCTCGCGGTTGCGTTCCAGCATGGCAAGCTTGTCCGCCATCGCCGATTTCTTTTCGACGATCGGCGGCAGCAGTTCCAGCGGGGAGACGGCGGCCAGCGCCTTCTGTTCGTAGAAAAGGAGGGACGCGAACGCTTCAACCGTAGCGTATTCGTCGATGATGGTGTCAAGCAGCGCGTCTTTCATCACTCACTCAAACGTCGTTCGACCCGCACCAGCGCGGGAAACGCGGTTTTCAGAATGCCGTCCGGCGGTGAGCGCCCCGAAAAGCGTGGTGCGGACGCTCAGTCGCCAGCCGGCGGATTGGCTTGCAGCAGGCCGCGTGCCGTTTCCAGCACACCGTCGGCGATCTTGCCCGGGTCGATCGTCAGCGTGCCCTGGCGGATCGCGTTTTTGATCGACTCGACGTGCGCGACGTCGATATCGGCCGAGCCCGACGCCGCTAGACTGTGCAGCTGGCTGGCAAGCGCCGACAAGTTAACGTCCGCGGCGGAGCCGCCTGCGCTGCGCGCCGGCGCAGCGCCGTTGCCTGTAGCGGCCGGTTCGCCTTGCTGCCCGCGCTGCACGCCGCCGGCGAGCGGCGGTAAATTCGGATTAGTGCTGGAATCAACTTTCACGATTGGCTTCCTGAACGATTTGATCCTGATATCGGCAATCACGAACCAAAACTTTAGCGCAATCGGGCCCTGCCGCTTTGCTGCCTTCTGCTGCCTTATCTTCAGTTCGCGCGGCTTTCCGCCGCGCCCGGGCGTTACCTCGTAACCGTTGTCACAGCTGGATCTGCACGGTCGAAGCGTCCTTCACGATGCCGGTGATGATCTGGCCATTGGCCGTCTTCACGCGAACCTGCTGCCCGGGCGTCGCGTTATTCATCACGCTGCCTTCGGACGAGATCGTGAAACCGTCGCCCATCGCGACCACTCGCACGGTTTGCCCGATCGTCACCGAGCTCGCGCTTTTCAGCGTGTCCTGCCGCAGCGGCAGCCCGGCGCCGATGCGCACGAGCGAGATCGCGCCCACTGCCTGCGACGGATCGGTGATGACCGCTTGCGGCAGCGTGGCGAGATCGCCTTCGTGAGCGACGAGATCAGCCGCCGACAGCGTTTCGCCCGGCGCGATCTGGCGCGCGGCGGTGTAGTAGGTGGCCTGCAACGAAATGCGTGCCTGCATGTAGAGCGTCCACGGGCGCGCACCCGAACAGCGCACGCCGACCGACGTGTGGCCCCACAGGCGGGCACCGGGCGGCAGGAACGGCTCGAGCGCCGTGCAGGCCGTGAGGCCGCGGCCGAAGGCCGGTGAGACCGTGATCGTGATCTTGCCGGGCAGTCCGGCCGTTTGCTGCTGGAGGAACGCGAGTGCTGCGGCACGGATCGATTCGCCGTCCTGTTGCCCGGCGGGAACGGCTGTGCTGGCGGCGAGCGTGCTGGCGCCCGCGGCGGCAGGAAGCGCCGCCGCGCCGCGCTGCGCGACGCGCATCATCTGGCCGGTCTGCGCGATTTGCGCGGCCTGAACCGCCTGAACCGCCGGCGCGGCAGATGTCGCCTGCACCACTTGCACGGGCGCAACGGCCGGCGCGGCCGGAACGCGCGTCCTGACCGCTGCGGTACCGCCGGGGCCGCCGAGTTGCGGCGGCTCGCCGCGTGCCGCAAGCGGGTCGATCTCGACAGGGGCCGACGCCGCGGCCGCATCGGCTTCGGTATTCGTTGCCGGCACGCTGTAACGCGCCTGCGCATTGCTGACGAATACGGGCGCCACCCGACGCGCCGCCGCCTGCGGGTTCATCCGCTGCAGCGACGCCTGCGAGCCGGCGCCGGGCGCCGTGAGGGCGCCGCTTGTTGCGTAAGCCGCGGCGGCGGCCTGGCCGGCCGGTTCGCCCGTCCCGGGAATCACGATTGTGTCGCTGTCGGAATCCGCCGCATTCTGCGGCGCCCGGGTGGGCCTCAGCGCTGCCAGAGCCGCGGCCGTCGGGGCTGCGCCGGAGGTCGCCATGCCGATGCGCGCGGCCAGCGCCTGCGCGTCGGCGGGATTCTTTTCGCCCGGTCCGGGAATCACGATCGGACCGCCGCCCTGTTGCCCATATGCCGCGAGCGGCAGTGCGCCGGCCGTTGCCAGCGCGAGACCGGCGCACGACGCAGCGATGAATGCGGACCACGCCCGCCGCCGCGCGCCCTGTAGCCGCGCGGCACGGCGCAAGCCGGGCAGGACAGCGAAAGCGGACAGGGCCATGACGATTCTCCAGATTCGAATGCGAAGGTACGAATCGCATTCTAGAGAGCGGTCCCTGTGCGCAAACGTTGAATAGAGGGGCGCTTCCCCGGCTATTCGTCCAATTGGCTCTTGCGGCGCCCCCCTAAGATGCACTCCATGCGAAAAAGCCTCCGCGCAGCGGTCGTACCGTGGCGTGCGTGCGGGTGGCAGGCCGGCGTCGCGAGCCGGGGTGGCCACGTTCAGACGGAGAAACGTCCCATGCTTGACAAACTCGATCAGGATTTTGCGTTCAACAAACAGGCGCTCGACGTGCGCGCGTACCGGCAGGAACTGCTGTCGTCGAACATTGCGAACGCCGATACGCCGAATTACCGGGCGCGCGACGTCGATTTTGCGTCGTCGCTCGCGGGCGCATTGCGCAAGGCAGACGGCGCGACCGGCATGAGCGGCTCGGGCGCGGCGCCGCTCGCAATGACGCAGCCGGCCGGCGTGGCGAGCGGGATGACGATGGCGACCACCGCGCCCGGCCACATGGCGGGCAAGGCGAGGCTGATCCCGACGGGCGGCGCCACGGAAGATTACGGCCAGCTGAAGTACCGGATTCCGACGCAGCCCGCACTCGACGGCAACACGGTCGACCTCGATACGGAGCGCGTGCAGTTCGCCGACAACACGCTGCACTTCGAGTCGGGGATGACGATGGTGTCGTCGCAGATCAAGGGCATGCTGTCGGCGATCACATCGGGCAGCTAGGCCCGCGGGCCGAAGCAGCGGGCCGCAGGTGGCGCAAAAACAGACCGGTGCGGCATGAGCCGCACTACAAAAACAGCAACGCAGTAACGGCAGCAATACAAATCGCTACGGGTTGAATCAACGAAGGAGGCTCAGCAAGCCATGTCATTGATGAACATCTTCAAGGTGGCGGGGTCGGCGCTCTCTGCGGAGTCGCAGCGCCTGAACGTCACCGCGTCGAATCTGGCGAACGCGGACAGCACGACCGGTCCGGACGGCAAGCCGTATCGGGCGAAGCAGGTCGTGTTCGCGGTCGATCCGCTCGGCGGCGCGCACTCGGCTTCGGGCCAGCAGGTGGGCGGCGTGCGGGTGACGGGCGTGATCGACGATCCGACGCCGATGAAAACGAGTTACGACCCGAGCAACCCGGCGGCGAACCAGGACGGCTACGTGACGATGCCGAACGTCGACCCGGTGCAGGAAATGGTGAACATGATCTCGGCGTCGCGCTCGTACCAGGCCAACATCGAGACGCTGAACACCGCGAAGAACCTGATGCTGAAAACACTGACCATCGGCTCCTGAGGAGAAACCTAGTGACCACTTCAATTGGCGGTGCCGGCACGCAGGTGCAGAACCAGATGTCCGACACGATGGGCCCGAACGGCGGCGGCACGTCAGCAGCGGATTTGCAGCAAACGTTTCTGCAACTGCTCGTGACGCAGCTGAAGAACCAGGATCCGACTGCGCCGATGGACAGCTCGCAGATGACGTCGCAGCTCGCGCAGATCGACACGGTGAGCGGCATCGCGCAGCTCAACTCGTCGCTAACGTCGTTGTCGTCGCAACTGTCGGCGAGCCAGACGGGCCAGGCCGCGTCGCTGATCGGTCACACCGTGCTCGCCCCGGGCAACACGTTTACGGTCGGCAACCTGACGAACAGCGACGGCACCGCGAGCGACACGGAAGCCACGTCGCCGTTCGGCGTGCAGCTGGCCGCCGCTGCAACGGATCTGCAGATCACGGTCAAGAACGCGCAGGGTGTCGTCGTGAATACGATCGACGTCGGCGCGGCGCCGGCCGGTGTGGTGCCGATCACAAGCTGGCCGCCGACCGACACCCAGGGCAATCCGCTGCCGCTCGGCAACTATACGTTTACCGCGCGGGACGTCGGCGGCGCGACTTCGAATACGGCGCCGGTGGCGCTGAGCGGTTTTGTAGTGAACAGCGTGGTCCAGCAGGCAGACGGCACACCGGGCCTGCTGCTCGCGAACGGCAAGACGATTCCTTTGAACGGCGGCTTCGCAGCCCTTCTTTAATCTTATTCAAGTACGGAGCGCACCATGAGTTATCAACAAGGCTTGAGCGGATTGACGGCTGCGTCGAACGACCTCGACGTGATCGGCAACAACATCGCGAACGCGCAGACGGTTGGCTTCAAGCAGAGCACCGCCGAATTCGCGGACATGTTCGCGAATTCGATCGCGACGGCCGTCAACAACCAGATCGGTATCGGCGTGCGTCTTGCCGGTGTGCAGCAGGACTTTTCGCAAGGCCAGGTGACGACCACCGATGTCGCGACCGACATCGCGATCAACGGCAACGGCTTCTTCCAGATGCAGAATGCGAACGGCACCGTCACGTACTCGCGTAACGGCCAGTTCACGCCGGACAAGAACGGCTTCCTCGTCGACGCGGAAGGCAACAAGGTGATGGGCTTCGTCGCGAATGCGCAAGGTGTGCTGCAGACCGCGCAGACCGTGCCGATCCAGATTCCGACGACGCAGCTCGCGCCGGTCCCGACGACGACGATCACGGCAGGCATTAACCTGAACGCGCAGGCTACCGCACCGACGGTCGCGCCGTTCGACCCGACCAATCAGAACAGCTTTACCTTTACGACAGGCGTGCCGACGTTCGATTCGCTCGGCGGATCGACGACCGTCAACCTGTTCTTCGTGAAGGGCGCGGCCGCGGGCTCGTGGGAAGTTTTCTCGAACACGCCAGGCGGCACGCCGACCGATCTCGGCACGATGCAGTTCGACCAGTCGGGCAATCTCACGGCGACGACCACCCCGCCGCCCGCGAGCACGCCGACTGCGACGGTTGGCCAGTTCACGCTGCCGCTGACCAATACCGACGGCGCGGCGAACCAGAACATCACGGTCGACGTGAGCACGGCGACCCAGTTCGGCGGCGCGAACGGCATCACGAATCTGGGGCAGAACGGCTTCGGCACGGCGACGCTCGCCGCCTTCGCGGTCGGCCAGGACGGCACGATCACCGGCACGTACTCTGACGGCCGTACGGCGGCGCTCGGCCAGGTGGTGCTGGCCACGTTCAACAACCCGAACGGCTTGCAGAACCTGGGCAACAACCAGTTTGCGCAGACCAACGATTCCGGCGTGGCACAGGTGGCAGTGGCGGGCTCGACGAACCACGGCTCGCTGCTGGGCAGCTCGATCGAGTCGTCGAACGTCGACCTGACCGGCTCGCTCGTCGACTTGATCACCGCGCAGCGCAACTATCAGGCGAACGCGCAGACGATCAAGACGCAGCAGACGATCGACCAGACGCTGATCAACCTGTAAGCGCCGCCACCAACCGCTACTACGTGAGACCCGCAAGGGAAACGAGCTAGTCATGGACCGACTGATCTATACCGCGATGACGGGCGCCGCGCAGGCGCTCGACCAGCAGGCCGTCGTCGCGAACAACCTCGCAAACGCGTCGACTACCGGCTTTCGCGCGCAGCTGTCGAACTTCCGCTCGGTGCCGATGAGCTTCGGTGACGGCAGCACGGTCAACGACAGCACGACGCGCACCTTCGTGCTGTCGGCGACGCCGGGCGCCGATTTCAAGGCGGGCCCGATCCAGCAGACGGGCAATCCGCTCGATGTCGCGGTGGAAGGGCCGGGCTGGCTTTCCGTGCAGACGCCCGACGGCAACGAAGCGTACACGCGCGGCGGCAACCTGCACGTCGACCAGAACGGCCAGATCGTCACCGCGAACAACCTGCCGGTGATCGGTAATGGCGGCCCGATTGCGGTTCCGCCGCAGTCGGAAGTGTCGATCGGCAAGGACGGCAGCATCTCGGTGATCGCGCCCGGCGATCCGCCGAACGCGATCGCGCTTGTCGACCAGCTGAAGCTCGTGAATCCGGATGCAGCCACGCTCACGCGCGGCGACGACGGCCTTTTCCACACGGCCGACGGCAATCCGGCGGACCCGGATCCGAACGTCGTCGTGGTGCCGGGTTCGCTCGAAGGCAGCAATGTGAATCCGGTTGCCGCGATGGTGTCGATGATCGCCAACGCGCGCCAGTTTCAGATGCAGACCAAGCTGATGCAAACCGCCGATCAGAACGAGCAGTCGGCCAACCAGTTGCTCACGTTTAGCTGATGCGGCACGCCGCTTCGCCGAAACGCATGGTGTAAGACAAGGAGAAAAACAACCGTGAACCCTTCCCTCTACATTGCCGCCACCGGCATGAATGCGCAGCAGGCGCAGATGGATGTGATTTCGAATAACCTCGCGAACGTCAGCACGAACGGCTTCAAGGGCTCGCGCGCGGTGTTCGAGGATCTGATTTATCAGACGCTGCGTCAGCCGGGCGCGAATTCGACCCAGGACACCGAGATTCCGTCGGGCAGCCAGGTCGGCACCGGCGTGCAGCAGGTCGCCACCGAGCGTTTGTTCACGCAGGGCAACCTGACGCAGACCAGCAACACGAAAGACGTTGCGATTAACGGCAACGGTTTCTTCCAGGTGCAGATGCCGGACGGCACGATCGCGTACACCCGCGACGGTTCGTTCCAGACCGACCAGACCGGCCGGCTCGTCACAGCCAGTGGTTTTCCGGTAATCCCGGCAATCACGATTCCGGTGAATGCGCAGTCGCTCACGATCGGCTCCGACGGCACCGTGTCGATTACGCAGCCGGGCTCGGGGAACAACGTGAACGTCGGCGCAATGCAGCTCGCGACGTTCATCAACCCGGCCGGCCTCGAAGCGAAGGGCGAGAACCTGTTCTCGGAAACCGGTTCGTCGGGCGCGCCGAACGTTTCGCAGCCGGGTATCAACGGCGCTGGCCAGTTGCAGCAAGGTTTCGTCGAAACGTCGAACGTCAACGTCGTGCAGGAACTGGTGAACATGATCCAGACCCAGCGCGCGTATGAAATCAACAGCAAGGCCGTGACCACGTCGGATCAGATGCTGCAGACCCTCAGCCAGATGCAGGTTTGAACGTAGGTCTTCGCATGGAACAGGCGGTTATCAAGATGTCGCAGCTCATCAGTCTCATGGTTCGCACCGGTGTCGCGCGCGCGGCGCTGCCGCTCGCGCTCGCCGGCGCGCTGGGCGGCTGCGCGCTCGTGCCGAAGGAACCGATCGTGCAACAGCCGATGACCGCGGTGCCGCCCGTTCCGCCGCAATTGCAGGCGCCCGGCTCGATCTACAACCCGGGCTTCGCGGGCCATCCGCTGTTCGAAGACCAGCGTCCGCGCAACATTGGCGACATTCTCACGGTCGTCATCGCGGAAAACATCAACGCGACAAAGCAATCGGGCGCGGCGGCGAACCGCCAGGGCAGCACGAACTTCTCGGTGGCGAAGGCGAACTTCTTTAGCGGCCTGTTCGGCAAGGCCAACCTCGACGCAACCGGGCAGAACCAGTTCAACGCGACCGGCGGCGCGAACGCGTCGAATACGTTCAACGGCGTGATCACGGTGACGGTGACGAATGTGCTGCCGAACGGCAACCTGGTGGTGAGCGGGCAGAAGCAGATGCTGATCAACCAGGGCAACGAGTGGGTGCGCTTGTCCGGCGTCGTGAATCCGAACACGGTGGCGGGCGACAACTCGGTGTTCTCGACCGAAGTCGCCGACGCGAAGATCGAGTATTCGGCGAAGGGCTACATCGACGAAGCCGAGCAGATGGGCTGGCTGCAGCGTTTCTTCCTCAACGTGTCGCCGTGGTGATGATCATGACCGCTTCGACTCTTCGCCGCGCGTTCGCGCGTTTTGCCGCGAGCCGTCCGGGCAAGTCCGCAAAAGCGGCGGCCGGCGCCGCGCTGTATGCCGTGTCGATCGTGGCGCTGCTCGCGGCTGCGCCTGCCGCGCATGCGGAGCGCCTGAAAGATCTCGTGTCGATTCAAGGCGTGCGCGACAATCCGCTGATCGGCTACGGGCTGGTGGTCGGTCTCGACGGCACCGGCGAC
>DASXXR010000324.1:0-1960 GCA_036502945.1 Paraburkholderia sp. | reverse complement strand
GCAAACGCGACCGGCACATTGAACAATCAGCACGGTGCGCTGACGGGCTCTACGATCACGGTGTCTGCCACGTCGCTCGACAACCGGAACGGCGAAATCGAAGGCGATCAGGTGAGCGTGACGACGGCGGGCAACCTGGTCAACCACGACGGCACGCTGTATGGTCGCAACGGTCTCTCAGCAACCACGCAGGGCGCTTTCGAGAATACAGGCGGCTCCGTTCAGTCAGACGGCGATCTCTCCATTAGCGCGCAAGGCACCCTCGCGAACGAACAGGGGACGATTTCGGCCAATGGCGCACACAACTCCGTCGTCGTATCGGCTGCAGCCATCGACAACACGGCAGGCAAGCTGACCAGTGCAGGCGACGGCACAACGACCGTATCGTCCGCATCCACCGTCACAAACACCCACGGCACGCTTGGTGGCAATGGCGACTTAACGGTGAGCGCGCAACATCTTTCGAACGATGGAGGTGGCCGCGGGCGGCCTCGTCAGCGATCTCTCGGCCGGGCGGATGCCACAAGGCAAGATCGAACTGAGCTGGGGCACGAGCCAGAGTAAAAGCACCTTCACCGAAGACCAGACGACGCACCGGGGATCGAACGTGAGCGCTGGCGGCACGGCGGCCTTTGTCGCGACCGGCAGTGATGCAGGGACTTCCTCCGGTCGCCTGACGATCGCCGGTTCGAAGGTCAGTGCGAACGACGTGCTGCTGGCCGCGAAGGGTCAGGTGAATCTCGTCAACACGAGTGATGCCGATTCGACACGCAGCGCGAACCAGTCGGGCAGCGCGAGCGTCGGTGTGTCGTACGGCACGCAGGGTTTTGGGGTCTCCGCGTCGATGTCGAAGGCGCACGGCGATGCAAACAGCGACGCGGCGATGCAGAACAACACCCATGTCAGCGGCGCGAACAGCGTATCGATGGTGTCGGGTGGTGACACGAACATCATCGGCGCGAATGTGAACGGCAAGACCGTATCGGCCGATGTCGGTGGCAACCTGAACCTCGCGAGCGTGCAGGACATGACAACCAGCGGCGCGCATCAGTCGAGCACCAGTGGCGGGTTCAGTGCCAGCCAGGGAGGCGGCAGTGCCAGCTTCAGCCACAGCAGCGGCAGTGCGAACGGCAGCTATGCGGGCGTCAGCGAGCAGACCGGGATTCAGGCGGGTACGGGCGGCTTCGCGATCGATGTCAAAGGCAATACCGACCTGAAAGGCGCGGTGATCGCAGGCGATGCCGACGCGTCGAGGAATCACCTGACAACCGGCACGCTGGCGTGGAGCGATATCCAGAACCAGTCGGACTACCACGCATCGAGCAGCGGCTTCTCGGCGGGGGCGTCGTCGGGCGACGGCGGCAACAACTACAGCACGCACGGCCCGGCTTCCGGCAGCAACATGGGCGGAGCGGCACCGATGCTCAGCCAGAGCGATAGCGGCAGCGACCGTTCAATGACGAAAAGCGGCATCGGCGCGGGGACGGTCAGTGTCACTGATTCCGCGAACCAGAAGCAGGACATCGCGGGCCTGAACCGCGACACGTCGGAGACGAACGGCACCGTCGCGAAACTGCCGGACGTGAATACCCTGCTCGACAGGCAGGCGGACATGATGAGTGCGGCAAGCGCGGCGGGTGAAGCGGTGTCGCGACGCATCGGTGATTACGCAAACTCGAAGATGAAGGAAGCGGCCGCCGCAGGCGACAGCGAAGGCGTGGATGCGTGGAAGGAAGGCGGCGCAAGCCGCGCGATGATGCAGGCCGCGGGCGCCGCGACCGTGGCAGGACTGGGTGGCGGCAATGCGATTGCGGGCGCAGCCGGCGCAGGTGTCGCGTCGATTGCGGCGGGCAGGCTGAACGGTGTGAGCGATGCACTTGCGGGTTCGGGCGCAACCGGTGTTCCGGACATCGACAAGGCGCTCGGAAACATCGTGGCGAACGCGATGGCGACCGGCGCG
>DASXXR010000323.1:0-3544 GCA_036502945.1 Paraburkholderia sp. | reverse complement strand
GTCGGGCGCGTCCACAAGGAGATTCACGCGACGGGCGTCGCTCATGCGCAGACCTATGCCGCACTCGTCGGCATCGTGCTGACCCTTTCTACCTCGTGCGTGCTTTACGCGTACGTCGAAGTGCCATGCAGGCGGTCGCTGCGGCGCGTATTCGAGCGCCGTGCGAAGGAGGGCGCGATGCTTCACGCCGCACCGCACGCATTGCCGCAAAAGTAACGGGTTTCCGTTCCGCATGCATCGCCGTATCACGGAACGTGCGTAGTCAGGTACGCACGTTGCTCGTTGATGAATTCCTGTTGCCAGCGAACTGGAGTTCATCATGACCACCGCGAGCGCCAATGAGAGCGACATACCGGACGACCCTTCAAACGTGTCCCCCACTGAAGCATCGAAGCCGATCGGCACCGCTATTCCCACGCCGGTGGAGCCGGGCCTCGATCAGCCGCTGCCCGAAAAGGGCGAACTGCCCACGACGGACAACCCATCGCCGGGCAACCGGCCGAGGGACGGCTCTGCCGGCAATTCGGACGAAACGCCGATAGGCGACACCGACCCGCCCAAAGGCGTGCCTTCGCCCGGGCCATCCGATTTCGCGTAGCGACGGCTTGCCGATGACCCGCCCGCACGCTATCGCGTTGGTGAATTTGTCCGGAAGCTCGGGCAGCAGTGGGACATTCGCCGCGATGCCTTGATGCGCGCGGAGTTGGCCGCGATGAAAGCGCTGCCGTTTCCATCGTGCGATGCTGTGCTGGTGCGCACGGCCCGCTGACCGGCTATGGGTTGCCGGCGCGTCGACGGAACCGCAACTACCCTTAACACAGGAGCACTCGATGAAAACCGACTCCGCTATCGATCAGCTGTGCATCAACACGATTCGCACCTTGTCAATGGATGCGGTGCAAAAGGCGAACTCCGGTCATCCGGGTACGCCGATGGCGCTCGCACCTGTCGCCTACCATCTGTGGCAGAACCATCTGCGGTACGACCCCAGCGAGCCGCTCTGGCCGAATCGCGACCGCTTCGTGCTGTCGGTCGGGCATGCGTCGATGCTGCTTTACTCGCTGCTGCATCTTGCGGGCGTCAAAGCCGTCGACGCCGCCAGCAACCCGACTAGCGACCCGGCGGTTTCGCTCGACGACATCGAACAATTTCGCCAGCTCGACAGCAAGACGCCCGGCCACCCCGAATACCGGCTCACGACCGGCGTCGAGACCACGACGGGCCCGCTCGGCCAGGGGCTCGGCAACAGCGTCGGCATGGCGATGGCCGAGCGCTGGTGTGAAGCGCACTTCAATCGGCCCGACGCGCAGCTTGTCGACTATCACGTCTACGCGCTATGCGGCGACGGCGACATGATGGAAGGTATTTCGCACGAAGCGGCGTCGCTCGCGGGGCACCTGAAGCTATCGAATCTGACGTGGATCTACGACAGCAACCGCATCACGATCGAAGGCCATACGGACCTCGCCTATAGCGACGAGGTCGAAACGCGTTTTCGCGGCTATCGCTGGCATACGCTGCACGTCGACGATGCAAACGACACCGCATCGTTCGAAGCCGCGCTCGCCGAGGCGAAGCGCAATAAAGACCGGCCCACGCTGATCGTCGTGAACAGCATCATCGCCTGGGGCGCACCGCACAAGCAGGACACGTCGTCCGCGCATGGCGAACCGCTGGGCGTTGAAGAGGTGGCGCTCGCCAAACGGGCGTATGGCTGGCCCGAAGACAAGACGTTCTACGTGCCCGACGGCGTGCGCGAGCATTTCGCGCAAGGCATCGGCGCGCGCGGCGGCGCAGAGCGGCGTGCATGGCAAGCTGAGTTCGACGCCTACGGCCAGAAGTATCCGCAACTGGCGCGCGAGTTTGCGCAGATGGACGCGCATGAATTGCCCGACGGCTGGGATGCCGGCCTGCCGGTGTTCGATGCCGACGAGAAGGGCATCGCGAGCCGCGAATCGTCGGCCAAGGTGCTGAACGCGATTGCTGCGCGCGTGCCGTGGATGATCGGCGGCGCGGCGGATCTCGCGCCGTCTACCAAAACGCTGTTGAAGTTCGACGGCGCCGGCAGCTTCGAACACGACAGCTACGGCGCACGCAATCTGCACTTCGGTATTCGCGAGCACGCGATGGGCGCTATTGCGAACGGGCTCGCATTGTCGAACTTGCGGCCTTACGCATCGACCTTCCTGATTTTCAGCGACTACATGAAGCCGCCGATCCGGCTCTCGGCCATCATGGAAGTGCCGGTCATTTACGTATTCACGCATGACTCGATCGGCGTCGGCGAAGACGGGCCTACGCATCAGCCGATCGAGCAGCTGGCGTCGTTGCGCGGCGTGCCCGGGCTCACGGTGCTGCGGCCCGCCGATGCGAACGAGGTTGCCTGGGCGTGGCGCACTGCGTTGACGGCGCCGCACCGGCCCGCGTGCATTGTGCTGTCGCGCCAGCCGCTGCCAACCTTCGACCGGGGCCGCTACGCGAGCGCCGAAGGCGTGCGTCGGGGCGCCTATGTGCTGGCCGATGCGCCAGACGGCGCCAGGCCGGAGATTCTATTGCTTGCCACAGGCAGCGAAGTGTCGATCTGCGTCGACGTCTACGAGAAGCTGAAACGAGAGGGCATTGCGGCGCGTGTCGTGTCGATGCCGGCGTGGGATATTTTCGAGGCGCAGGACGAGGCGTACAAAGACAGTGTGCTGCCGCCGGATGTCGATGCGCGTGTAGTGGTGGAGCAGGCGGCGACGCTCGGCTGGGACCGCTATGCCGGCCGTACCGGCGCGCAGATCGTGATGCATACGTTCGGCGCATCGGCGCCGCTAAAGGCGCTGAAAAGCAAGTTCGGCTTTACGCCCGAGCGCGTCTACGAGGTGGCGAAACAGCAATTGGCGCGCCGCAAAACCAGCGGCGCTTGATGTTGTAAACGCTGGCGCAGGGTTGTGCGGGCGCCCGCCGTTCAGAAACATTCGAAGATGATCTCGATCGATTCGTTATCGACGCCCCGCACGCCGTTCGTATGCACGTCGACCGCGTGCATGCGCTTGTTTTGCTTGCTGCAATAGGCGCTCGCGTGCTTGAGCCCCGCATTCCTGACGCTGTTCCACGACGCGAAACTATTGCGGGCGCGGCTCGTCACCACGAGATAGCCGTTTTGCCGTACGTCCACGTTCGATACGGCAGTACACGCAGCGAGCACGCCCAATCCTGCGAGCAGGATGCATTTCTTCATACCCCTCCCAACGAGTGCGCATTGTGGCCGCATGGCCTGTTGCCGGCAATAGGGACAAAAAGCCCGCAATGAAACTGTCAGCCGCGGGACTCGCGAGTTTCATGCGACGCGCCGGGCGTGCGCGCGGTGTTGCCACGCAGGCTTCGCTGTCAGCATACTGTGCACCTGTCGATTCAACGGTTGCGCGGGCGCGTGCCGCAACGCATGCGGTCCGCAGCGCTTGCGCCGGCGCTACGCAATGCGCGGCACGAGAAAAGTCAGGAGAACAATGTGAACGGTTGGATGCATGAAGTTCGGGTCACGGCGCAACGGGACGGGTAT
>DASXXR010000322.1:0-1680 GCA_036502945.1 Paraburkholderia sp. | reverse complement strand
GCAGACGGTTCGTCGCGCCGCGGCGGACGCTCACCCGCCGCGCGCCGCTCGCCTGCCGCCCCCGCCGGCTTGCTGGCCGGCCGCTTGCCGCCGGCGGGCGAGGCCGCCTTGGCGCGCGGTTCGCGAGAACCAGCTGCGCCAGACGACGAGCCGGCGCCGCGCTTAACGTCGCCCGGCGCAGCAGGCTTCGGTCGCACCGGCTTGCGCGCCGACGCGCTGCCGGGGCGCACAGGGGAGCGTTCGGCCGAGGCCGAACGCGGATGCTTGGCTGTTAACTTGACTCGCATGAAATCTCACACTGCGATCGCGCGCAGCAATTCGGTCTCGACCTGGATTTGACGCCGGTTGTCGGAGAGGCTCTGCCCATCGAGCAGAAAGACGTCCTCGACGCGTTCGCCGAGCGTATTGATCCGCGCCGCATGGACGCCGATCCGGTGTTCGGCCAGCACGCGCGCGATCGAATAAAGAAGGCCTGGCCGGTCGTTCGCCGACACGGACAGGATGTAGTACTGGCCGCGCTCGTCGGCTCGCAGGTCGACGCGCGGTGTAACGGGGAAAGTACGCGACAGGCGCGACAGCCGGCCCTTCGCGGGCTCGGGCAGCAGCGTGCCGTCCGCCTTGAGCCGGAGCGCCAGCTCCTGCTCGACGAGGTTCGCGATGTCGCGATAATGGACGTCCCCTTCGGTATGCGCAACGAGGAAGTTGTCGAGCGCGTAACCGTGCCTGGTGGTGCTGACCCGCGCGTCGAGCACGGACAGCGCGTTCCTGTCGAAATACGCGCAGATGCCGGCGAACAGGTCAGGACGGTCCTGCACGTAGACGAGCACCTGCAGCGCTTCGCCGATCGGCGAAGGCCGTGCGCGCACGATCGGCGTGTCGGTCTCGACATGGCGGTACAGCACGCGGGTTTGCCACGCGATGTCCGCGGCGTCGTGGCGCAGGAAATAGCCGACGTCGAGCTTGTTCCACAGCGCCTTGTGCGCGTTTTCGGGCACGGTCTCGAGCCGCAGCAGCGCAAGCGCCTCTTCCTGGCGCGACTTCAGCTCCGAATGCGCGTCCGGCCGCGCGCCGCCGAGCACGGCTAGCGTCACGCGATACAGGTCTTCGAGCAGCTTGCCTTTCCACGTGTTCCAGACCTTCGGGCTCGTGCCGCGGATGTCGGCGACCGTCAGCAGATAGAGCGCCGTCAGACGCCGTTCGCTGCTGACCCGTTCGGCGAAACGCTTGACCACTTCGGGGTCGCTCGTATCCTGCTTCTGCGCGACCTGGCTCATCGTCAGGTGATGCTCGACGAGCCACACGACGAGCGCCGTGTCTTCGGCGGGAATCCCGTGCTCGCGGCAGAAGCGCCGTGCGTCGGCCATGCCGAGCGTCGAGTGATCGCCGCCGCGGCCCTTCGCGATATCGTGAAAGAGCGCCGCCACGTACAGCACCCACGGCCGCTCGAAATTGGCGATCAGCTGGCTGCAGAACGGATATTCATGCGCATGTTCGGCGACCGCGAAGCGGCGCATGTTGCGCACCACCATCAGGATGTGCTGGTCGACCGTGTAGACGTGATACAGGTCGTGCTGCATCTGACCGACGATGCGGCGGAAATTCAGCAGATAGCGCCCCAGCACGCTCGTCTGGTTCATCAGCCGCAGCGCATGCGTGATGCCGGCCGGCTGCTTCAGGATT
>DASXXR010000321.1:0-5013 GCA_036502945.1 Paraburkholderia sp. | reverse complement strand
AATACTGGTTGATCGCGGTCAGTTCGTTCTTCAACTGCGCGTTCAGATATTCGATGACTTTCTTGTCGCCTTGCATGATGTTTCCTTTGAGCAGATTTGATTTTCCAACAACAATAAACGTCTAAATCGAAAATGCCAAGGGCAGATGCTGGAGATGAGAATCGTTCACGCAATTTAAATCTGCAATGCGTGTGAACGATAAAAGACCGGGACGCGAGGCCCCGGTTGTTGCGAAAAATCTGGCAGTGAAGTTCAGGCAGTGGCGACCGGAATCTTGCCGATCTTCGCCTGCCATTCCTTCGGGCCGGTCTGATGCACCGACGTGCCCTGTGCATCCACCGCGACCGTCACCGGCATGTCCTGCACATCGAATTCGTAGATTGCTTCCATGCCGAGGTCTTCGAACGCGAGCACCTTTGCGCTGCGGATTGCCTTCGACACGAGATACGCCGCGCCGCCCACCGCCATCAGGTATGCGGCCTTGTGCTTCTTGATCGACTCGATCGCCACCGGCCCGCGCTCGGCCTTGCCGATCATCGAGATCAAACCGGTCTGCGCGAGCATCATTTCGGTGAAGCTGTCCATCCGCGTCGACGTGGTCGGGCCCGCCGGACCCACCGCTTCGTCGCGCACCGGATCGACCGGGCCGACGTAGTAGATCACGCGGTTCGTGAAATCGACTGGCAGCTTTTCGCCCTTTGCAAGCATGTCCGCGATGCGCTTGTGCGCCGCGTCCCGGCCTGTGAGCATCTTGCCCGACAGCAGCAGCGTCTGGCCAGGCTTCCAGCTTGCCACTTCGGCGGGCGTCAGCGTGTTCAGGTCGACCCGCTGGCTGGTTTCCGTGTTCGCTGTCCACTGCACCTTCGGCCATGCGTCGAGCGACGGCGCTTCAAGCTTCGCGATGCCCGAGCCGTCGAGCGTGAAATGCGCGTGGCGTGTCGCCGCGCAGTTCTGGATGATCGCGATCGGCTTGCTTGCAGCGTGCGTCGGCGCGGCTATGATCTTCACGTCGAGCACCGTCGCGAGGCCGCCCAGCCCTTGTGCGCCGATGCCGAGCGCATTGACCTTCTCATGCAGTTCGACGCGCAGTTCCTCGATCCAGTCGCGCGGGCCGCGCGCGATGATCTCCTGGATGTCGATGGCGTCCATCAGCGATTCCTTCGCCATCAGCATCGCCTTCTCCGCCGTGCCGCCGATGCCGATGCCGAGCATGCCCGGCGGACACCAGCCTGCGCCCATCGTCGGCACCGTCTTCAGCACCCAGTCGACGATCGAATCCGATGGGTTCAGCATCGCGAACTTCGACTTGTTCTCCGAGCCGCCGCCCTTCGCCGCCACCTGCACGTCGACCTTGTCGCCCGGCACGATCTCGTAGTGGATCACGGCCGGCGTGTTGTCCTTCGTGTTCTTGCGCGCACCTTCAGGCGGGCTCACGATCGACGCGCGCAGCACGTTGTCCGGATGCAGGTAACCGCGGCGCACGCCTTCGTTGATCATGTCGGTGACGCCCATCGTCGCGCTGCCTTGCGCGCTGCTCCAGCGCACGTCCATGCCGACCTTCACGAACACGGTGACGATGCCGGTGTCCTGGCAGATCGGCCGGTGTCCTTCGGCGCACATGCGGCTGTTGGTCAGGATCTGTGCGATGGCGTCTTTCGCAGCGGGACTCTGTTCGAGTTCATACGCGCGGCCCAACGCCTCTATGTAGTCGAGCGGATGGTAATAGCTGATGTACTGCAGCGAATCCGCAATGCTCTGGATCAGGTCTTCCTGTTTGATGATGGTCATGGCTAGCTCAGTGGGGACGATGGCGCTTGTTGTTGTGACCGCGTACGTTGCGCGGTCACTCCTGCGCCTTCAGAGGAGGGGAAATCGGTTGCCGCTGCGCGGCTTCATGAAAGCGTGCTGAACGCGGGCTGCTCAAGGCCTGTATGAAGCCTGACTGAGGCTTCCCGAGGCCGGGCAGGGCTCGCGCTGGGCGCGGTATTGTACCGCGACGCCCGAGCTTGCCGCAGCGACGTGGGGAACCGTTTGTCATCAGGATGTCACGGGCGGCACACGCTTGACCTTGACGCTCGCGAGCGCGATGCCGGTCACGACGCACGCGAGCGCAATGCCGTGCGCAAGCGTCGGCCGCTCGCCGAGAAAAACGATGCCGTATAGCGCGGCGGCGATCGGCAGCACCGCGGTGAATACGCCGGCGAGACTGCCCGGCACATGGCGGATACCTTTCATCCAGAGCCAGAAAGAGAAGATGCTGGCCGACAGTCCGTACCAGAGCACGAGCGGCCAGATGCCGGCAGGCACGCTGGCGTAGTTGAAATAGAAGAGTGCCGAAGCGCCGAGCGGCAGCATCAGCAACAGACCGAACAAATGGGTATATGCGCAAATATCGATGGGCGAGAGGGTTTGTGTCAGGCGGCGCGAAAGAATCACGTATAGCGATTCGCAGCACACCGCGCCGAGCACCATCAGGTTGCCCGCGAAGCTGGACGTCAACGAAGCCTGCGTTGCCGCGCTGCCTTCGCGCTGCGCGTACGCGAGATTGATCACGACGACGCCGGCAATCGCCAGCGCGATGGACAGGAGCGCGCGGCCGTTGGGCCGCTCCTTGAGGAAGAGCCACGAGAAAAGCGCGACGACCGCCGGGATCGTGCTCGTGATCACGCCTGCCGCGACCGCGCTGGTGCGATGCACGCCATTCAGCATCAACAGCGTAAACCCGAATGTGCCGAACAGCGCCTGCAGGAACAGATTGGCCCATTCGCCCGCTTTGACGCGGCGCAGCTTGGCGATACGCAGCAACGGCCAAAGCACCGCCATCGCGATGACGAAGCGCAGCAATGCGAAAAGAGAAACCGGAACAAACGCGACGATCGACTTGCCGATGCCGACATTGCTGCCGACCAGCAGCATGGCGGCGACGAGATAGAGTGAGTAACGATTCAAGCTGGAGTCCATGCGGCGGCTAGTTAAGTTAGCATTCTAAAACTGCGCTAGCGGCGGCGCAAAGGCGCTTGTACGGGCTTGTACGTTATACGGGCCGGGCGGCGATCCAGGACTTGCGTTTCGCTTGCATGCTTCGCGCCGACGTACCGGCGCATAGCGTACCGCGCCTTTCAATGATCGAAGCCGCGTAAGTGCGCGGTAAGTTGCAGTGCTTATTCTGATGGACAACGAGCGATGGCACGTAACGGCAACCTATGTTGCACCGCGACACGCCTGCTCGAAGTGCTGTGCGTGGCAGAGGGACGAGCCCGTGCAAGGGCTGGAGACAACGCCGCGCGGTGGCGTCACAATGACAGTGCGCATCACTGGCGCACCGGCATAGGTATCACGTTTCATCTTCACCAAGGGGTAGTCGATGTCAGCGATTGAATCCGTTCTTCAGGAACGCCGCGTCTTCCCGCCGTCCGCCGAGGCAATGAAGGGCGCATCGGTGTCCGGCATGGATGCGTACCGGGCGCTCGTCGCCGAAGCCGAACGCGATTACGAAGGCTTCTGGGCGCGCCTTGCGCGCGAAACGCTCAGTTGGAAAAAGCCGTTCACGAAGGTGCTCGACGAATCGGAAGCGCCGCTCTACAAGTGGTTCGAAGACGGCGAACTGAACGCGTCGTACAACAGTCTCGATCGTCACGTGGAAGCGGGCAACGGCGAACGCGTGGCGGTGATCTTCGAAGCCGACGACGGCACGGTCACGCGCGTGACTTACCGGGACATGCTGCAACGGGTGTGCCGTTTCGCCAATGCGCTGAAGAAGCGCGGCATCCGGAAGGGCGATCGCGTCGTCATCTATATGTCGATGTCGATCGAAGGCATCGTCGCGATGCAGGCCTGCGCCCGCATCGGTGCGACGCATTCGGTGGTGTTCGGCGGGTTCTCGTCGAAGTCGCTGAACGAGCGTCTGGTGGATGTGGGGGCGGTGGCGCTCATCACGTCCGATGAGCAGATGCGCGGCGGCAAGGCGCTGCCGTTAAAGAGCATCGCCGACGAAGCACTCGCGATGGGCGGCTGCGAAGCGGTCAAGAGCGTGATCGTGTATCGGCGCACCGGCGGCAACGTCGCGTGGAGCGCAGGCCGCGATCTGTGGATGCACGAGCTTGCGCAGGCCGAAGCCGATACCTGCGAGCCGGAATGGGTGAGCGCCGAGCATCCGCTTTTCATTCTGTACACGTCGGGTTCGACCGGCAAGCCGAAGGGCGTTCAGCACAGCACCGGCGGCTACCTGCTGTGGGCCGCGCAGACGATCAAGTGGACCTTCGACTGGAAGCCGACCGACGTCTTCTGGTGCACCGCCGACATCGGCTGGATCACCGGCCACAGCTACATCACGTATGGCCCGCTTGCGCTCGGCGGCACGCAGGTCGTGTTCGAAGGCGTGCCGACCTATCCGAACGCCGGCCGCTTCTGGGACATGATCGCGAAGCACAAGGTCACGCTGTTCTACACGGCGCCGACCGCGATCCGTTCGCTGATCAAGGTATCCGACGCGGACCCGAAGGTGCATCCGAAGAGCTACGACCTGTCGTCGCTGCGGATCATCGGCACCGTGGGCGAGCCGATCAATCCCGAAGCATGGATCTGGTATTACGAGCAGGTTGGCGGCTCGCGTTGTCCGATCGTCGATACGTGGTGGCAGACGGAAACCGGCGGTCACATGATCACGCCGCTGCCGGGCGCCACGCCGCTCGTGCCGGGTTCGTGCACGCTGCCGCTGCCGGGCATCATGGCGGCAGTCGTCGATGAAACGGGGCAGGACGTGCCGGACGGGCAGGGCGGCATTCTCGTGATCAAGCGGCCGTGGCCTTCGATGATCCGCACGATCTGGGGCGACCCGGCGCGCTTCAAAAAGAGCTACTTCCCCGAAGAACTGGGCGGCAAGCTGTACCTCGCCGGCGACGGCAGCATTCGCGACAAGGACACCGGCTACTTCACGATCATGGGCCGCATCGACGATGTGCTCAACGTATCGGGCCACCGGCTCGGCACGATGGAGATCGAGTCGGCGCTGGT
>DASXXR010000320.1:0-3670 GCA_036502945.1 Paraburkholderia sp. | reverse complement strand
GCATCGCCTCACGAAAGTCGACGACCGGATTCACATCCTCGAAGGCCGGATGATCGTCTTCTTGAATATCGACGAAGTCATCCGGATCATCCGCGAGTCGGACGAGCCGAAGGCCGCGCTGATCTCGGCGTTCAGTCTGTCGGACCGGCAGGCCGAGGACATCCTTGAAATCCGGCTGCGTCAACTGGCGCGGCTCGAGAAAATCAAGATCGAGAAGGAACTCACCGAACTGCGCGACGAAAAGGCGAAGCTCGAAGAACTGCTCGGCAGCGAACCGGCGATGAAGCGTCTGCTCATCAAGGAAATCGAAGGCGACGCGAAGCAATACGGCGACGCGCGCCGCACGCTGATCCAGCAGGAAAAGCGCGCGACGTTCGAAGCGCGGGTCGTCGACGAAGCGGTGACCGTCGTGGTGTCGCAAAAGGGCTGGGTACGGGCGCTGAAGGGGCACGGGCTCGATCCTGCGGGCTTCATGTTCAAGGCGGGCGATGGTCTTTACGCGGCATTCCAGTGCCGCACGCCGGATACGCTGATCGCGTGGGGCAGCAAAGGGCGCGTCCATTCGGTCGCGGTCGCGCTGCTGCCGGGCGGGCGCGGCGACGGCGTGCCGGTCACATCGCTGATCGAGCTCGAAGCCGGCACGCATCTGATGCATTACTACGCGGCGCCGGCCGAGCAGGCGTTGCTGCTTGCGTCGAGCAACGGCTTCGGCTTTATCGCGAAGGTCGGCGACATGGTGAGCCGCGTGAAGGCGGGCAAGTCGTTCATGACGATCGACGAAGGCGCCGTGCCGCTCGCGCCGATGCCGATGCTGCCCGACGCGACGCAGGTCGCGTGTCTGTCGGGCAACGGCCGGCTGCTGGTGTTCGGCCTCGACGAAATGAAAACGCTGTCGGGCGGCGGACGCGGCGTCACGCTGATGGCGCTCGACCCGGACGAGACGCTCGCCCAGGCGCTCGCCATCGGCCGCGCGGGAGTCGTGCTGATGGGCACGCGCCGCAGCGGCAAGCCGGACGAAGAGAAGCTCGCGGGCGCGGCGCTTGCCGAGCACGTCGGCAAGCGCGCGCGCAAGGGCCGCAAGCCGGGTACGACGCTGAAGAACGTCGCGCTTCGGCCGGCGCTCGAAGGTTGAACGATGAACTGCGCGACGCGCGCGAGGTCGAACGCGCTTCCCGGTAGCCGCACTTACACCGACATAGGAAAACATTCATGACCAAAGCGATTGAAATCGCGCTGTTTCTGCATCTGCTTGCCGTTGCTGTCTGGATCGGCGGCATGGTGTTCGCCCATTTCTGCCTGCGGCCGGCGCTCGGCGACCTTTCGCCGCAGTTGCGCCTGCCGTTGTGGGAATCGGTTTTCGGCCGCTTCTTCAACTGGGTCGCAGTATCGGTGCTGGTGATCCTGATCTCGGGCGGCTTTCTGCTGTCGCAGTACGGCGGCGCTCACGCGTCGTGGCCGCTGCATACGATGGCGGGTCTCGGCATTGTGATGATGCTGATCTTCGGCCACATCCGCTTTGCTGTGTTTCCGCGCATTCGCCGCGCGGTGCAGGCGCAGAAGTGGCCGGATGGCGCCAACGCGGTCGGCACGGTGCGCAGGCTGGTTGTTGTGAATCTCGTGTTGGGTGTCGTCACGATCGGCGTGGCGGTGATGTCGCGCGGGTTCTGAACGGTGGCGTAGCGGAGCGGGATTCGCTTGGGCGATAGCGGCGGCGTGCCGGTGCCGTCGCGGCTGGCGGCGCTGCTGCGATCCAATTGTGCCCGCGCCCGCCGCCTACTCCAGCTGAGCGAGCAGCAGACGCCGCGCCGCGCCCAGCAGCGACGGCACCGGCTCGATGCTGACGTTCGTCATGCAAAGCAGCCCGTCCACCGTTGCGACCGATACCGTCTGCGTGCGCGGCGCGCCGCTCATCACGGCAGGCGTCACCCATCGGAGACGCAAACGCCCATACTTCGTGCGGATCGCAAGGCGCCCGTAGTTGCTCACCATCAGCGTATGCGCGCGCTGACGGCTACCCATGACGAGACGGTCCGGATCGATGCCGGCCGATATCATGTCGAGTATCGGCGCAAAGAAGCCGCCTGCGGCATCCGCAGCGGTGCGGCGCAACGCGACATCCTGCTTGACCGTCCGCGCGAGGTCCCAGAAGGACGGTGCATTCGACGCCTCGAGTTCGGTGTACCTCATCGTCAACCGCAGGCCGAGCTGTTCGTTGACACCGAGCAGCGGACGGGTATCGACAGGGCTCGCGCAGCGCACGGTGTTGTCGGCCCACGACCGTGAGTGCGCTCGCCCCGCCAGCATCACGGCGGCGCATAGCGCGCCGTGCACGGTGGTTTCCTCGTCGCGTGCGCGGTTCGTCAGGACCGACGTAATGGAAGGTTCCAGCCAGATCTGCTGCAGCAGCGGTTGTTCGTCAGTTTCGGTCAGACCTGATGCGTCGGCCGCGCAGGGTGGTGAACCGTGCGCCGAATTCGAATCGGGCGCCGCCGGTGCGGTCGCATATCGGTCGTTGGTATGCAGGCCGAGCAGTTCGTCGTGAGACGGCGGCATTGTCTGCCGGCTGCCGAGCGGCTCGCCGGCCAGCGCGCGCAGCAAGTCGCGAATCACGAACACCAGCGACATTCCGTCGAAAGCCGCGTGATCGGCGGCGAGCAATAGCGTGGAGCGGTCCCTTCCATACAGCAGCGTGGCGCGCAGCAGCACCTCGCCCGGGGCAAAGCGCGTTGACAGCTCGCGCGAAAGAAGCTCGAAAAGACGGGTGCCGGACTCGCGGAGTACCACTTGCAGCGAGAGCGCCGCGCCTGGCGCATATTCAAAACAGGGGCGGTAGCCGGGCTTCTGGCGAATGCGCGCCGACAGGATCGTATGGTGTGCCTGTACCGTATCCAATGCGGCCCGCCAGCTTTCTATCCTGGTCGGGCCTTCCACTTCCGCCGCGACGACGATCGTCCGTGACACCCGTTGTTCGAGCAACCAGACGTATTCCTCGAAAGCGCCTAGCGTGCGCAAGGTTTTGCCGGGTTCGAGCGATGCAGGGTTGCTGATCGAATAACTCATTGGCTGTCCCATCACGTTCTTTCAGATCGACCGCCGGCCCGGCGTGCGTCCGCTTGCGGCGGAGGGCATGTCTTGCACAGCTATCGAAAGTAGAACACCTGCGGCGCGCGGCCTATTCCCCGAAACAGCCGAGTGCGGGCGAAAGGCTTTCGTGGAAAGCGGTGATATGACGAATCGACGAGGGGTGGGCTGTGCGCGAATGCGCAGGATTACAGCGTACGCCCGGACACCAGCCGCAGTGTCGGGGCGTCGGCGTCAGGCGGACTGCCCGCTGGTGCTTGGCGCGTTGCTGGTGCTGTCGTCGCTGCGCGCGTGCGCCGGATGCAGCGACCGCGCGCCGCACACGCCGAACCGTTCGAGCAGCGCGGGGATGCCGTCGACCGGCACCGGCCGCGAGAACAGAAACCCTTGGGCTTCGATTTGCCCAAGTGCGGCGAGCCATGCAATTTGTTCTTCGGTCTCCGTGCCCTCGACGACCACCGTCAGCCCGAGCGAGCGCGCCAGGTTGACGATCGCCGTCACCATCACGCAGACACTGCGGTCGCCGGGAATCGCCTGCACGAACGAACGGTCGACCTTCAGCGTGTCGACCGAGAAGCGGTTCAGATAC
>DASXXR010000319.1:0-20835 GCA_036502945.1 Paraburkholderia sp. | reverse complement strand
GCGATCGTGCAGCGCATGCTTGCGTTGCGCACGCATCTGCCGGAGCTATTGAGCCACGGCAGCTACGTGCCGCTCACCGTGCAGGGCGTGCATGCGCAACGGGCGATCGCTTTTGCGCGGCGGCATGGCAATGCGTGGGCGGTCGTGATCGCGACGCGTCTCGCCGCACCGCTGCTCGACGAACACGATGACGTGCCGCGCGTCGATCCGCTGCGTTGGGACGATACCGCCGTGCAGATGCCTGACGAACTGGTCGCGCGTGCGTTGTTCGACTGGGTCAGTCCCGCAGCGCCGAAGGTGGAAGACAGCGGCTTGCTGTATTTGCGCGATGCGTTGACGTCGATGCCGGTGGCGGTGCTCGTCGAAGACGGCGTGCCGCGGGTTTGACGTAGCACGCGAGATGCAGGACGACGGCGCTCAGCCGCCCTCGTCGTCGAACACTTTCGGATAGACCCGCACGAGCACGATGCGCGGTCCGCTCATCTTCTTGACGACAATATCGAAACGGTCGAATTCGATCCGCTGCCCTTCCGTCGGCAACTCTCTCAGCGCCTGCATCACGAGCCCGCCGACCGACTCCGCCCGCCCCTCGTCGATATCGATGCCGAGCGCCCGTTCCAGCGAAACGACCGGCAAGCTGCCTTTGCCCATCAGCGTGCCATCGTCCATTCGCGTCCAGTCCGCATCGCCCTGGCGGAACTCGTCGTGAATCTGCCCGACAAGCGCGCCGAGCAGGTTGTCTAGCGTCAGAAAACCGATCGGCTTCGCCTGCTTGTGACCCACCAGCGCGAAATGCGGCGCACCCTTGCGAAAGCTGCGGAACAGTTCGAGCGCCGGCATATCGGGCTTCACGTACTGCACGGGGCGCACGTACTTCGACAGATCCTCGAGCGGGCTGCCCGCATGACGCGCAAGCAGCAGGTCTTTCAGGTGAATCGTGCCGGCCACCTGTTCTCCCGACGCGTCTTCGAGCAACGGGTAACGGCTGAAACGGTGGTGCGCGATGATCTGCATGTTCTCGCGCCACGCCAGGTCGCGCCGCAACCCGATCAATTCATGCGCGGGCCGCATCAGGTCGGACACGGTCATCCGCGAAAAATCGAGCGAATGGGCAATCGTGTTCCATTCATCCTGGCTGTAGGTGCGCTCGGGCAGCTCTAGTTCGTCGGCGACGCCCGTGTGGCGGGCGCGCAGAATCAGCTTCAGCTCTTCGTTCGAATAGTGCGTGTCGCCGCCGTGATCCGCCGATAGCCCTGTGATGCGCAGCACCGCGTTCGCACTGGTGTTGAGCACCCAGATCGCCGGATACATCGCCCAATAGAACATGTAGAGCGGCAGTGCGACCCACAGCGAAATCCGCTCCGCCTGGCGGATTGCAAGCGACTTGGGCGCCAGTTCGCCGACCACGATATGCAGAAACGAAATGCACGAGAACGCGAAGAACAGCGAGATTCCGTGGATCAACTGCTCGGACTGGGTGCCGAGCAGCTTGAACACCGGCGTGAGCAGGTCCGCGAACGCAGGTTCGCCGACCCAGCCGAGACCCAGCGAGGCGAGCGTGATGCCCAGTTGACAGGCGGATAGATAGGCGTCGAGCCGGCCATGCACTTTCGCGAGCAGCTTGCCGCGCACGCCGTGTTTTGCCGCGAGCGTCTGCACGCGTGTCTGCCGCAGCTTGACTAGTCCGAACTCGGCAGCAACGAAGAAACCGTTGAGCGCGACGAGCAACAACGCACCAATGAGGGCAACAACCTGGATCAAAGCGGCGAGCTCCGGCGACAAAAGCCGTCAGTATAGAACGCGCAAGACCCATGAAAGCCAGAAGCGCGCCGATCGTGGCGCGCCGCGCCTCGCCGCATGCCGTTTATCCAGCGCCGAGCGGCACGCGCAGCGTGAGCTTCGCGGGCTGGCCGTCGACCCAGTCGCCCTGCTCGAACACGCCTTCGTGCGCTTCGGCCACGCGCTTGCACAGCGCGAGCACCCACGCAACCCGGCCGACCTCGCGCGGTTCGCGCGCCTGCCTGCGCGCGAACATTTCAAGCAGATGCGGCAGCGCGGCATCTTCGAGTGCATCGGGCGCGGCGTCGAACGTCGCGAACGCATGCCACGCGGAAGCGTCCGCGTGCGTTTCGAGCTTCACCGTCGAACCTTGCTCGCTCGCTTCCACCGCGAACGTCAACAGCAGCCACAATGCGGCGGCCAGACGCTCGCGGTCGCCTTCCAGCCGCTCGGCGGCAAGCGCCGATTCGAGCGTGAGCGCGACACCCCTCGGCTGCGCGAGCATCTCGCGTACATCGATCACCGTCTCGTCGATGAGCGACCGCAGGTCGAACCGCTCGCGCTTGAGCGCGAGTGTCTTCGTTTCGGCGCGCGTCGTATCGACGATCGCTTCGAGCAGTTGCACCTGCTGCTCGACACCGCTGCGGATGCCCGCGAGCGCACGTTGCGCAGTGGCGTCGGCAGCATCGACCTTGCGTTCGAGCACATAGGCCCAGCTATGAATCGCGTTCAGCGGGCTGCGTAAATCATGCGAGACGAGCGACAGCACATGATCGCGCATGAAGAGCGCGGTTTGCGCGCACAGACGAGCCGTGCGTTCCGACGCGGCGGCACCGCGCTCAGCCGGCTGATTAATGCTGCTTCCTGTGGAAGACGTAGTCACGTTCGACATCCTCGTAAGCATGTTTCGTGGTTCGAATGGCCAGCCAACATTATAGGCAAGGCCGCTGCGCAGGACTGCGCCGCGGGCGCTCAACGCGCCTACAATACCGGTTTCAAACGCTTTCAAGGGAGCAACTTATGCCGACCGTGACGACCGAATCCGGCCTCAAATACGAAGATCTGACCGAAGGCGCCGGCGCCGAAGCGAGCGCGGGCCAAACCGTCAGTGTTCACTACACCGGCTGGCTCACCGACGGGCAGAAATTCGATTCGAGCAAAGACCGCAATGACCCATTCGCGTTCGTGCTGGGCGGCGGGATGGTCATCAAGGGCTGGGACGAAGGCGTGCAGGGGATGAAGGTCGGCGGCGTTCGGCGCCTGACCATTCCGCCGCAACTCGGCTATGGCGTGCGCGGCGCGGGCGGCGTGATTCCGCCGAATGCGACGCTCGTGTTCGAAGTCGAACTGCTCGGCGTTTAACGTCTGAAGCGAAGGGTGGTGTCGATGAGCCGCATCGCCGTCGCTGCACCGGGCGTTTCCTTGCGCCGCTACGGCACAGTGGAAGCGTCGGACGTGCACGACTTTCATCAGATCGTGCTGGGGGTCGACGGGTCGATGGTGATGGCGGTGAACGGCGTTGAACGCGAGATCGATCGCCATTCAGCATGGCTCGTTCCTGCCGGCGCACGGCACGATTACGCCGGTATCGGTGAAAACCGGCAACTCGTGCTGGACTTGCCGGCCGCTTCGGTTGCGGTGCCGGAGCGGCTGTTCGATCGCGCGCGCGCCGTCGAAGTGGATAGTGCGCTGACGCAGCTCGTCGGCCATATCGCGGCCTGTGCCACGGGCGGAGCGGCAGGCAGCATGCAAGCCGATGCTGCCGCGTGGCGGCGCTTCAATTGGGATGCCGCTGCGCGCCTGTGCGCGGCCATCGTGCAGGATACGGGCGCCACCATGCGCGCCACCGGCGTGCCGGCTGCGGGCCTCGACTTTGCCCGCATCGACCGCTGGTTGCGCGCGCACCTGTCCGAACCGCTGCGCATCGCCGATCTCGCCGCGTATTGCGGTTTCGGCATGCGGCGTTTCCACCAGTTGTTCATCGAAGCGTTCGGCGAAACGCCGCATCGCTATCTGCAACGTCTGCGGCTCGATACGTCGACCACGCTGCTGGCCGACCCGCGCCGCTCGTTGACCGATATTGCGCTCGACGTCGGCTTCGGCGACCAGAGCGCGTACAACCACGCGTTTACGCGGCGCTTCGGGCTGGCGCCCGGGCAGTGGCGCATGTTGCGCCACTGAGACCGGCTGCGGCGGGTATCACCGTTGGCCGGGTAACGCGATTGCCATACCCCTTTTCAGGCACCACCCAAACCGCGCGCAAGATCGCCGCGAATATCGCCTGCGTTTTCGAGGCCCACCGCAACGCGGATCAAACCTTCGGTAATGCCCGCTGCGGCGCGCGCTTCCGGCGTGATACGGCTGTGCGTCGTCGAGGCCGGATGGGTGATGGTTGTGCGCGTGTCGCCGAGATTGGCCGTGATCGAGCAGATCTTCGTGCCGTCGATCACGCGCCATGCGTTCGCGCGCTGCGCTTCCGGCGTATCGCCCTTCAGATCAAACGACACCACCGAGCCACCCGACTTCTGCTGACGCTTCGCGATCTCGTACTGAGGATGCGATGCGAGCCCCGGGTAAAACACACGCTTCACGGCCGGATGCGTATCGAGCCAGCTGGCGATTTCGAGCGCATTCGCCGACTGTTTTTCGACCCGCAGCGACAGCGTCTCCATCCCCTTCAGCAGCACCCACGCGTTGAATGCAGAAAGCGTCGGACCGGCGCTCCGAACGAACGGAAACACCTTTTCCATGATGAACTGCTTCGAGCCGACCAGCGCACCGCCGAGCACGCGGCCCTGGCCATCGAGAAACTTCGTCGCCGAATGCATGACGACATCCGCGCCCAGCTTGAGCGGCTGCTGCAGCGCCGGGCTGCAAAAACAGTTGTCGACGACGAACAGCGCATTTGCCGCCTTCGCGATCTTGCCGATCGCTTCGATGTCGGCCACTTCGGTCAGCGGGTTCGACGGCGTTTCGAGGAAGAACATCTTCGTCTCGGGGCGCACTGCGTTTTTCCACGCATCGAGATCGGTCGGATCGACGAACGTCGTCACGATGCCGAACTTGGTGAAGATCTGCGAGAACATGCCGAGCGTCGAGCCGAACAGGCTCCGCGAACTGACGAGGTGATCGCCCGCCTGCAACGCCGACATCACCACCGACAAGATCGCGCTCATGCCCGATGCCGTCGCGATGCACGCTTCACCGCCTTCGAGCGCCGCGAGCCGGTCCTGGAACATCGTCACGGTCGGGTTCGTGAAACGCGAGTACGTGTAATAGTCTTCCGAGTGCTTGAAGCGTTCGGCCGCTTCCGCCGCACTCGCGAACACAAAGCTCGACGTGAGGAAGATCGCTTCCGAATGCTCGCCGAAGTCGCTGCGCAGCGTGCCCGAGCGGACCGCAAGAGTGTCGAAGTTGAGAGAGTCGTCCATGGTCGCTACGTTCCGTTTTTCGAAGTTGGCTGCAGCATGGCGCGCGGTTACCTCGCGGTTACCCCGCAGTTACCCGATAACCGGCCACCACGCCAGAAACAAAAAGCCCGCTTTGCGTCGGCATAAGCGGGCTTTGTGCGGAAAGCTGGAGCGGCGGTGATGGCTGGCACATGCTGCAAACTCACCACCGTTCGCTTTAGCTGTTTCGGGTTGCCCCGCGTCCGCAAGCTGAGATCAAATCGACGCAAGCCCCGATTCTAGCATCCCGTCATTCCACCGACAGTTGCAGGTGCAATTGGGAACGCGTCATACCGCCGTCCATCGCTTCGCTGGCCGCATCGCGGTCCGATTGCGCGGACGGCGCGAGGCGCGCAAGCTCGACGCCGTCGAGATATTCGCTCGTGATGTCGCCGGTAATGTAGTTGCCGTCGAAGCATGACGCGTCGAATTCCTTCAGCGCCGGGTTGATATCGCGCACGGCGTTCTTCAATGCATCGACGTCCTGGTACACGAGGTAGTCGGCGCCGATCATCCGCGCGACTTCTTCATCCGAGCGGCCGTGCGCGACCAGTTCGCCGCGCGTCGGCATATCGATGCCGTACACGTTCGGGAACTTCACCGGCGGCGCCGCCGAAGCGAAGATCACCTTGTTCGCGCCGGCATTGCGGGCCATCTGCACGATTTCATGCGAAGTCGTGCCGCGCACGATCGAATCGTCGACGATCAGCACGTTCTTGCCCTTGAACTCGATACCCATCGCGTTGAGCTTCTGACGCACCGATTTTTTCCGCACTGCCTGGCCCGGCATGATGAACGTGCGGCCGACGTAACGGTTCTTGAAGAACCCTTCGCGATACTCGACGCCGAGTTTCTCCGCCACCTGCATCGCCGCCGGACGCGACGAATCGGGAATCGGCATCACGACGTCGATCTTCATGTCTTTCGGCAGAACGCGCTTGATCTTCTCGGCGAGGTAGTCGCCCATCCGCAGACGCGCGTTATAGACCGGCACGCCGTCGAGCACCGAATCCGGACGCGCCAGATACACGAGTTCGAAGATGCACGGATTGAGGCTCGCGTTCGTCGCGCACTGCTGCGCGTGGAAGTTGCCTTCGAGGTCGACGAAAATGGCTTCGCCCGGCTGTACGTCGCGCACGAATTCGAAGCCGATGCCTTCCAGCGCGACCGATTCCGACGCCAGCATCCATTCGGTGCCGTGCGACGTTTCCAGCTTGCCGATGCAAAGCGGGCGAATGCCGAACGGATCGCGGAACGCGAGCAGCCCGTAGCCTGCGATCAACGACACGATCGCATACGACCCCCGCACCCGCCGATGCACGCCCGACACCGCCTTGAACAGCGCAGCCGGGTCGAGCTGCAGACCGGAGCTCGACAGCTGCAGCTCGTGCGCGAGCACGTTGAGCATCACTTCGGTGTCGGAGTTGGTGTTGATGTGGCGGCGATCGACGCGGAACATCTCGTCTTTCAGTTGCTGCCAGTTGGTCAGGTTGCCGTTGTGCGCGAGGATGATGCCGAACGGCGCGTTCACGTAGAACGGCTGCGCTTCTTCTTCGTTCGATGCGGAACCGGCGGTCGGATAACGCACCTGGCCGATGCCGGTCGTGCCCGGCAAACTGCGCATGTTGCGCGTGCGGAACACGTCGCGCACCATGCCGTTTGCCTTATGCATGTGGAAGTTATTGCCGTCCGCCGTCGCGATGCCGGCGGCGTCCTGGCCGCGGTGCTGCAGCAGCAGCAGGCTGTCATAGATCAGCTGGTTGACCGGGGATTGGGAAACTACGCCTACGATGCCGCACATGGCATGTCCTTCAAAGGTACGAAATTCATAACGGCGGCCGGTGCCGAAGAAGCAGCCGGGTCGCACCGGCCGCTACGTCAGCGAACCGGTATGTGCCGCGCACTTCACCGGGCGGGCCGCCTTGTCGTCCTGGCTGTGCAGCGCGCGAGCGTTACACGTGGACATAGGCGGCGAGCGTTTCTGGAAGCAGCGGCTTCAACTCACGCACACCCTGTTCGGCATACGGCCGAAGCAGTGCGTTGCGCCAGAATTCCTGCTGGGGCAGTTCAGTCAGGCCTGCAAGGGCGACCAGAATCAGCACCAGGACGACCCCGCGCACGAGGCCGAACATCAGTCCCAGCGAGCGGTCGACACCGCTCAAGCCGGACACTTGCACCAGGCGGCTGAGCAGCGCATTCGCCACGCTTGCCACCAGCATCACGCCGATCACAATGATTGCAAAAGCGATCAGCCATTGAGTCAACGCGCCGCCGGGCCAGTGGTCCGGAATATACGGCACCACGAATCCAACGAAGCGGCATGCAATCAAGAACGCCGCGATCCAGCCGATCAGCCCGAATATCTCGGACAGAAAGCCGCGCCACGTCCCGCGCAGCGCCGACAGGCCGATCACCGCCACTACAGCGTAGTCGAACGCAGTGAACATCACCGGCTTACTGAGCCGAACCGTTGTTCGCGCCCGACGTCAGGCCGGCTTCGCGAACCTTCGCGATCGCCGCCGATGCCGCCGCGCGATCCGCGAACGGCCCCGCGCGCAGCAGCGTGCGGGACGAGCCGTCCGACTGCTTGTGTCGCTCGATATATGCGGGTACGCCGGCTGCTTTCAACTTGGTCGCCCAATTACGCGCGCTCGCGTCGTCCGAAAACGAACCCAGTTGCACCGCAAAGCGGCTGCCGGGCGGTGTCACCGGCGTGCCGGGATCGGCATGCGCGGCTGCGGCGCTTTGCGTCGTGGTGTTATCGGTGGTTTCCGCTGCGGGCGGCGGCGTGGACGGTTTGGCGGGCGCCGTTGCGGCTTTCGAGGCAGGTTTCGCCGAAGGCGGCGTATTCGCGGCCACTGCGGGGGATTGCTGCTGCGCTTTGCCAACCGGCGTGGACGCGGCTGTTGCGGAGCGCTGAGCGGTTGCTGGCGGCGTCGGCGCCGATGTGGCCGGAGCGGTAGGCGCAAGCCCCGATGCGGCCAGCGACGCCTCAGGCGCAGCCGGATTGTCCGGCGCGACGCCGGCCTGCGTATCGTCGGCGTCCGCGACCCGCGAGCGCGACAACGGGCGGCTCGGAATATTGATGGAAATGTCGTCGGTGACCGGTTTCGGGTGCGAATCAAGCACCATCGGCAGGATCACGACTGCGGCAATCACCAGCGCAATGGCACCGACCAGGCGCCGACGCGCCCGCTGTTTTTCGGGCAACGTGGGATCGAGCAACATTGCGTCGGCCTCGCCGGCACGCTCAGCGCGCCGGGTTCGCCTTTCCACGCGCTCCGTGCGCTCAGTACGACTGCTTCGGCTGGAACTGGAAGCTGCGCCACGCCGGTTGGGCGCGTCGTCTTTCTTGCCGAACGAGAAAATTCCCATGGATGGCTTGGTTCGAGGCTGCCGCGCGTTCAGTGTTGCTGCGATTTCCGGTAGGCCATCACGCCAGCTACCGTATAGAAACTGCCGAAAACCACGATTCTATCATTGTCGGACGCCCGTTTTAGCGCGTCCTGAAAAGCTTCTTCCGGCGAATCGAAGCGCGTCACGCTCGCGTCCGGACCGTCCGGCACGCCTGCGTCGCGCAACGCCGCCTCAAGTTGCGCGGCGGATGCCGCGCGCGGCGTCCGCAGGTCGGTAACGCACCAGTGGTCGATCTCGCCCTTCAGGTGCGCAATCACGCCGGCAATGTCCTTGTCGCCCATCGAGCCGAACACCGCGTAAGTGTACGGAAAATAGCCCATATTGCCGAGATTCTGCGCGAGAACCGCGGCCGCATGCGGATTGTGGCCGACATCGAGCACGATCGACGGTTTGCCCGGCAGCACCTGAAAACGGCCCGGCAATTCGACGTTGGCGAGCCCGAGGCGAATGTCCTGCGCCGATACCGGCAACCGGTCGCGCAGCGCTTCGAGCCCGGCCAGCGCCGCGGACGTGTTGATCAGCTGATTGGCACCGCGCAGCGCTGGGTACGCAAGCGCCGACCGGCGCAGCGTGCGGCCCACGTAATTCCATTGCTGCCGTTCGCTACCCGACTGCCCTTCGTAGCGGAAATCGCGGCCGAACAGCCAAAGATCGGCGCCGATCGCGTTCGCATGATCGATCAACGTTTGCGGCGGCACCGGGTCCGCGCAGATTGCCGGTTTCCCTGCCCGGAAGATGCCGGCCTTTTCCGCTGCGATCTTGTCGCGCGTGTCGCCGAGATATTCCGTGTGGTCGATATCGATGCTCGTGACGATCGCGCAGTCGGTATCCAGAATGTTGACCGCATCGAGACGGCCGCCGAGGCCCACCTCCAGGATCACCACATCGAGCCCGCGCGACGCGAACAGATGCATGATCGCGAGCGCCGTGAATTCGAAGTACGTGAGCGTCAGCGGCTCGGCGAGGCCGGCGCGCGCGCGCTCGACTGCTTCGAAATGCGGCAGCAGATCGGCGTCGCTCGCGATCTCGCCGTTCACGCGCGCCCGTTCGTTGAACGACAGTAAATGCGGCGACGTATGGCAGCCCACCGAATAGCCCGCGCGCAGCAGGATCGATTCGAGAATCGCACACGTGGAACCCTTGCCGTTCGTGCCGCCAACCGTAATGACCGGACATGCGAACGAAAGCTGCAACGCGTCGCGTACTTTGGCGATCCGCGTCAATCCCATATCGATGCCGACCGGATGCGCGGTTTCGAGATGCGTGAGCCACGCGGCAAGAGTGGGAAATGTGGTCATCGGATGAATCGGGAGTGCGGGCCGTAATTATCCCGGAAACGACAACGCGCCGCTTGATTGCCTCTCGCGGCGCGCTGGTTGCTTGCGGTTTGTCTGCCTGGCCTGGCCCAGGTCGCACCTAGGTCCGTGCGAGGCCCGGACATGACGGTCAGACGACGGCGTCCGCCGGTTGGCGCGTCAGCAGCGCCATCAGTTGCGCCAGTTCTTCGCGCAGTTTGCGACGGTCGAGGATCATATCGATCGCGCCCTTCTGCAGCAGGAATTCGGCGCGCTGGAAGCCCTCCGGCAGCTTTTCGCGGACCGTCTGCTCGATCACGCGCGGGCCGGCGAAACCGATCAGCGCCTTCGGTTCTGCGATCACGACGTCGCCAAGGAACGCGAAGCTCGCCGATACACCGCCCATCGTCGGATCGGTCAGAACGGAGATGAACGGCAGCTTCGCTTCGGACAGCTTGGTGAGCATCGCAGTGGTCTTCGCCATCTGCATCAGCGACAGCAGGCTTTCCTGCATCCGCGCGCCGCCCGAAGACGTGAAGCAGATGAACGGCACGTGTTGTTCGATCGCGTTCTGCGCGCCGCGCGCGAAGCGCTCGCCGACCACCGAGCCCATCGATCCGCCCATGAACGAGAACTCGAAGCACGCGACCACCACCGGCAACGTGTGAATCGCGCCGCCCATGACGACCATCGCATCGGTTTCGTCGGTTTCGTCCATCGCCTCTTTCAGGCGGTCCGGGTATTTGCGGCTGTCCTTGAACTTCAGCGCGTCGACCGGCAGGATCTCCTGGCCGATTTCATAGCGGCCTTCCAGATCGAGCAGGCCGTCGAGCCGCTCGCGCGCGCCGATCCGCATGTGGTGGTCGCACTTCGGGCAGACGTGCAGGTTCGCTTCGACGTCGTTGCGATACAGCACCGCCTCGCACGACGGACACTTGATCCACAGGCCTTCCGGAATGCCCTTGCGGCTTTTCGGGTCGGTTTGCTTGATCTTCGGCGGCAGCAGTTTATCGAGCCAGCTCATAGTGATGTTCTCTCCGGGTCTTCGGTTGCCGTATGCAGGGGCACAGCGGCGGCATACGCCGCCGCCGCTTGCCGGCGACAAATGTTATCGCGCTGTTATCGGACGGCTGCGGCGAGCCCGTCGATCGACTGGCGTATTTCCGCAATGAAGCGCGTCAGGACTTGGGCGGCGGCATCGGGCGTGGCTTCTTCAAGCAAATTCACAATCCGGCTGCCGATCACCACAGCATCGGATACTTCGGCCACGGCGCGCGCCGATTGCGCGTCGCGGATGCCGAAACCGACGCCCACCGGCAGCGGTATACGCGACTTGATGGCCGGGATTTTACCCGCGATGTCGAGAACGTCCAGATGCCCGGCGCCGGTCACGCCCTTAAGCGACACATAGTACACGTAGCCGCTAGCCACTTTGGCGACTGCGGCAATGCGTTCGTCGGTTGAAGTCGGCGCCAGCAGGAAGATCGGATCGATGCCCGCCGATTTCATCTTTTCAGCGAAGTTAGCCGATTCTTCCGGCGGATAGTCGACCACCAGCACGCCATCGACACCCGCCTCTTGCGCCGCCTGGGCAAACGCGTCGGCGCCGATCCGCTCGATCGGATTCGCGTAGCCCATCAGCACGATCGGCGTCTTGTCGTCGCGTTCGCGAAAGCGCTTTACGTCGCCGAGCACTTGGCGCAGCGTCACGCCCTTCGCCAGCGCGCGCTCCGACGAACGCTGGATCACCGGCCCGTCGGCCATCGGATCGGAAAACGGAACGCCCAGTTCGATGACGTCCGCGCCGCCCGCCACGAGCGCATGCATAAACTCTACGGTGCGGGCCGGATCGGGGTCGCCCGCGGTGATGAACGGGATCAGCCCTTTCTTGCGCTGCGCGGCAAGTGCCGCAAAGGTGTTCTTGATTCGGGACATGTAAATTTTCTCGAAGTCGATAACTGCGCGTTCGTGACGGCCGCTCAGGTGGCGGCCGACACCGCGGACGCGACCAGATTGACGCGTTCACGCGCTATCGCGCAGTAACTTTCATTGATCTCATAGCCGACGAATTCGCGCTGCTGGCGTGCACAAGCCACTGCGGTGGTGCCGCTGCCCATGAAGGGGTCGAGCACGCGGCCGCCTTTGGGGCAGCTCGCCAACACCATGCGCTCGACGATTTCCAGCGGTTTCTGGGTGGGATGATCGACGCGCTCGGCATGCTGCCGATGCAACCGCGATACCGACCAGACATCCTTTGGATTATAGCCAAGCTCCAGCCACTTGCTGCCTTCGAACAACTTGCGCGAACGCGCCTTCTTCGTTACGGCATCGTACGGGATACGAACGGGATCGAGGTCGAAGTGGTAGTCCTTCGAGACTGCGAACAAACCGATGTTGTCGTGCACGGACGTGAAGCGGCGCGTCGTGCCGCCCATGCTCGGCACGCGCCGGTCCCAGATGATCTCGTTGACCATCGTGAGCTTTGTCTTCAGGAAACAGAAGATTTCCGGCGCGTACTGCCATGTGCAGAAGATGTACAGCGAACCGGATGGCTTAAGCTTCGGAATCGCCAGTTCCAGCCAGTCACGCGTCCAGCCGAGAAAATCCTCGCCCGAACGCTTATCCGAGTCGTTGCCGTAGTCCTTGCCGAGCCCATAGGGCGGATCGGCGAGGATCAGGTCGATCGACTCGTCCGGCAGGTTCGCCGCATCGGTCAGAAAGTCGCGGTTACGAAGGTCGATGCCCGCCGGCGTCGGCAGCAACGGCGGCGTCAGCAACCCTTCGGCTGCCGGCGCCGACGGCGGCGCCGGCGTGTCGAGCGTCGGCTGCGGCTCGTCGAACTCGTCGCGCATACCCGCGGCGCTCAGAACTTGATGCCCGATCGCTCGGCGACCGTGTGCATGTCCTTGTCGCCGCGGCCCGACAGGTTGACCAGCAGGATTTTGTCCTTCGGCAACGTCGGCGCGAGTTTCGTCGCGTAGGCCAGCGCGTGGCTCGATTCGAGCGCCGGAATGATGCCCTCGATCCGGCAGCAATCGTGGAACCCCTTCAGCGCCTCTTCGTCGGTGATGGAGACGTATTGGGCACGCCCGCTGTCCTTCAGCCACGCATGTTCGGGACCGACGCCCGGATAGTCGAGACCGGCGGAAATCGAGTGCGTCTCGATGATCTGGCCGTTTTCGTCCTGCAGCAAATAAGTGCGGTTGCCGTGCAGCACGCCCGGCGAACCACCCGTCAGCGACGCCGCGTGGCGGCCGGTATCGAGGCCGTCCCCGGCTGCTTCGACGCCGATCAACTGCACCGAACTATCTTCAATGTACGGGTAAAAGATACCCATCGCATTCGATCCACCGCCAATGCACGCAATGACCGCATCCGGCTGGCGGCCAGCGAGCTCCGGCATCTGCACCTTGCATTCGTCGCCGATCACACGCTGGAAGTCCCGCACCATCATCGGATACGGATGCGGCCCCGCCACCGTGCCGATGATATAGAACGTGTTTTCGACATTCGTCACCCAGTCGCGCATCGCTTCGTTCAGCGCGTCCTTCAGCGTGCGCGAGCCGGATTCGACTGGCACGACCGTCGCACCGAGCAGCTTCATCCGGTAGACATTTGCCGCCTGCCGATGCACGTCTTCCACGCCCATGTAGACGACGCACTCCATGCCGAAGCGCGCCGCAATCGTCGCGGTAGCGACGCCATGCTGGCCGGCGCCCGTTTCCGCGATCACGCGCGGCTTGCCCATGCGCTTTGCGAGTAAGGCCTGACCGATCACATTGTTTATCTTGTGCGCACCCGTGTGGTTCAGGTCTTCACGCTTTAGGTAAATCTGCGCGCCGCCGAGCAGTTCGCTCCAGCGTTGTGCGTGATAAATCGGGGAAGGACGACCCACAAAATGCTTCAGTTCGCGCTCGTATTCGGCGATGAAGTCTGGGTCTTTCTGGGATTTCTCGTAAGCGATGCGTAGTTCGTCGAGCGCATGAATCAGCGTCTCAGCGACGAACACGCCGCCATATTGGCCAAAGTGGCCACGTTCATCAGGTAGGTTGTACATTCCGTCACTCGTTTCAGTATGCCGACGCGGCGCCTGCTAGAGCACTTGCGCGGCCTGAATCATCCAACGTCCGCTTCCCGCACTGCGCGTACGAACGCCGCCATTTGGGCGTGGTCTTTCACGCCCTTTGCACCCGCCACTTCGATGCCGCTCGAGACATCGACCGCGTACGGGCGCACGCGACGAATCGCGTCACTGACGTTTTGCGCGTTCAACCCACCACTCAAAACGGCCCGACGCGCGAGCTCTGCTGGAATAAGTGACCAATCGAAAACCTTCCCGCCGCCGCCATACCCTTCGACATGGGTGTCGAACAAAAGACCGCTGGCCGCCGCATAGTTAAGCGCCGATTCTACCAAATCGGCCGGCCGAGTAGCAGACGCGACGCGCAATGCGCGCAACCAGGGCAAACCGGCGACGCCCGCGAGCGACTCGCATTGCTCAGGCGTCTCGTCGCCGTGGAACTGCAACAGCGTAAGCGGCACGTTGCACGCGACGTCACGCACCCAGTCGGGCGTTGCGTTCACGAACAACCCCACTACTGACAGGAACGGCGGCAAATTGCGCGTTATTTCGACTGCCTGCGCCACGCTGAGCGAGCGCGGGCTCGGCGGATAGAACACAAGGCCGATCGCGTCGGCGCCGAGATTGATGGCGTGTTCGACGTCGGATGTTTTCGACAGGCCGCACAGCTTGACGCGCGTGCGGTGCGGCACGCCGCCGGTTTGGCGGGTGGCGGCGCCGGCATCCGCCGGCTGGCTTTGACTTGCATTCATGATGGCTGTTCGTCTGTCCAAACGTTGCTCCACGGCAGGCTGCCCGTCTGCGCGGCCGGCACGGCGAACTCGCCGGGATAGCCCACCTGCGCAAGATAAAGACCGTCGGGCATGAAAGTCGGCGCGGCGAGATTGCGGTCCCGGCTTGCCAGCACATCGGCGAGCCAGTCGACAGGATAACGCCCGCGCCCAACCGCGACGAGGCATCCCATCAGATTGCGCACCATATGATGCAGAAACGCGTTCGCGCGAAACCGGAGATGGATGAAGTCACCCTGCCGGCGAATGTCGATCTGATAGAGATGCTTGACGGGCGTCTTCGCCTGGCATTCCGACGAACGGAAGGCTGAGAAGTCGCGTTCGCCGATCAGGCACGCGGCCGCGGCGCGCATCGCGTCGGCGTCGAGGGGCGTATGCACCCAGCCCGCGCGGCCCGTGAGCAGCGGCGAGCGCACCGGATGCACGTACAGCACGTAGTAGTAGGTTCGCTCGAATGCCGAGAAACGCGCGTGAAACGTGTCCGGCATCGGCTTCGCCCACTGCACCGCAACCGGCGCCTCAATGAACGCGTTCGTGCCGCGGACCCACGAAAAATCGGTCCGGTCGAGGTCCGTATCGAAATGGACGACCTGCCCGAGCGCATGGACGCCGGTGTCCGTACGGCCCGCCGCCACCGTCTGCAACGGCGTTTGAGCGAATTCACGCAGCGCGCGCTCCAGTTCGTCCTGGACCGTCTTGCCGTGCGGCTGCGATTGCCAGCCGCAGAATGCGGCCCCGTCGTACTGAACGCCAAGCGCGATCCGCATCACGACAGCGGAGCAAGGGTCGACAGCATCGTGCGGGCGTCGTTGCGCGTGGCGGCGTCGTTTGATTCGATCACTTCGTTGATCAGCGTCCGCGCGCCCGATACGTCGCCGAGTTCGATGTATTCGGCAGCCAGTTCCAGCTTGTTGCGCGCGATCCGGGAAAGCTCTTCCGGGGTGAAGGTCGAAAGCGGCTGGGCGAGGCTCGGCGGCAATTCGAGATCGAAGTCGAGCGCCAGCGGACCGTAACGTGCCGCCCCCATCCCGGCGATCGCTCCGGCGCCCACCATGCCTGCTTCGATTTCATCAGCGACCCGCGGCGCTTCGGGTTGGGCGGTCGGGACGGCCTGCCGGGCGGTCACTTCGGGCGCGACGACAGGCTGCGTGGCCTGCTCGACGGCGGTCGTAGCGTCCGGTTCGACCCGCGGCGGCAGCGACATGTCCAGACTGCCGAGCGCATCGAGTGCGGCGCGTGGAAATTGCGGCGGCGCTAGCGGGTGGTCGGAGTCTTCCGCTTGTGATGCTGCGAGCGGCTCTTCAACTGCGTGCTCGCTGGGCTCGACAGGATGTTGCCCGGTAGCTGCCGTCAATTCTTGCGACGATGCAGCAATGTCAGCGGGCAGTTCGTGCGGCGGCGTCGGGAGCTCGCCCGCCAACCCGTCGGCATAAGGCTCGGGCTGTTGCGCGTGGCTGTCAGGAGCCTCTTCGGCGGCGATTGCTTCGGGCAAGGACGCGTGCGCGGGATCTTGCTGCGACTCGTTTGTCGCGGCCACAGCCGCCGTGTCCGTCGCTTCTTCATCGGCGGACATCTCTGCTGACTCGACCGGCTCGCTGTGCTGTGCCGGCGACGCTGGCAGTTCAGGAGCAGGCTCAGGGTGCTCGGGCGACACGTGCGGCACCGGCGCCGCAGCCCATTCGTCCGCGGGCAATTCGAGCGATGTTGCCTCTTTGTGTTCAGCCGCCGCGTCATATTCATTCGCGACGCCGCGCCCCGTTTCCGGCACATGATGGGCCGCGCCGTCATCGCGCGCCACGGCTGTTTCCCGTGGCATGACGGCATCGGGAGCGGCCTCGGCAACGGCAGCCGCGGCCGCAGCTTCGGCAGACGACCGTTCGGCAAGCGCCCGACCTGCCGCCCGTCTGCGCTGACGCATCGCAAGGCCGGCGACTAGCGCAGCCAGCGCCGCGCCGACCAACGCTGCCGCGCCGACGAACTCCTGCTTCGACAGCGCGGAAGGCGCGGCTGTTGGCGTCGCAGCGACCGTCGCTGCTGCGGGTGGGTTCATCGCGGCAGGCGCTGCCGCAACCGCGGAAGCGCCAGTCGAGGTTTGCGCAGGCGACTGGCCGCGAGCGGCCACGCCGCTGCCGGCCGGCGGCGCACCGGTCGGTTTGCCGATGCCATGCTTCTGAAGCTCCATTAGCACACGGTTCTTCAGCGCCAGCAGTTGCTGAAGACTCGAAAGCTGGGTACGCGCCTGCGATGCCGGCTGCCCTGCGTCAGCTGAAGGAGCCATCGGCGCGTTGCCAGGCGATGCCGGGGTACCTGCTGCTTCGTTTGCCGAAGCCTGCACCGAGCCCGCCCAGACATTCGTGCCGCTTGCCGTGGCGGGTTGCGGCGCGCTCGCCCCGGCAACCCGCGAAACGGACGCCGGTGCTGAAGCAACACTCACCAATGGCGTGGCGACAGATGACGCACTTGCGACGTTCGCGGCGGATGAGGAAGCGGTCTGGCCTGGTGCACTGGCGCCGTCGACTGTTGCTGCTGCGGGCGCGGCCGGCGCGCTGGCGGCAGTTGCCGTCGCAGTTGCTGGCGCGGCCGGAGTGATGGCTCCGGGAGCGGCGGCGGTTGCGGGCATCGCCAGTGAACTGGCGCCGGTTACCGCTGCGGTTGCGGGCGCGACCGGTTCGCTGGCTCCCTTGACCGTTGCCGTCGCGGACACAGCCGGTGCACTGGCGCCCTTTACCACCGCGGCCGAGGGCACAGCCGGCGCATTGGCTCCTTTAACCACTGTCGTTGCAGCCGCAGCCACAGCCGGCGCACTAGCACCACTCCCCGCCACCGTAGCCGCGCTCGCCGCACCAACCGGCGCGGACGCTGCCGCAGCAGACGAAGCGTTCACCGCCGCACCCGACGCATCGAGTGGCGGCACATGCAACACCGCGCCGATTTTGAGCCGGCTGGGATCGTTCTTCATGAACGCGCTGGGGTTCGCATCGAACAGCGCACGCGACGCCCGCACCAGCACGGCGGGATCATGCGATTGCGTGGCCGCGATGGCCAGGTCGTTGAGCGATTGCCCGGAATGAACCGTAACCTGAAGCGGCGCTGCACCCACCGTTGGTGCGCTCGCGGCGCCGGCGACCGTCCCCTGTGCGGCACACGTACCGCCAGTCACAGAAAGAACCGCGATAGCAGCAGCTACCGCGATACGGCACGCCGCGCTGCGCGATACGGTTTGCAGGAAATGGCGTCGAGCGATCATCAGAACCCTTGGCGCGTCGTAGCGCAGCCGTTGTTGGCGATACTTGTTGGCAATGAACAAAGGCAAGATTTCGGAACACACAATGAAAAAAGCGCCGCGAGAATCGCGACGCTTTCGAATTACGCAGCTGAAGTCCACGCGTCGGAAGCGCGTAGTTTACTTTACTTGTCGAGCAGAATGCGCAGCATCCGGCGCAGCGGTTCGGCGGCCCCCCACAGCAGCTGATCGCCGACCGTGAACGCCGACAGATACTCGCCGCCCATCGCGAGCTTGCGCAGACGGCCGACCGGCACCGTCAGCGTGCCCGTCACCACGGCCGGCGACAGGTCGCGCATCGAAGCATCGCGCTCATTCGGCACAACCTTCACCCAGTCGTTCGCCGATGCGAGGATGCCGTTGACTTCGTCAAGCGGCACGTCCTTCTTCAGTTTGATTGTCAGCGCCTGCGAGTGGCAGCGCATCGCGCCGATGCGCACGCACAAGCCGTCGACCGGAATCGAGCCCGGCTCGCCCATGGCCGGCTTGCCGAGAATCTTGTTGGTTTCCGCGCCGCCCTTCCACTCTTCCTTCGACATGCCGTTGCCGAGATCCTTGTCGATCCACGGAATCAGCGAGCCGGCGAGCGGCACGCCGAAGTGTTCGGTCGGCATGCGGTCGCTGTTCATTGCCGCAAGCACGCGCCGGTCGATGTCGAGAATCGCCGACGACGGATCCGCCAGATCTTCCTTCGCCGCGCCATACAGCGTGCCCATTTGCTGCAGCAGTTCGCGCATGTTCTGCGCGCCGGCACCCGATGCGGCCTGATACGTCATCGCCGTCATCCAGTCGATGAGGTTCTCGCGGAACAGCCCGCCGATTGCCATCAGCATCAGGCTGACCGTGCAGTTGCCGCCGATGAAATTCTTCTGGCCCTTGACGAGCGCGTTCTTGATCACATCGAGGTTGACCGGATCGAGAATGATGACCGCGTCGTCCTTCATCCGCAGCGACGATGCGGCGTCGATCCAGTAGCCCTTCCAACCCGCTGCACGCAGCTTTGGGAACACTTCGTTCGTGTAATCGCCGCCCTGGCAGGAGATGATCGCATCGCACTTCTTCAGGTCGTCGATGCTGGATGCGTCTTTGAGCCTGGTCTCGTTTTTGGCGAACGACGGCGCATTGCCGCCCGCATTGCTGGTGCTGAAAAACACCGGTTCGATCAGATCGAAGTCGCGCTCCTGTTGCATACGTTGCATCAGGACGCTGCCGACCATGCCGCGCCAACCTACGAGACCTACGTTCATGACTTCATACCCTTCGAGTGGACGCTTCCCCGCTACTTTGCCCGGCATGACCGCGCGGGGAAGACAGGGCGGGCACGACGGACGATCAGTGCTTCGTGATCGTTTTCAGGGTAATCATTTTGGTGGTGATGGCGAGCTTGACCGCACGGGCCGTTTTGCCGTGCATGCTCGAAATCAAGGAGATTTGAGGAGTCTGCGCCATCGCAAGAGTCTACACGAAAACCCGAATCGGACGGCCTGGCCGCCGCTTTCTGGCGTGAATCGACACTAAAGTGGCCGATTCACGCGATAACTGCACAACATCAACAGATGAGCCGATAACTTCGAAGCCGGCTTGGCTTACAGCGCCGCGACAACCGCGTCGCCCATCGCCGCCGTGCCGACCTGCTTGCACCCCGGCGTCAGGATGTCGCCGGTGCGGTAGCCCTGCTCGAGCACCTTCTGCACGGCACTTTCGATGCGCGCGGCCTGCTCCGCCTTGTTCAGCGAATAGCGCAGCATCATCGCCGCCGACAGGATCGTCGCGAGCGGATTGGCCACGCCCTTGCCCGCGATGTCGGGCGCCGAACCGTGCGAAGGCTCATACAGGCCCTTGTTGCTCTTGTCGAGCGATGCCGACGGCAACATGCCGATCGAGCCGGTCAACATCGCGGCCTCGTCGGAGAGAATATCGCCGAACATGTTGCCGGTGACGATCACATCGAACGACTTCGGCGCCTTCACGAGCTGCATCGCCGCGTTGTCGACGTACATGTGCGACAGCTCGACGTCTGCGTATTCCTTCGCAACGTCGATCATCACGTCCTTCCAGAGCTGCGAAGTCTCGAGCACATTCGCCTTGTCGACCGACGTCAGCTTCTTGCCGCGCTTTTGCGCGGCCTGGAACGCGACGTGGGCGATGCGGCGCACTTCCGGCTCCGAATAACGCATCGTGTCGAAGCCTTCCTTCGCACCCGCGAACGGACCATCCGGCGCCTCGCGCACACCGCGCGGCGACCCGAAGTAAATGTCGCCGTTCAGTTCGCGCACGATCAGGATGTCGAGGCCTGAAACGATTTCTTCCTTCAGCGACGACGCGCCCGTGAGCTGCGGATAGCAGATCGCCGGACGGAAGTTGGCGAACAGTTGCAGATGTTTGCGCAAGCCGAGAATGGCCTGCTCCGGGCGCAGTGCGCGTTCGAGCGAGTCGTACTTCCAGTCGCCAACCGCGCCGAACAGGATCGCATCGGCGGCCTTGGCCAGCGCGAGCGTCGATTCGGGCAGCGGATGCCCCTGCGCCTCATATCCCGCGCCGCCGACGGGCGCTTCTTCGAGCTCGAACTTTTCGTCGAGCGCGTTCAGAACCTTGACTGCTTCCTTGACGATTTCCGGACCGATGCCGTCGCCGGGCAACACTGCAATCTTCATTCGAATTCCTTGCCTGTTTTTGTGAGTACGGTGACGCGCTCGACTTCCCGATCACGCGTCAAAAGCGCGCGTCAGCCGACGATGCG
>DASXXR010000318.1:0-24998 GCA_036502945.1 Paraburkholderia sp. | reverse complement strand
AACCAGCACGCCGGCCTCGAAGCATTTGACGAACGCTTCATAGCCCCGCGCGCCCGGCGCGCCGTCGCGCGGTTCGAGTTCGATGCCCGCCACGAGGCCGAGATTGCGGATGTCTTTCACGTGCGTCGCATCGCGCAGCGCGTGAGCGGCCGCTTCGAACGCAGGCGCCAGCGACGCAGCCCGGGCGAACAGATCGTCGCGGCGATACAGATCGAGCGCCGCGATCGCGGCGGCCGCCGCCACCGGGTGCGCGGAATAGGTATAGCCGTGGAACAGCTCGATCGCACCCGGTGCGCCGCTACCGACAATCGCGTCGTGCACCGTGCGGCTCGCGGCGACCGCACCCATCGGAATGGCCGCGTTGTTGATTGCTTTGGCCATCGTCAGCAGATCCGGCGTCACGCCGAAATATTCGCTTGCGGTCGCTTTCCCGAGACGGCCGAAGCCCGTGATCACTTCGTCGAAGATCAGCAGAATGCCGTGCTTCGTGCAGATGTCGCGCAGCTTCTGCAGATAGCCTTGCGGCGGGACGAGGACGCCCGTGGATCCGGCGACGGGCTCGACGATCACCGCGGCGATCGTCGACGCGTCGTGCAGCGTGACAAGCCGCTCGAGTTCTTCCGCGAGATGCGCGCCCCATGCCGGCTGGCCCTTCGAGAACGCGTTGTGTTCGAGATGATGGGTATGCGCCAGATGATCGACAGCCGGCAGCAGCGCACCCGAGAATGCCTTGCGGTTGGGCGCGATACCGCCGACCGAAATGCCGCCGAAGCCGACACCGTGATAGCCGCGCTCGCGGCCGATCAACCGGGTGCGTTGCCCTTCGCCGCGCACACGGTGATAGGCGAGCGCGATTTTCAGCGCCGTATCGACTGACTCGGAGCCCGAGTTCGTGAAGAAAATCCGGTCGAGCCCGGCCGGCATCAGTTCCGCGACTTTCGCGGCCGCCTCGAAGGCGAGCGGATGGCCCATCTGGAACGTCGGCGCGTAATCGAGCGTGGCGAGCTGTTTTGTGATCGCGGCGATGATCTCGTCGCGGCCGTGGCCCGCGTTCACGCACCAGAGACCTGCGCAGCCGTCGAGCACTTCGCGACCGTCCGTCGTGCGGTAGTACATGCCTTTCGCCGATTCCAGCAGGCGCGGCGCGGCCTTGAACTGGCGATTGGCGGTGAATGGCATCCAGAACGACGACAGGTCGTCTATGACGGGGCGCGAAGTCATGTTTTTCTCCTCGAAGTGGTAGCGCAACTGTAGCGCCCGCGATTAAATGCAGGACATAAACAGTTAAGGTGCTGCGCTGCTAACTGTGCTGGCAGAATCCAGTCAACTGTGTTGGTTTCGCATACAACCGCATGCAACTTTTGCCCGTCTCGCCGCGATGATCGAACTTGAACTGGACCGTAACCGCCGCACTGCGCCGACGCTCGTCGAGCAGGTAGTGCAAGCCTTTGCGCGCGCCATCGACACGCAGGCGCTGCGCGCCGGCGCGCTGCTGCCGTCCGTGCGGCAACTGGCGCATGCGCACGCGCTGAGCACATTCACGGTGACGGAGGCGTACAACCGTCTTGTTTCGATGGGTCTCGTCGTCGCGCGGCGCGGCTCGGGCTTTCGGGTCGCACCGCGCGCGCAAACGGCGCGCACGAGCATGGCGGACTGGCAGCCGCCCAGCCTGACGGCGACATGGTTGCTGTCCGACGTGTTCGCCGATCATTCGGTGCCCATCAAGGCGGGCGGCGGCTGGCTGCCGAACGAGTGGATCAACGAAAGCGGTCTGCAACACGCACTGCGTGCGATGAGCCGGGTGCCCGCGGCGCGGCTCGGCGACTATGGGCACCCTTACGGCTTCGCGCCGTTGCGCGCGCGGATCGCCGAGCAAATGGACCGGCGCGGCTTGCCGGTCGACGTGCCGAACGTGCTGCTGACGCAGGGCGCCACGCAGGCGCTCGACCTGATCGTGCGCACACTGCTGCGCGCGGGCGATGCCGTGATCGTCGAAGATCCCGGCTACTGCAATCTGCTGCAAATCCTGAAGCTGGCGGGTTTGCAGGTGCATGGCGTGCCGCGCACGCCGGCCGGTATCGATACCGACGCGCTGGAGACGCTCGCCGCCGCGCATCGGCCGAAGGCGATCTTCATCAACACGACGCTGCAGAATCCGACCGGTGCGACCTACGGGATGGCCGCCGCGTTCCGGCTGTTGCAGATCGCCGAGCGTCACCGGATGTGGGTCGTCGAAGACGACGTCAGCCGCGAACTCGCACCGCCCGGTGCGCCGCTCGTCGCCGCGATGGAAGGCTTGCATCGCGTGTTGTACGTGGGCGGCTTTTCGAAGACGGTGACGCCGTCGTTGCGTTGCGGCTACGTCATCGCCGAGCGCGACGTGCTGCGCGAACTGGCGCGCACGAAGATGGCGGTGGGCTTGACGTCGTCGGAGGCGATCGAGCGGATCGTCGACAAGGTGGTGCACGAGGGCCGCTATGCGCGGCACGTCGATGTCGTGAGCGAGCGGTTGCGGGCGGCGCATGCGACTGTCGAGGACCGGCTCGATGCGTGCGGACTGGAGGTGTTCCACCGGCCGCGCGCCGGATTGTTCCTATGGGTGCGCTTGCCGATCGCGCCGGAGGAGGCCGGCGCCGTCGCAACGGCCGCGCTGTCCGACGGTATCTGGCTAGCGCCCGGCTCGTACTTTCGTCCCGACGATGCGCCTAGTGCGTGGTTTCGCTTCAACGTACCGCATTCGACCGACGACGCGTTGTGGCGGTTTATCGAGCGGATCGGCAGATAAGAGCGCGTTCGGCCCGAGCTTAGCCAAGCGCCCGCAGCGCGATCGGATACAGCGACAGCACGAGCAGCACCGCCATCACCACATTGAACGCGCGCAGCCAGCGCGGCTTCGACAGCACCCGGCGCAACGCCGTGCCGAACGCAGCCCACAGACAGATGCACGGCAGACCCACGACATAGAGCAGCACGGCCATGATCAGCGCGTTGGTGCCGAAGTTCGGGCTCAGATGAATGGTGGTCGCGGCGGTGAGCACCATCATCCATGCTTTCGGGTTGACCCACTGGAACATGAGGGCTTCAAGAAAGCGCATGGGACGCCGTTCGCCCTTGCGGACCTGCACTTCGCCGGCGGTGCCGATCTTCCATGCGAGATAGAGCAGATACACGACGCTGGCCGTTTCGAGCACCGTGTACAACAGCGGAAAGCGCTGAAACGCCTCGCCGAGACCGAAACCCACCGACAGCATCAGCAACACAACACCTGCGCTGATGCCGAGGATATGCGGCAACGTCCGCCGGAAGCCGAAGTTGACGCCCGATGCTAGCAGCATGGTGTTGTTCGGGCCTGGCGTGATGCTCGTGACGAGTGCGAACAGAATGCCGGCGGGCAAGGCGCTCAGAAGTTCGAAGGACATGAGTGGTCTCAGGAATCGATGATTTTACGGGAGTTTAACGGGGCCGATCTGTACAGTACCGATACAAATCTGTGGATGATGTCCGGTACGGAGGAGTACGGCCGCACGATTGCGGGACGATAGATAAACGCAGTAGCGGCGACCGTGGGCTGCACGAAGCCTGCTTCGCGCGCGATGCCGCTTTGCGCGTGGAACTGCGAAGCGCGATTCGCTTCCGGTCACGCGGCGCCCGGTTCGAAGCCTTGTCCTTCAACGTATCCGATAGTTTTCTCCGGCTGGCACGCCCTCTGCATTGAACGGGGCACGCGAGATTTCGTTCTCGCCAACCTCAGTCAAGGAGAGGCAAATGCACGATATCGGGACGTCCAGGCCTGGCGGTTGGGGCCCTGGCTACAACGAGTTTGAACAGGAGCTTTCCCCGGAACTGGCTGGCGAGTTTGGTCAGGAACTGGAGAGCGAATTTGCCAACGAGTTCGAGAATGAGTTCGAGGCCGGCGAGACGGAATTCGAAAACGAGTTCGAGACCGAGATGTCCGGCGAAATGCAGGAAATGGAACTCGCGGCCGAACTCCTTGCCGTGAACTCCGAACAGGAGATGGAGCAGTTCCTCGGAGGCCTTATCAAATCGGTTGGGCGCGTGGCCACCAACTTCGCGAAGTCGTCGGCCGGTAAGGCGCTGGGCGGAATCCTGAAGTCCGCTGTGAAATCCGCGTTGCCGATTGTCGGCAGCACCTTGGGCAATCTGGTCGTGCCGGGCGCTGGCGGTCTGATCGGCGGCAAGCTGGCCGGCATGGCAGGCAGTGCGCTCGGGCTCGAACTGGAAGGGCTGAGCAACGAAGACCGCGAGTTCGAAGTTGCACGCCGGCTGGTGCGCATCGGCCAGCACGCGGCCCATCATCTCAGCGCGGTTCCTTCGCATGTTCCGCCGGCGCGGGCCGCGCGTATCGCGTTCCTGCGCGGCACGCGCCAGGTCGCACCGGGGCTCTTGACCGCGATGCGCACGATTGCGCAAAACGGCATCGGCGCGGCGCGTCAAAACGCGACGCCGATCTTCGGGCCCGCATCGTCGACTGGCCGCCTGCCGCAGCCAGGCGCCGCGCCAGGCATGCCCGCGCGCTACAGCCAGAGCGGCTACGGCCAAAACGGCTACAGCCAGAACGGCTACGGCGCTCCCGCCGGCACCAGTTGTCCTTCATGCGGCACATCGGTTGGGCATGGCATGGCGCACAGCGGACACTGGCGCCGGTCGCGCAACGGGCGCGCGATCATCCTGTACCTGACTCCGCAGCACCGCACCGCTTACTGAGCGCCGCGATGTCCTCCGCGACGAGTCCTTGCGCCCAGGCGCTGCGGCTGCTTGAACAGGAAGTGCTCGGCATACGGGCACGTCTGGATGCGCAACTGCCCTACGCGCTGCAAATGCCGATGGTGCCGGCGGCCAACGTCAGCGATGAAGCGATGGCGGCAATCGAGAAGCATATGCAGGCGGCGAGGCGGCAACTGCGCGTGCAGATCGCGCACTTCCTGCGGCAGTTGCGCGAGATTGCCGCCACACCTCATAACGTCGCGCTGGCGCAGCGTCGCTACGCATTGCTGAAGCTGTATTTTCATGCGGCGCTGACGCACTTCGAGATCTTCGCAGAGGTGCTGACGCAACGCAGCCAGCATGGAACCGGCGTCTGGCTCTCAGGGCTCGACGTCGCCGCGCAGGACGGCCTCAGGCAGCCGGGCGTGCCCATCGCCGCGCCGCCTGTCATCTGCTATGTCGAGCGCGGGCATGGCGGTGCGATCCGGCGTGCGCGAACCCGCTTGCCCGGCGGCGGCAACAACCCGGTGGCCGTCATCAGAATGCCGCGCGAGCGGATGGTGGGAACGGGCGTCGCGGCGTCGCTCTTTCACGAGGTCGGTCATCAGGCCGCGGCGCTGCTCGATCTGGCCAATGCGTACAAGCGCGCATCACCGGCAAGAACGGCTCACGGGCAGCCGGTGTGGGGCGCGTGGGAGCGCTGGATCAGCGAGATTCTCGCCGACCTGTGGGCGGTGTCGAGAGTGGGTATCGCGGCAACCTGCGGTTTGATGAGCGTCGTCAGTCTTCCGCGAGCATTCGTCCTTCGGATCAATCTGGACGATCCGCATCCGGCGCCGTGGATACGCGTGAAGTTGTCGGTCGCGATGGGCAAGGCGCTCTATCCGCATCCGCAATGGGATCAACTGGAGCAAGTGTGGGAAAGGCTCTATCCGCGCTCGCAGATGAACCCGGGACAGCGCAAGGCGTTCGACACGCTAGACCGCGCGATACCGCAGTTCGTCACGGTGCTGCTGGGGATGCGTCCTCCCGCGCTGCGGGGCCGCAGTCTGGGTGCCGTGCTGCGGCTGCCCGACCGGCATCCCCAGCATCTGCTGCGCATGTGGCATGCGGTGAAGGCGCGGCCGCAACAGTTTCTTGCCGATACGCCGACGCTTGCATTCGCGGTACTGGGTCAGGCGCGCTACAGCGGTCTGCTGCCCGCGAGCCAGGAATTGAAGGTCATTGCCGAGCTGCTGCAGCGCTGGGCGCTTGCCGGTTATTTGCCATGGAGCGCGGGTAGTGCGCAACTGAGCGTCGCGCTGAACCAGCGTCAGACGATCAGTACGCCCCTTGCCGCATACGCATGATTCTCTGAAGGAGAAATACGATGGCTTCCAAACCTGTTTCGGTCACGTTGAAGCTGAACGTCAAACTGAATTCGCAAGGCGAATACGATGTGGGGGACCCCTCCACCGTCGTCCACGGCAACTGGCTCAAGATCACAGGCAAGATTGGCGATAAGGATATCCACTCCGGCAAGTTGACGTTTCAGCCCGGGGACACAGTCGATGTCATGATCAAACTGATTCCCGTAGAGCAGCAGCAACCGAAGCGGATCAGTGATCTGTCGCGTGCGATCGACAAGGTGTTGACCGAACTGGTCGACTTCACGGACCAGCCAGACAGTCTTCGCATACAACTCGCGATCGAGCTCTTCTCCGGTGCGGAAGTCGATTTGCTGCAAAGCAATTTTCAGTTTCCGCCGACAGAAGTTCCCGCTGCAACACCTCCGGCAGCGGCATTTGCGCCGGCCATCGAAGCGGCCGCCGCTGCACCGCCCGCGGCAGCCGCCCCGCCCGTGGCCAGCGGCGCGAATGTGCCATCAGTGGTGAAAGCCGGCGCCGGTCTGCCCGTCGCGGACTATCAACCTCCCCCCTTCGATCCAATCTCCGCCAGTTCCGGTCCGGCCGATCCGGGTGACTACAGGCCGCCCAGGTCGATCAGCCTGCAGCGCACGACGCGCGCGCTGACCGGCGACATTGCGCTGTGGCTGCTGATCAAGCTCAACGCGGACATGCTGAGCTGGAGCAACTATGTCACGCAGATCGACCGACTGTTCTTCCCCAAGGAAGCCGACCTCGCCAGCGGCACACCGACCTCGATGCATATCGGCGCACAACAGCTCAGCCGCCGCCGTTTTCTGCCGTTCACCGATACCGACGCCTATCGCGCGCTGAAAGTCGCCACTGAAGCGTTTGTCGTTACCTGGGGCGGTGTTGTGCCCAAAGGCCCGGATATGGCGAGGATCGCGCAGTTGCTGCTTCTCGATCCGGCTGCCGTGAATCTCGCCAACGAGCGCCTCGGACTGAACATCACGGTGGGGTCCGATATCGACCAGCAGTACTTCGGCGGGAGCGGAACATCGCCGACGTTGCCCTACCTGCGTCGGGTTGTGCAGGCGCTGCAAGGTACGGATGCGCAGGGAGCTGCCGAAGATGCACTTGACGCGGAAACCACCGTGATCAACCAGACAACCACAACGGCGGTGACGGTCAGGCACGGCCCCAACGGCGAACCCATTCCGGAACGACCGGGCTGGAACGAACGCCGTCTGTGGCTGCAAAGCTGGAACGACGACATCTCGGCAAAGCTCACCTACCCCCCGCTGATCGAGTTGATCTGGAGCTACTGGATGGAGGAAATGCAACTCGTGCAGACGATGAATGCGATCTCTCGCCGCTTCCAGAACGTGTCAGGCGGGCCACGCGATCCGCTGAACCAGATCGAACTCGATTCGCTGCGGCCGTTGAACAACCTGATCTGGGGCTGGGTACAGGACGAACAGCATCGTCTGCCGATCGAACGCCGTGCCGCCGAATACCAGCACGAATACGGCTTCAAGCTGATTGGCCGCGCCGTGCCGAAAATCCACGCCGCCGACAACCGCAGCAAGTTCCTCGCCGCGTTCCATACGCTGCTGAATCTGTGCGTGCCGTTCTTCCGTCAGGCGGACGACACCACGGTCGTACCGGACGGTTTCCCGCTGCTCAACGCGCTGCGAGAAGTGCATCTGATCCTCTCCGAGGGCGCGCACAACCAGTTCCGCGACATGCCCACCACCTCGCGTGTGGAAATGATGATGCAACAGTGGCTGCTCGCACGGCCGGAATTCCGCGAGTATCTGCCGCGTCGCGCGATGGTTGCCTATCCGGAACCCTGGATGCATTCGGTGGAAAGCATGCGCAAGCTGCAGGGCTGGGGCGACACGAACACCTATCAATTCTGGCAACTCGCCACGACAGGCGAACAGATCGTGTCGTCGATCCGATGGGGCGACTGGAACTCGATCAACGATCCGGTCAACGCAGCGAACTGGGCGGCGTTCTTCCGGCCGGAGATCCAGACGTATATCCATTCGTACCGTGCCGTGACGGGCATCGACGTGGGTGCGGAACCGGTGGACGTGCAGGTGCCCGGCATGCATCTGTTGCGGCGCCTCAACGAACAGAAGGGCATCCAGGCTGCGTGAGCTGAAGCGACGCGCGACGAAACACGCAACGCAGCACCTGAAGCAGCAAGCAAGGCCACGGCCAAGGCAACACGGAATACGCAATGATCGATTTTGCATCAGCGCTTTATCTGGGCCTGCAGCATCCTGCCGCGCAACTGGGCGACTATGCGGCGCTGACGACGGGCACGCCTGCATCGCTCGCGGCCGCGCCGCTCGCCAGCTGGCTTGCGGCGCAGGCCGCCGCGTTGCAAGGCTGTGAAGCGGGTCTGGTCGCGCCTTCGACACTGCATCTCGCGATCGACGTGTTTGACCGGCTAGGGCGCACGCACGCACTGATTGCGGACGAAGCGCTGTATCCGGTGATGCGATGGGGCCTCGAACGTGCGACGGGCATGGGCATGCCGGTCGCATGGTTTCATCACGGCGACCTTGCGGATCTGGCGCAGCGGATCAAGAAGCGGCGCAGCGCGAGGCCGCCCGCCGTGATGACCGACGCGACGCGCGTCGACGGCGGGGTGGTGCCGATTGGACGCTATCTGAAACTGGTGGGCCGTCACGGAGGGTTGATCGTGGTCGATCACAGTCAAATGCTCGGCTTGATGGGCGAGCGTCCGTCGATGCGTCATCCGTGGGGGCATGGAGGCGGCGGAGCGGTGCGGTACGCCGGTCTCGCGCCGGCACAACCGGTGTTGTTGCTTGCGTCGTGGGCCAAGGCTTTCGGTGCGCCGCTGGCGACACTGTGCGGTCCAGATGGGCTGGTGCGCGAAATCGCCCGCGATGGCCCGACGCAGTCGCATTGCAGCGCCGCGAGCCAGACTGCATTGCTCGCGGGACTCAACGCGCTGGAGATCAACCGGCGCGAAGGCGCACAACTGCGTGCGGGCTTGCTGCTGTTGCTAAGGCATCTGCACGCCGGCTTGCGATGGCTGGTGCGCACCTGCCTGCCGGACCTGCAGGCCTCACGACGCGATCATCCGCTGCAGCAGATGCATCTGGATACGGCGGAGCGGACGCTGGCGCTGCACGCCGGGCTGCGCAGCAGCGGCTTTCGTACCGCGCTGCTGCGTCAGCATCAGGGACGCTACGCGCTGGCTGTCGTGATCCGCGCGAATCACTGCGCGGCCGATATCGATGCGCTGCTGTCGGCGATGGCCGCGCTTGCCGTTCGGCTGCCCGGCACCGGACACGTTACGGCCAGCCGCTCTTTGATGGAGGAACGCCAGCATGTTTAAGACCGCAGAGGGTGAAACGCTTGAACTCGCGCCGTGGCGCATGCGCCGCGCGATGCGGCTCATCGCCGAGGTGCGCCGCTATCCGCCCGGCACGCCGCCGCACGCGCTGATTCGGGACTTGCGGCAGATCATTGCGCGCGCGCGCCGGGTGAGCACGCAGCCGCGCATCGGCACCGCAAGCCTGCAGAGTTCGGGGGCATGCTGTCAGGCCTGTCTGCTTGCACGACAGCGGCAGGGCGTGCTCACGCTGCTTGGGCTCAGTCTCATGCCGCAGTATCCGGGTGCCCATCTTTATGAGGGCGCCGCACCGCAATTCGAGTTCGAGTCGATGGCCAAGTCGGTTACGGTGCATCTGAAATGGGAGGACTGGCTGCCTCTCGAAAAGGCACCGGCTAAGGTAACGGGTGCAGGCGTCTATATCCTGCGGCGCGGCGGCAACCCGGTTTATGTCGGCATGTCGCGCAACCTGCCGCAACGCTTGCGATTGCATCTCTGGTGCGCGAATAACCACGGCAATACCGGCTTGAGCGTGGCAGTGGCCAATCTCGACCCCAGCGCACTGCGCGCGGTCGAGCACACGCTGGTGCGCGCGCTGCGCGACCACGTGATGAACCAGCAACTGAAGAACGTGGAGATGAGAGTCGGCCCCGGGCCGTTGAAGATTACTAACCTGTTGCCCACGGGCTTGTCGTCGCCCTATGCGCGCGGGAACCGGGCCGTCCGCCCGGCGGGCGGACAGTTCGAGTGGTCGACATGATCGTCGATTTTCATGTGCACGCAGGGCAGGGTGACGGCATGACCGGGCCGTGGGACACGACTGCTCCGCTTACCGCGTATGCGCGCCGTGCAAGCGAAGCCGGCATCGCCCGCTCGATCCTTCTGCCGGTGTTCCAGTCGGACTATGCGCAAGGCAATCGCGACGTTGCCGCCATCGTGCGCGCCGATCCGCGCCGCTGGATCGGCTTCGCAATGGTGCATGCCGAACGTGACCGCGAGCGGATGCATCGGATGATCGAAGAAGCCGTGATGCATCTTGGCTTGCGCGGCATCAAGGTTCATCGTCATGACGCGCGCATTCACCGGCAGGTGTGCGACGCCGCGCAGCGCTGGCAATTGCCCGTGCTGTATGACCCGGGCGGCGAAACCGGCGCGCTGAGCCTGCTCGCACAGACGCATCCGGATGTCGCGTTCGTGTTCGCACATCTGGGCAGTTTTGCCGACGATTGGGCCGCGCAGCGGCAGGTCATCGACCTTATCGTGCGCTATCCGAATCTGTTTGCCGACACAGCAGGCGTGCGGCGCTTCGATCTGCTCGAAGAAGCATTCGCGCGAGCGGGGCCGGCCAAGTTGCTGTTCGGTTCGGATGGGCCGTGGCTGCATCCGGGTCTCGAACTGGCGAAGATCCGTGCGCTGCGACCGTCGCCAGCCGCTTTTGCCGCTATCGCGGGCGGCAATGCACTGCGCCTGTTGCGGCGCTCGCAAGTGCCGGCCGCGTACCGTTCAACGGATGTGGCCGCCGGCTGATTAGCCGGTGTCCGACGGACGTCCTTGCCGGCGCAATTGCAACGCACGCGGCGTCACGCCGAGCAGTTCCGCGGCGCGCCCAGTCGATCCGGCACGGCGTTCGGCAATCCGCACCGCGATCGACTCCGCGATCTGCCCGATATTCTTCAGGCCCAGTCCGGCATCCAGCGCGCCTTCCACCGCGCAGGCGAAGGTCTGCTCCCAGTCGTTGGCGTTGCCTGCCGTATTCGTATCGATGGCGAATCCGTCAAGACATCCGGTGCTCAGCACACGAAATCCGTGCTGCCGGTCCGCCATCCGGCGCACCACATTGCGCAGTTCCCGTACGTTGCCAGGATAATCGGCACCGGCCAGTTGCCGCATCACCTCGGGCATGACCTGGGGGACCGGATCGCCGTGTTCGGCAAGAAAATGCCGGACCAGCAGTGGAATGTCGTCACGCCGCTCCGCGAGAGACGGCGCGCGCACCGTCCACTGCGTCATGCGGAAATACAGATCGCTGCGAAAGCGGCCGGCCAGCACCTCGGCTTCAAGATTTCGGTTAGTCGCACAGACAAGCCGGAAATCCGACTTGCGCCAGATGTCTTCGCCGACGCGCTTGAACGCGTGCTCCTGAATGACGCGCAGCAAACGCGCCTGCAACGGCAATTCGAGTTCACCGACTTCATCGAGAAAAAGCGTGCCGCGATCCGCCAGCGTGACCGCCCCGTCTCGAGCGCTGACGGCGTGCGTGAACGCGCCTTTTGCATGACCGAACAGTTCGCTGCCGGATAGCTCCGGGCTGAGGGTCGTGCAGTCGACCACGATGAACGGACCCCGGCGGCGCTCAGGGTCGAGGTCGTGAATCAGCCGTGCGAGCAGTTCCTTGCCGCAACCGCTTGCTCCAAGTAGCAGACAGGCGCCACGACCGAAGCGTCCGACCTCGGCCACCTCGCGCAGCGTTTTGCGCCATACGGCCGACTCGCCGATAGCCCGCCTGTGCAGCCAGTCGGACGCGAGGACCGCTTCCAGCGACGCAAGCCGGGCAAGGCGCAGCGCGAGTTCGCTGAGCAGCATGTCCTCGTCGTCGGCCGAGACGAGGTCGCAGACCGACGCGGGCCACCACGTTTCAGGCTGACAATGGCGGCGCGTACTGGCAGTGCATCCGGTGATGAACGCATCGGGTAGCGGAAGGCGGCGCAGCCAATGATCGGCGGCCGACGCAACGCGCTGAGCGTGCGCAAGCACCACGACGACCTGCATGCCTTCGCCCGTGCCGGATACATCGACGTCTTCCGGCAAGCCGTGCTGGCGCAGCGTCTGTCCAAGCCGCTGCGCGTCCTCGTCGTAGAGAACGACTCGCATCCAATACCTCGCAAACACGGGCAGTCAGACTCGGCCAGGCGATGAAGCGGTGAAATTGCACAAACGGAAACGATGCCTTTAGTCGTGTCGATGAATGAATATTCAAAGGACGAGACAAAGCTTTATTGCCGCTAAGCCATTCATGGACATTCGCGTCTGTGTGGTTTGTAGCCGGAACGAAATCTCACGAATAAAAATAGGCGATCCGATCGGGTTTCGAAAGATGCATTGTCGGAACAATGCAGCCCGCACCGCGTGCGCGCTGGGACACTGTCGCTCCGGTTGCTATTGTCGCCGCTCGGTCAGGGTGGAGTGAAGACTCCCAACATTGCGCCATGACGGCATTAAACGAATTCGTTCCCGCATTGCGAATGTGATCGTCAGAAGCCGGGATTTGCCCGTATTTTTGCTAATCGCATTTAAAGTTATTCATATCGGGTCATGAAGCGGCACAACCGATGCCGGCCAGTGCGGTCCGATCCCCTTCGTTCATCCGTCGATCGGAGTGCCGCACGGATCACCGATATCGTCGGCGTGATCGACAGCATTGCGTTTCAGTCTAATATCCTCGCACTGGACGCGTTCGTCGAGGCGGGACGTCTCGTCGATTCGGTCAGCGTGTTCCGGCTCGCCGAAGAAAGCAGTACGGGTACGGAAACGTCGCAGCCGGTCAAAGGTGCGGCAGCGATGCGAATGGCCTGATAACTGGAAGGATTGAACACTTGAAAGAATACGACGCTGATTACGCACGGAACACCGAATATACGTACGGATACTGCGACGAGCTTAGTCCTCTGCGGATGAGACTCCCATTGCTCGCCGCAGGCGTCGCGTTGCCGGAAGTCGTTCGCGCCTGCGAACTTGGGTATGGTTTCGGAGTGAGCGTGAATGTGCACGCGGCAGCTAGCGACGTTCAATGGCACGGCACCGATTTCAACGTTGCGCATGCGGTATTCGCTCGTCAGCTGGCGCAACAAGGAGGGGTAAAGGCATACCTCCACGATGAATCGTTCTCCGAGTTCGGCGCGCGGGCCGAACTGCCGATGTTTGATTTCATCGGACTTCACGGGGTGTGGAGTTGGGTTTCAGACGAAAACCGGCGACTCATTACCGACTTTGTTCGCAAGCATCTCAGAGTGGGCGGTGTGCTCTACCTGAGTTACAACACGCTGGCAGGTTGGGCGCCGATGTTGCCCGTACGTGACCTGCTGTTTCAGCATATGCGTACAGCCGACGCTTCGCGATCCATACAAGATCGGGTCGACGCGGCCACGGAGTATGTCAAAACACTACTTTCGGCGCAGCCTGGCTATATGGTTGCCAATACCTCTGTCAATGAGCGCGTTCAGAACCTCCTGGCGGAAAACGCCAGCTATCTGACACATGAGTACTTTACCGATAGCTGGAAACCCATGTCGTTTGCCGAAGTTTTGCCGGACCTCGAGGGTGCGGGGCTAACCTACGCAGGTTCGGCGGACCTGCGTGACCATTTTGACGAGCTTAACCTGAGGCCGTCACAACAGCAGCTGATTAGCGATACCGCTGATGTCTCCCTACGGGAGACTGTCCGGGACTTTTGCATGAACCGGTCGTTCCGGCGAGAGTATTGGGTCAAGTCTCCGCGCTTTCTCGACGCCGACGAAAAAGAGGCGGCGTTACGTGAAACGAGGGTAGTGCTGGCTGTGCCAGGTTCTATCGATTCGTTGGACCTGCGTGGCGCTCTGGGAACAGTCAGGCTCCACCAGCAGGCGTTCAGGCAAATTGTCGATGTTCTTGGAGATCACCGCCCTGCGTCGCTCGCCGAAATCGACAGCAGGGTACGCGAGCGTGGCTTTTCTCTTTCTTTTGCCGAGATTGTAAAGGCCGTGATGTTACTCGCTGCGTCCGGGGCATTGCTGACGGCAGAGCAGGATGCCAGTATCGAAAGTAACCGTGGTCGTGCAACGAGACTCAACGCTGCGATCTGCGAGCGGGCACTGGTTGACGAGCGCGTGCAATATCTCGCTAGCCCGGTTTCCGCCTCGGCGATCTTTATGCCCAGACTTCAACAGTTGTTTATCCTCGCGCGAACCCGTGGGCTGACAAGCCCGACACAGTGGGCAAATTTTGCAGCGGAGATTCTGCGCGAATTTCGCGGGCCTGCGAATGGGGCCGCTGCGATGAAAACTCCGGAGGAGCTGGAAGCAGTGGCGAGCCGCTTCTCGGAGGTCCATTTGCCGGTTTTGATCGCCTTGGGCGTAGTCGACCCTTGAGTAGATCTACTGCGTGCGTGGTGCAGCTCGGCATGCAATAGCGGTTGCTGTGCAACAGTTGCTGGTTGCCTGTCGGCGCCCGATCCGGTGGACGGGCGTGCCGGGTAAGCAGAGGTGGCAATCGCTTCAACCACAAAGCGAACACCCGTCGAGCCATTTGCTATGCGGTCGGCGCAAGCTTTAGCCTGAACAGGTCGACTGCGTTAGCGCGGCCTATGCGCCAACGGTCGGCGTCACTCAAATCGGCTTGATCGAACCAGTTGCCGCCTTCAACCATGTCCATCCACGGGTAGTCGGTTGAGAAATAGACGCGGTCCCGTCCGACGCGATTCATGACTTCGACCGTTGCAGTCGTATCGAAGAATCCGGACGTCGTATAGCGGAAATTGGATGTCAGGTAACCTGCAATGTCCTGCTTCAGCTTGATCCGATGCGCGTGCCGCGCATAGACGGCCGACACGCGCCAGGCGAGAAACGGCAACGCTTCGCCAAGATGACCGAGGCATATCTGCAGACGCGGAAAACGATCGAACAAGCCGCTGGTGATCAGGCGTAACGCGTGCGTTGATGATTCGACGAGGTACGCCCACGTAGCGGCAAGCAGTTCCGGATGATCGCGAAACATCAATTGCTGGCTGGGTACCGGATTGCGAGGATGCAGATACAACGGTACATCCAGGTCCTGGACACGTTCCCAGAAAGGGGCAAATTGCGGTTCGTCCAGATAGACGACCGTGTTTGCCGTCTGCAGATTCGAGAAGCTATTGACAAGCGGTGCGTGAAAGCCAAGTTCACGCACCGATCGTTCCAACTCGTCGGCAGCGGCGTGGGGGTCCTGCATCGGGAGTGCCGCGAATCCGCCGAACCTCGTGGGGTGCTTGTCGATGATCTTGCGCAGTTCGTCGTTGGCAAACTGCGCATCGCGAACCGCTGTCGCCGGATCCGTCTCGCCCTGGATGCCGGGTGTGTTGAGCGAAAGAATGGCGTACTGGATCTTCGCGCGGTCCATCCTTTCAAGGCGCTTTGCGTCGACGTCCAGCAGATCGGCGTACACCCCTGTCTCCCCAGTGACCTTTGTGTCACCCCGCACGACCTTATCGAAATGCGACGTCATGTAGTGTTCTTCAAAGGCCACTTTCCAGGGGCGTGCCGGGATCTTGACAGGCTCGGTATCGGTAGAGGGGGCAGCCGTTTGAGCATGGGCCGGGTCGTCGGCCAAAAGCGAACCGCTCAGGAGTGCAGCGGGTATGCCCAGTAAGAACGAGCGACGCTTAAGGGCCGACGGGACGTCGGCGTCGTCGGATTCGGCGTAGTCGATATTTGACAAGTTTCACCTCTTTTTTCTGCGTCAGTTAGTGGGCTGTCTTTCCTGATGCCCCGGATGGGAGATCCGGTAACACCGCTTCCCGACATCCGAAGCTCGGCGCGCACGCGAACTCACGACGTTCATCGTCGACGTTGACGGAAGAGGGAAGCTGCACGGAATAACGTGCACGACGGGGACCCTATTCCATTACCTGATTTTTCGAAAGAAATATGATTCGTATTCCGTATGTTATGTCGTTGTAAATAGATGAACACGACGAAATCCGGTGATCTCGCGTCGCGTTTCGACAGCAAGACACCGTTCGAAGGTCAATCCCATGATGAGGAACTGTGGCGAATTTCTTTCGTTATATAAATTAAGATATTTAGATAGTAAAACGCTTATCGAAACAATCGATTAATTTCGTCGGAAATTCTTAACAAATATCTAATTATCCAATAAGACGAAGGGCTTCCAGTTTAAGTGTCGGCGTTTTACCTTCGCGAAAGCGTATTCGCACATTAGCAAAACAAATCTGTCATCCATAGGGAATACGCCGCGGGCATTCTCCGTGCTGTTTTCTTTATTTTTTCTTTATTAATTCCAGGGGCTATTGTGATGACACGCAACTTGTTGTTGGCCGGCGCCGTTGCCGGTGCAACCCTTGCATTATGTGGATGCAGCGGTTCGGATTCTGATGGAACGCCTGCGTCAAGCAGCGCCAATCCGCCGCCGCCCATGACTTCTTCGACCAGCGTGCAAGATGCCGCGAAGACGGCTACACCTATCAAGCACGTAGTGATCATCTACCAGGAAAACGAATCGTTCGACCACTACTTTGGTACCTATCCGATCGCGGGCAATCCTACGAGCCCAGCCGAGTTGCCGTTTTTTGCTGCCGCGAACACACCTGCGGTCAGTGGCCTTATTGCGCCCGGCATGAAGCTCACGAACAGCCCTTTGCTGATCGCCAATCCGAATTCGACCAATACGCAGAACGGTACAGGAGCGGCCAATCCATTCCGGCTAGACCGGACTCAGGCGCTTACCGCGGACCAAAGCCACGGCTACAAGAACGAGCAGTCCGCGTTCGATGCGGTCGTTACGCCGACCAATCCGTCGATGGATCTATTTCCCGAGTTCACCGGAGCTGCCGTATCGCTTGCCGGCGGCATGGGGCCCTTCTTCACCAAGGGCCTGGTGATGGGCTATTACGACGGCAATACGGTTACGGCACTTTGGAACTATGCTCAGAAGTTCGCGATGAGCGATAACTTCTACTCGACAAACTTCGGTTCATCGACGCAGGGGGCGATCAATCTGGCTTCCGGGCAGACCAACGGCATAGTTACCACGGCCACGACCGGAAGCGCGGTGGACGACGGCACGGGAACCGGTACGAAGACGCTGATGAGCGACATCGTGCCGACCGGCGATGTCTGTTCTGGTACCGGCACCTCCGGTTCAATGACGAGCAAGAACATCGGTGATCTGCTGAACGCGGCAGGCATCACGTGGGGCTGGTTCCAGGGCGGCTTCGACCTGACAAAGACCAATCCGAACGGCACGACGGGGTGCCTGCGTTCGACCTTCTCGAGGATCGTCGGCGGATACATTCCGGACTATGACCCGGAGCATGCACCGTTCCAATACTATGCATCGACTCGCAATACGGCCCACACGCGGCCGTCGTCGATCACACTGATCGGTACGAGCACTGACGGTGCGAATCACAGCTACGACACCGACGATTTCTTTGCCGCGGTTAAGGCCGGCAACTATCCGTCGGTCAGCTTTTTGAAGGCGCCGGATTGGCAAAGCGGACATGCTGCTTCGTCTGATCCGTTGAGCGAGCAGACATTCCTCGTCAATACCGTGAACTTCCTCGAGCAGCAACCTGACTGGAATAACACGGTGGTCTTCATCACTTTCGACGATTCGGACGGCTGGTACGACCACATGTCTCATGTGGTGAATCCGTCGTCATCGACGTCTGACTCGCTGAGCGGTACGAACACTTGCCTCGTCACGGTAGCAGGCGGAGCGACCACGCCGCTTCCTGGTGTTAGCGGCTTGCCCGCGCAAGGACGATGTGGCTATGGCCCGCGGTTGCCGTTGATCGCCATTTCGCCCTTTGCGAAAAGCAATTTCGTCGACCACACGGTAGCGGACACGACGTCATTGATTCACTTCATTGAAGATAACTGGCTCAATCAGCAGCGCATCGGCCAAGGCTCTTTCGACGCGATATCGGGTCAGCTGACGAACATGTTCGACTTCACGTTGACGACGCCTACGCTGATTCTTGACCCCAACTCCGGTGCGCTTCCCGGCGCTCAGGCAGCACTCGGGGGATAGCAAGTGTGTTTGTGGCTGGAACTGCAATGCCGCCTATCCCTGGTGAGCAAAAGACTGCGATAAGGATGTCATGAAAGCACTGGGTACACAGTCGTTCAGAAGGCTGTGCGCGTTGGTTTCGATGGGGGCCGTTGCAGTGCTCGTGGTCATCGCCTGCTTTGGCGGGCGATGGCTTCGCTTAACCGGCTTTCTTCCGCGGCATTCAAACGCCGCGGCTAGCACGACTGTTCATGCATCAGGCTCCGCTCAGGCGCTAGCGCCTCAAGTGGCGCATCCTTTCCCAGTCGTTGCAATCGAACCACGCCACGAGAATCTCTCGGAAATGGCGCTGCTAGGCAAGGCGATGTTTTACGACCGCGCGTTGTCGGGCTCGGGGCGCATGTCGTGCGCAAGCTGTCACAGCCCTGCCAATGCCTACGGGCCGCCGAATGACCGTGCGGCGCAACTCGGTGGCGTAAAACTGAATCTGGAGGGACAGCGTGCGGTGCCGTCGCTACGGTACCTCGACCATAACCCGAGCTTTACGATTGGCCCGACGACGATCATGCCCGATACCGATGCGCCCGATGTGCCGCCGGCAGCGACCAACGGCACGGTCGCCGGTGCCGCCAAGAATGGCACACCGCAGGTCGCGGCCGTTCCTGCTCCGCAGGGCGGTTTTGATTGGGACGGGCGCGCCAATACCTTGCAGGCGCAGGTGCTAGGCCCGCTCCTCGACCCGCGGGAGATGGCGAACCGCAGCATCCCGGAACTCGCAAACAAGCTGCGCCGCGCGCCTTATGCGAGCCGCTTCCGCGATCTGTTTGGGCCGCATATTCTCGACAACCCCGAACAGCTGGTTAGTCAGGCGCTATTCGCGCTCGGCAGATACCAAAGCGAAGACCCATCGTTCCATCCATACGATAGCAAGTACGATTGGTACCTTGCCGGGCGAGCGCAACTTACCGCACAGGAGATGCGGGGACTCAAACTGTTCGAGAGCCCGACCAAAGGAAACTGTGCGGCTTGTCACATCGACAAGCCGTCCCGGGACGGCGTATTTCCGGCAGCGTTTACCGATTACCAGTTTGAGGCGCTCGGTGTGCCGCGTAACCGGGCGCTTGCATTGAACCGGAATCCGCATTTCTTTGACCTTGGCCTATGCGGTCCCACACGCGCTGACTATCGAAAGCAGACGAACTATTGTGGTTTGTTCAAAACCCCGACCTTGCGTAACGTCGCTGACCGGCGCACGTTCTTTCACAACGGGGTATTTCATTCACTCGATGACGTATTGCATTGGTACGTGGAGCGCGACACGAATCCACGGAAATGGTATCCCGTCAGCCAATCGGGGCGTGTTGAGAAATACAATGATCTTCCGTTGCCGTATCGGATCAATGCGGATGTGGTCGACGCACCACTCGATAGAAAGCCGGGGCAGCCACCTGCATTGAACGACGCGGAAATCGCCGATGTGATTGTTTTCCTGAAGACCCTTAGCGATGGCTATCAACCGCCGTCGCGCTAGTTCGCCGGCGTGGTTATGCACGGCTTGCTTCAGAGGGCGAACGAATCAGGGCCCGAAGTACGGTATGCAAAAGCTCGCTGGACCGGTGCAGCCGGGTGTCCTGTCAGAAGGTGAAGGCGGCGGCGAAGCGCACGCGGCGAGCTGCAGCAGCATGGCTACGGTAATCAGCTTCGCCATGCCGCGCGCCATGGTGTGCGCGCTGGCAATTGCCGGTATGCCGGTTGTCATGGGTGACCCGGTTGTTCGCCGGCTGAATTTCGATGAGCCATTCGAGGTCGTCATCTGCGCACTCGTTCGTTTTCAGGTTTGTCCGTTGCGGCGTGCGATACGGATGCTGAATTGCCGGAGCATGTCTGCGGTGACGCGGTAAAACGTCGCGAATTGGCGTCGTTGCGGAACATCACAGGCTGTTCATTGGGCACGGCCGCGGGCGCCGACCTTGCCCGTTCAGCCGCCGCGCGCACTACCCGCACCACCGACTCATGATGCGCAGACTTGTCGCACACCGGGTCGGCATTCGCCGAGTCCTGCGTGAGCAGATACGCCTGACACCGGCAACCGCCGAGATCGAGCGTCTTCTCTTCGCAACTGCGGCAGGGCTCTTTCATCCAGTCGAAACCGCGGAAGCGATTGAACGCGTCGCTGTCGTACCAGATGTCGGCAAGCGGCATGTCGCGCACATTCGGAAACGTGAGCCCCGGCAGCGAACGTGCCGCGTGGCACGGCAGCGCCGCACCGTCGGGCGCAATGCCGAGAAAGACCGAGCCCCAGCCGTTCATGCAGCGTTTCGGGCGCGTCTCGAAGTAATCCGGCACGACGAAGAAGATCTTGCAGCGGTTGCCGATTTCCTTGCGATACCGCTCGACGACCCCCTCCGCTTCATGCAGCTGTTCGGCAGTCGGCATCAACTGCGCGCGGTTTGCATGCGCCCAGCCGTAGTACTGCGTATTCGCGAGTTCGAGATACTCCGCGCCCATCGCCAGCGCCATGTCGATGATCTTGTCGACGTGCGGCAGGTTGTAGCGATGCAGCACGCAGTTGAGCACCATCGGAAAGCCGTGTGCCTTGATCGAACGCGCGACGCGGTGCTTCAGGTCGAACGTGCGCGTGCTGCTGAGAAAGTCGTTGAGTTCCTGCGTCGAGTCCTGAAACGACAACTGGATGTGATCGAGGCCATTCTTCTTGAGGATGTCGAGCCGCGCGTCGGTTAGGCCGACGCCGGATGTGATCAGGTTGGTGTAGAAGCCGAGCCGGCGCGCTTCGGCCACCAGCGCTTCCAGATCGTCGCGCAGCAGCGGCTCGCCGCCCGAAAAGCCGAGTTGCGCGGCGCCGAGCGCGCGCGCTTCGCGCAATACTTCAAGCCACTGTGCAGTGTCGAGTTCGTTGTAGTGGGCGGTGTAATTCACCGGGTTGTAGCAAAACGCGCAATGCAGCGGGCAGCGGTAGGTCAGCTCCGCAAGCAGCCACAACGGGGGCGCTCCACGGGCCCGTGGCGGCGCTTCAAGATTGCGTTGCGGCGCGATCGAAACATCGGTCATGCTGATGGCTCCAGCCAGCCGCGCGCGAGCGCGTCGGCAATGAACGCTCGCACTTCGGGGGCGATGCCGGTCGCGTTGAAGGCCCGTTCCAGTTCCGCGACGACGGCCGCCACGTCGCGCGTGCCGTCGCAGCGCAACAGAATTTCCGCGGCACTCTGGTTCAGTTTTACCATCCCTTCCGGATAGAGCAATACGTGCGCGTCCTGGGCCGGTTCCCATTGCAGGCGAAACAGCTTGTTCAGCTTCGGGCGCAGCGGCTCGCTGCTTTCGTTGTGGGCGGCGTCGTTCATGACGGGAAGGCCTTTTCGATCGCGTCGAGCATGGTCCACAAGATATCGAGCTTGAACTGCAGAATCTCGAGCGCGCGTTCCTGCTGCTCGCGAGTGCGGAAATAGTCGAGTGTCACGGCGAGGCCGTGCTCGACGTCGCGCTGCGCAAGCGAGATCCGCGAGCGGAAATAGCTAAGGCCGTCGGGCTCGATCCACGGATAGTGGCCGGGCCATGTCGCGAGCCGGTCGCGATGGATCTGCGGCGCGAAAATCTCCGTCAGCGACGAACAGACTGCCTCTTGCCAAGGCGCGCGGCGTGCGAAATTCACATAAGCGTCGACCGCGAAACGCACGCCGGGCACGACGTGTTCGAGCGACCACAATTCGTCGCGCGTGAGGCCCACCGCGTCGCCGAGACGCGCCCATGTTTCGATGCCGCCTTCGTCATCGCCGTGGCCGTCGTGGTCGAGAATCCGCAGCACCCAGCGGCGGCGCGTGTCGCGGTCCGGGCAGTTCGACAGGATCGCCGCGTCCTTCAGCGGAATATTGATCTGATAGTAGAAGCGGTTCGCCACCCAGCCGCGAATCTGCTCGCGCGAACAGCCGCCGCTATTCATCTTCACGTTGAACGGATGATGGATGTGATACGCACGGCCTTTCGCGCGCAGTTGCGCTTCGAATTCCTCGCGGGTCCATGCCGCTTCGGTGTGTCGTGCGCCCGCGGCGCTTGTGCTGTTCATCGACGTTTTCTCCACTCCATGTGCCGGCGTAGGGCGGTTCATAGTTCGAAAGCCATGCCGTCGCGGGCCACCTCGATGCCGTGCTGCGCGAGCATGTGCCGCTCGGGGCCGTCGTCGACGAGAATCGGGTTCGTATTGTTGATGTGAATCAGAACCTTGCGCGTCCCCGGGCGGTCGAGTGCGTCGAGCACTTCGATCATGCCGCCCGCGCCTGTCTGCGCGAGATGGCCCATATCGGCGGCAGTTTTGTTCGACAGGCCGAGCTCGATCATTTCTTCGTTCGTCCACATCGTGCCGTCTACCAGCAGCAGATCCGCGCGACGCATCGCGTCGCGCACATGGGGCTCCAGCGCGCCGAGGCCGGGCGCATAGAACGCGCGTTTACCCGAGTCGAGCGCGGTGAGCAGCAGGCCGATATTGTCGCCGCGTTGCGGCGCGGCGCGGTGCGGCGAATACGGTGGCGCCTTGCTCGATAGCGGCAGCGCTTCGATCCGCACACCCGGCAATGCGGCGATTTCGAGCGGCGCGGTGTCGAGCGGGATCACGTGGCGTTCGATACCGCAGTAGTGCGACAGGATCGACGTGACCGGAAATCCCGTCGACAGGTCTTGCCAGACGGAATCGGTGGCATAGAGCGGCAGCGGCGCGGTGTGCTCGCGCAGCATCAGCAGGCCGGTGACGTGGTCGATCTGCGCATCCATCAGCAGCACGGCCGCGATGCCGGTGTCGCGGGCGTGACGGGCAGGCTGCAGCTCGGGGTTCGCCGCGATCTGCGCGAGAATATCCGGCGACGCGTTGACGAGCAGCCACGCATCGCCGTCAACGCTCACCGCAATCGACGATTGCGTGCGCCGTTCGGCCGCGAGCGTACGATCGCGCACACCGTTGCAATTGCGGCAATTGCAGTTCCACTGCGGAAAGCCGCCACCCGCCGACGAACCGAGCACCTTGATTTTCATCGCATGTGTCCTTGTGAAACGTTCATCAGACGTATCACGGCAGCATTCGCGACAGCAGCCCGTCCTGATCGATCAATCGATGCTTCATGGCGTTGCGCACGCAAGCGCCGCCGGGCTTTTCCTGCGATTGGATTGCGGCGGCAGCGGTGAATGCGATAACCGGGGCCCGGGTCGCCATGGACCGGAAGTTCGCTGCAGAAATGCAGTGCCGCATGGCAGCCGCCGATGGCGGCCGCCATGCGGGTTTAGCGAACCGCAATATACATTGTGATTTCAAAACCAAAACGCATATCGGTATAGCTTGGGGTTGTCCATTGCATAGTCATCCTCCTTTGTGAATGAAATGGCGGATTGCCCTGGCGACAGGCGCATCGCGCGCGTCCAGTCGCGTCGACCTGTTTCGTGACGCAACGCGCATGCCAACTGCGGTAAACAGTGTGGAAAAATGCGCTGCCTGCCGCGGTCCGGGCTCATAAGGATTACTGTCGCGATGCCGCAGCAAATCGTTGCACAGGCCGACGGTTTATTGTGAGCGCATTTGGTTGCGTCGTCATCTGCCTTAATGGATTGCTTAAGGCTGTGAAGGAAGATCGTGAGCGGAGACCAGCGCGGGCGAGCCTTTTGATGACAGTTGTTCCGGCTGGCCACCTGATGTTTTTCTTTCGCTTCGAAAGGTTGCCGTTGCTAGAAGCCGGGCCCTTGCGGCAGGCGGTAGGCGACTGAATGCGCCAATGCGCGCCAGTTCAAAGCACCAGCATGCGAAGCGTCAGCATGCGCACGCCGCAGGCGCTATGCTACGGCTTCCATCTATTCGAGGAATCCCTCATGAAATCGACACACGGATCCATGGTCACCTTTCGCCGACCTGACGGCAAAGAGGTCAGTGGATATCTCGCCAAGCCGCAGAATGCCCAGGGCGCGCCTGCCATCGTCGTGGTGCAGGAATGGTGGGGCTTGAACGACCAGATTCGCGGCGTGGCGGACCGGCTCGCGCAGTCCGGTTACGTGGCGTTGGTCCCCGACCTGTACCGCGGAAAAGCGACCGTGGAAGAGGAAGAAGCGCACCATTTGATGAGCGGGCTCGACTTCGGCGACGCCGCCGGTCAGGATATTCGTGGCGCCGTACAGTACCTGAAGACACAGTCGGATCGTGTCGCCGTGATTGGCTACTGCATGGGCGGCGCGCTTGCGCTGTTAGCGCTATGTCAGACTCCCGAGCTGTCGGCCGGCGTGATCTGGTATGGCTGCCCTCCGCTGGAGTACATCGACGCGACGAAGATCGCGGTTCCGGTGCTGGGTCACTGGGCCACGCAAGACGTGTTCTTTCCCGCCGCGACGGTGGATGCGCTTGAGGCCAAGCTGACCGAGGCCAAAGTCGGCTTCGAGTTCCATCGCTATCTGGCGCACCATGCGTTTGCGAACGAAACGGCTGTTGGCCATGGCCGTATCTCCGCTACCCAGTTCGATCCGGTATGGTCGCAGCTTGCCTGGGACCGGACGCTGACCTTCCTCGGCCGCTCGTTGTGGCCGCAGCAGACCAAGGGCTAAACAGCAAACGCGTCCCGTGCCGCTAACCCCATCAGAAGGCGCACTGGATCGCAGAGAGTTTTGCGCGCGCGTTGCGCGTGCGGTTTCCTTCGCCTGAAAAACCGGAGGGCAGGCGCAAGCCTGCCCCGTCTCTTACGTGATGCACGTCGGCTTGCAGGCTTTTATCGGCCCAGGCTATGGTAAAAGGCCGCGAGGTTGGC
>DASXXR010000317.1:0-8164 GCA_036502945.1 Paraburkholderia sp. | reverse complement strand
AGTCCCAGCCGACCGCCTCGTCCGCCAGCAGCGCCGACGACCATTCATGATCGAGCCAGGCCGTGCCGCGCACGTGTTCCGGTTGGCGTCCGGACGCGCGCTCGCGCAGCAGCGTGCCCTCCACGCGCAGCGAAGGCTCGCTGTAGTAGTAGCTGGCCTGACTCGCGAGCGGGCCTTTGCGGCTGTAGCCCTGGGTGCCGTTCAGGAGCACCGGTTGCAGCGGCTGCATCGTGAATGCAAGGGTGAAGTTTGCCGCGGCGATGTCGACGCGGTATTGCCCAAAAGGTTTGCCGGCAACGCGCCGCAGCGACCAGTCACCGATATGCACGCTTGTGTCGGTTTCGCTTGCGTCGGCAAGACCAAAGCCGCTGCGCGCCGAGCGCTGGTCGTGCTGCAGCTTGCCCGCGTGCGGATCGCTTAGCGCGACGTTGGCGAACAGTAGTTGCGCGGGTGCAAAACGGCTTGGGTTTGCGTCGTCGAGTGCCGGCCGTGAACGGAAGAACGTCACCTGGAAGCCCAACGCGGAACCGTCGTCCGTGTAAAGCCAGCCGGTCGCATACCACCATTCCGTTCGGTACAGCGGATGTGCGCCGTAGTCGCGCGGGAACACGAGTGGCCGGCCGGCCGATACGGACGGATAGTCCGGTGTCTTTGCCCATGCGCGCGGGAGCGGGGCGAGCGGCGCCAGTGCAACAGGCAGGGTCAGGAATGTGCGTCGCTTCATTGCGTCACCAGTCTTCCCGTACAGCGCGCACGGCGTCGACGGACATCGCCGAGCGCGCGCTCCACAGTGCGGTTAGCGCGGCAGTCACCACCATCGCCGACCCGAGCAACGCCACGAGGCCCCACGGCATGTGCAGACTCATCGTCCAGTGAAACGACTGCGGGTTGACGACATAAACCAGCACCATTGCAATGAGCGCTCCTAGCATGAGTCCGGACACCACACCGAGCAGCGCGACCAGCGCGCCTTCCAGTGCAAGCATCGTGGCGATCTGACGGCGCGTTACGCCGAGATGCCGCAGCACGCCGAACTCACGCGTGCGCGCCAGCGCCTGCGCGCCGAAGCTCGCGCCGATACCGAACAGGCCGATCAGCACCGCGACCACCTCCAGCAAGTAGGTGACCGCGAAGCTGCGGTCGAAGATCTTGAGGCTTGCTGCGCGAATTTCGCCGGGCTCGGAAAACGAGAGCCGCTGTCCGCCCGCGACGCGTTCGCGCAATCGCGCGATCGTCTGCGCAGCGGTCGCGCCGGGTGCGAGCCATAGCGCTGCATCGGTCACGCGCGTATCGCGCGTGAGCCGGCGATAGTCCTGCTCGTCGATGACGACAGCGCCGAACTGGCGCGCATAGTCGCGCCATACGCCGGCTACCGTGACCGGCACATGCCGGCCCGCAACCGGCAACTCGATGGGTTTGCCGACCCGCAGCCCGTACAGATCGACCATCGCCTCGCTGATCCATACCGGCGGCGGGTCGCTGTCGCGCGGCACGAGCGGCGCGCCGGTCAGCGGCAGGCGCGCGCCGGGGTTGCGCCGGTCGATGGGGCGCGCGAGCAGGCTGACGGGCGGCAGCCGTGCGTCGAGCGAGATCTGTGTCGCGCGCAAAAACTCCGCGCGCGCAATGCCGGGCGTCGCGGCGATGACGGCCTGGTCGCTGGCGGAAAGATAGCCGCTGTCGCCGGCCGGCGCCGCGCGCACGTAAAGCGGCGCTGGCAACAGCAGTTGCAGCCAGTCGTCCACCGCGATGCGGAAACTCGACACCATGATCGCCATCGCCGCCATCAGGCTGAAACTCGCGACGATACCCGCGAGCCCGATCGCGGCGCGCCCGGGTGCGTGAGCGAGCTGCGCCAACGCCAATTGCGGCAGCGCGTGCTGGGTGCGCGGCAACGCATCGAACACCGCGCGCGCGACATAGGGCATGGCCAGCACGCCGCCGATCAGCAGCAGCGCAATCGCTGCATAGCCGAATACCGGCAGCCCGCCGACAGGCGGCAGCGCGGCCGAAACAGCGCCTAACGCGAGCGCGACCAGTGCGCCTGCCAGCGACCATGACTGATGCAGCCGCTTGAGCGGGGTCTCTTCGTCGCCGGCCTTGAGCGCCTGCGCGGGACGCGCGCGCGCCGCTTCAAACGCCGGCGCGGCGCTGCCGAGCACGGACGCGGCAACGCCGAGCACGAGGAAAATGAAAGCGGTCCCCGCGTCGAAATGCGCTTGCGGCTGCACGCCTTCGAAATAGCCGCCGCCGAGATCGCCACCCGCGAAGCGCAGCACCGCCGCCGCGACGACGAAACCGAGCGCGAGACCGGCCAGCGCGCCCAGCATGCCTTGCACGGCGCCTTCGGCGACGATCAGCCCCAGCACGCCGCGGCGCGTGACGCCTAGCGCGCGCAGTAACGCGAACTGCGTACGCCGCCGCAGCACGGCGAGCGCCTGAATGGTGAAGACGAGAAAGGCGCCGGTGAACAAGGCGACCAGCGCGAGCACGTTCAGATTGGCGCGATACGCACGCGATAGTTGTGAAGTGCGGCGGGCGTTGTCGTTCGGCGTCACGGCGGCGACGCCGGGCGGCAGCAGCGCCGCGACAGCACGTGCGAACGAACCGACATCCGCGCCCGGCTTGAGCTTGATGTCGATGCGCTGCAGCGTGCCGAGGCGTTGCAGCCGCCATTGCGCGGCGCCGATGTCCATCACGCCGACGCGCACGCTCGTGCCGGATGCGGGCAGCGTCCCCGCGACGCGCAGCATCACCGGCTGAAGTCCGACTTGCACGGTGAGCGTGCCGCCCACTTTGAGGCCTGTCCACGCCAATGCCGCCGGCGAAAGAAACACGGTATCGGCGTCGAGCAGATCGAGCCGCCCGGCGTTCGCGCTTTCAGCACGTCCGACCAGATTCGGCGTCACGAAGCCCGCATGAAAGACGTCGACGCCGAGCAGTTTCAGCGACTCGCTGCGTCCGGCCACGCGCGCGTCGACCTCGACCACCGGACTGGCCGCCGCGACGTCGGGCAAGCGCGCGATGCGCGGATATAGCGCCTCGTCGAACCCGGCGCGCGGGCCGCGTATTTCGAGGTCGGCGTCACCCATCAGCGAATTGACGGTCGACGCCAGTTCGGTCAGCGCTGCGCGGTTGATCAACTGCACCGCATAACCCATCGCGACGCCGGCCGCGATCGCGAGCACGGCGATGATCACCCGGAATGGATGGCTGCGCGCTTCGCCTGCGAGCAGCGCCGCACCGAGCACGATGGCGCGAGCCAAAGCCGGCGAACGACGGGGCGGGCGCACGGTTGGCAGCGTATCGGTCATGGTGCGGGCGCTATGCCGTGCGTGCTGCCGTCACGTGACGGCGTGCACGGTTCCAGGCCGTGCGGCGTCAGCCGCAGCACGCGATCGGCCGTCGCTGCCGCTGCTGCCGAATGCGTGACAAGCAGTGCGGCAGCGCCGCATTGCCGAGTCATGTCGCGCAGCAAGTGCAGGATGCGTACGGCCGTGTCGTGATCGAGGTTGCCGGTGGGTTCGTCGGCGAGTACGAGACGCGGCTTGTGCACCAGCGCGCGTGCAATGGCTACGCGCTGCAATTCGCCGCCGGACAGTTCGCGCGGCAACGCGTCCGCGCGGCCGCCGAGGCCCACCGACGCCAGCGCCGCGGCAACGCGCGCGGCCACGTCCGGCGCGCGAACGCCGTTTAGCCGCAACGGCAGCCCGACGTTCTGCGCCGCGCTCAGATTCGGCAGTACGTGGAATGCCTGGAACACGAAGCCCATCTTTTCACGGCGCAGCAGCGTCGCGCCGTCGTCATCGAGCGTGCCCAGGTTCTGGCCGTCGAACACGATCTGCCCGCTGTCAGGACGGTCGAGTCCCGCCGCCAGATGCAGCAACGTCGATTTGCCGACGCCGGATTCCCCCATGATCGCGACACATTCGCCCGCCCGTAATTCGAGGTTCACGCTGCTCAGCACGGTACGCGGCGGGGTGCCCGGATAGCGTTTGGAGATGTTCGACAGGGTCAGCATAGGGTCTCGTCTGGAACATGCTTGTCGAGAAGCGGGTTGCGCTCGCAAATTCACCAGCCCACAATGACCGGGCTACTTCGTGACTATCCGCGGGAATCGTGAGTATAGGGGGATGTATGCGCATACTGGTTGTTGGGGCAACTGGCCTCCTCGGTAATGAAATCATCCAGTGGTGGTCCGCGAGCCGCGATGTGATCGGCGCAAGCCGCAAAAGCGCTGTGCTTTCGGTGCGTGGCGGATGAAATGGCAGACCAGCGTACCGCTTCGCCCGACCTCATCGCCGACGCTCAGGCACGCTTCGCCGCACTCACGAACTATGAAGTGATGCTGCGCTCGACGCCGGCCGACGGCGAGCCGGTCGAAGTGCGCTATCGATACAGGAAACCCGGTTTCGTGCGGGTCGACTTCATTTGTCCGCATGCCGGCGCTGCACTTCTCTATAGCCCGGAGACACGCAAGGTCCTGCTGTGGCCCTTTGGTTTTCAAACGTTTCCGGCGCTGACGTTGAGCCCTGACAACCTGTTGATTCGCGGTCCGTCGGGGCATCGCATCGACCGCTCCGACCTCGGTGCGCTGCTGGCGAATGTCCGCAAGCTGCAGAACACCGGCGACACATGCGTGACGGGCGATCACATGATCGGCCCGCACCGCGCGACATACCTCTTAGTCACGGGCGCGGCGGATTGCGCGGTGGACGGCGTGCACCGTTATCAGTTGTGGCTCGACGAAACAACCGGGTTGCCGGTCAAGGTTCGCAGCGACGACGAACACGGAGAGATCGAAACGGTGTGGATGGACGATTTGCGGATCGACGCGCTGGATGGCGAAACGTTCGGATAGCAGACGATTCCGGATGACACGTGTGAGGACCCCATGAGCGCGGTTGCCGATGCGGTGCTGGTGATGCATGCGTCGCTCGTGCTGTTCATCGTGGGCGGCCTTATTGCGATCTGGCTGGGTGCAGCTTGCCATTGGCGCTGGGTGCGTGGCCCGGGCTTCCGGCTCGTGCATCTGTCTGCGATCGGGGTCGTCGCGGTGCTGGCGCTGTTGGGCATCGCTTGCCCATTGACGGTCCTGGAAGACTGGCTGCGAGACAACGCGGCGGGCACACAAGGCTTCATTCAGCGTTGGGTTGGCCGCTTGCTCTACTATGGATTGCCGGCCTGGGTTTTCACGCTTTCGTATGCGGTTTTCGCTGCAGTGGTGATCCTGACGTGGTGCCTTGTGCCGCCTAGGCGGCGTACAAGGTATTGAGCGGCCAGGCACTGCTGCCGTTGCTGCCGCTGCGAAGTCGGCCGCGATACCCGTCTCGCCGTGCTAGCCGCGCAACAACATCTTCCCCGCCGTCACGTAGTGCCGCTGATGCAACGCCGCGTGTTGCATCAGCACATGCAGGTCGCGCAGACGCTGCTGCAAGGGCGAACTGTCATAGACCGCGGCACCGCCACCCAAAGCAAAGCATGCATCCGCGACACGCACACACGCGTTGGCGATCCATACCGTGCTTTGCGTGCACCGCGTATACAGCGCATCGTCTTTCAGCGTGCCGGCTTGCGCGCGTCGCGACAGGTTGTCTGCCTCGGCGCCATGCAGCGAACGAGCGGCTCTGAGCTCCGCCTCGATGCGGCCGAGTTCGCATTGAAAGATCTCCGAGTCCCGCATCGGCACCGCCATCCGGAACTGTTGCCGGCCGGTATTGGCGAGCTCGACGATTGCATCGAGCGCGCCTTCGGCGATGCCCACCGCGATCGCCGACCCCATCGGTGGAAGCACGTGCGCGACAGCGTCGTAAATCGCTCCCGCGACGCATGGCACACCGTTGACCGGATCGAACAGATTGTCCGCCGGGACGATCGCATCCTTCAGCGCAATATGATGACTGCCGGTGCCTTTGAGTCCCGCGGTATTCCACGTGTCTTCGATCTGCCAGTCGCCGGCGGGCAGCATCACGCCGCGCAGCATCGGCGGCTCGCCGCTGCCGTCCGGTCCTGCGAGCGGCTTGCCGTTTGCGGTGACCACGCAGATTCCGAACAGCCAGTCAGCGTGTGTGCAACCGCTCGCGAACGCCCATCGGCCGTCGACGCGCCAGCCGCCCGCGGTTTCCTTGATCGTTCCGGTCGGCTGCACTGCGCCCGCGACAATCACGTTCGGCCCATGCCTGTACATATGATCATACGTTTTGCGCGGCAGTCGGGTTGCGAAGACCGGTGCGGTCGCGCCGATGCCGGCGCACCAGCCGACGGAGCCATCGATTCTGCTAAGCAGCTGAACGACCTTCATGGCCGTGGGTATGTCGAACGCCAGGCCGCCGTGGCTTTGCGGCACATACATCCGGAACACGCCGATCGATCGCATCGCCTCTACGAGGTCGACGGGCAGCTGCCGCCCGGCTTCGATCTGCGCGGTTCGCGTGTGAATGTCAGGGGCCAGTTGCCGAATCTCGGCAAGCATGCGTTGCGCGCTGTCTGCCATCTGCTGTTCCTGGAGTCGGTGTGCTTTGCCAGAACATTTGCTAAACGGCATTATTCCGTGCTTGACCAGGCAGGCACTACGTCAAGCGAACGGGGGGTTCCCTTGCAGGATCAACGACACTTCGACGTATACGTCGGGTGCGCCGTTCGGTGGCTATAAGCAGTCGGGGGGACGCGAAGAATCGAAGGACGAGCTGTTCAAGTTTGCAAAGAGCTTAAAAGTCTTTTGAAATTTTATTGTTAGTTTTTATTAAAAAATCAGCCACACGTATTACAAATAAAAAAACGCGGCCTAAGCCGCGTAATGCGTGGATATCCGCTGTCAACGGATAATGTAAAGCGCTTTCACTTTAACGGTGCCGATTTCATTCGGCTATTCGCTAAACAGAAATACTTATTCTCTTTTTTGGAAAGAATCCTCGTCGCGACGCTGATTTGCGCCGTTGATGTGTCTGTTTGTGCCTGGTTTACGGCGCGCCTCCCCTAAAAATCCGCCATTATTGCGGAAATCTAGACGACTATTTGTGTATATCGAAATAATACGCATTCGGCGAGTGTCGCACATCCGACACGCGTCTTTTTTGCCATTTTTACATTAATGCTTTGCGCAGGTAGTCTCCGCTTCCACGACCACACACTACAGGCGCAAGGAGTAACAATGAAACGCATCACTTCCCTTTCGATTATTTCGATGGCGACGCTAGCATCCGCCGGGGCCGCGCATGCGCAAAGCAGCGTCACCCTATACGGCACAATCGATAACTCGATTACTTACGTTCACAACGCAGCAGGCGATAAAAACCAGTGGTCGCTCGGCAATTCCAGCGCGGGTGATCTTTCGGGCACGCGTTGGGGCATCAAGGGTAACGAAGACCTCGGCGGCGGTCTTGCCGCAATTTTCCAGTTGGAAAACGGCTTTGACCCGAGCACGGGCAAGCTTAACCAGGGCGGCCGCCTGTTCGGCCGTCAGGCTTACGTCGGGCTGGCGGACACCAAGCTGGGCACCGTGACGCTCGGCCGCCAGTACGATCCGCTGATCGACCTGGTCCAGGGCATCACCGAAGACAACTACTTCGGCAGCCCGTTCGCCACTGCTGGCGACGTCGACAACTACGACAACAGCTTCCGCGTGAACAACGCGGTCAAGTACACGTCGCCGGTGTGGTCGGGTCTGCAGTTCGAAACGATGTACGCATTGGGCGGCGTTGCGGGCAGCACCGGGTCGGAGCAGTCGTACGCCGCTGCGGTTGCCTATAACAACGGCCCGCTCGGCCTTGCAGCCGGTTACTTCTACGCAGCCAACAGCTCGGCTGCCGCAGGCCTGCGCACCACCTTCACCAGCACGTCCGACGGCACGTTCAACGGCCCGATCAACAGCGGCTACATCACCGCGCATTCGCTGGCTATCGCGCGCGTTGCCGGCCAGTACGCGATCGGACCGTTCACGCTCGGCGCGGGCTACAGCAATGCGCAGTATCGCCGCGACGACAGCTCGGCGTTTGCGTCGAATGAGAAGTACAACACGGGGCAAGGTTTTGTGAACTATCAGGCAACGCCTGCGATCCTGCTGGGCGTCGGCTATAGCTACACGAAGTCGAGCGGCGATACTTCGGCGACCTATCATCAGGTGTCGGTTGGCGGCGACTACAACCTGTCGAAGCGCACCGACCTGTAT
>DASXXR010000316.1:0-2080 GCA_036502945.1 Paraburkholderia sp. | reverse complement strand
CCGCTAATCGGCTTCGACTACGGGTCGATTCGCGCGCGGCAACTCTTCGTCCATCATGTCGACGACGGCTGCTTTCTCTGTTCGTTCGATGCTGCGAAGCGGATCGCGGACAGCGGCGGCTACGCGCTGATCGCCGTACATGGCGGCGAGGTGCGCAGCAAACCGTGCGAAGCGCTGTCGCATCACGGGTTCTATGGGAACGACGACGCGGTTGTCGCGGCGATCAAGGCGTGGATCAGCGGGGCTGAGTGGCCGAAGGAGGTCGATTGAAGCGCGTCCCGAGCCGCGCTTCGCCCGTCGCTACTGACTGAAAAGCCGCCGCGTCGCCGCCGACCCAGCGGGAATTCCCGCCTGCTCGAGCTTCGCGTACAACGTCATCAGCTGCTTTTCGATCGCGAGCAGCGCGCTTTCCGGCAGTGGCCGGCGTTGATCGTCGACAACGCGCCCACCGATCCGCTCCGACAGCGACTTCGCGTAATCGCACATCAGACGGAACGGCAAGATGTCTTCATCGGCAACGGGCACATCCAGCACCAGCGAAATAATCTGGCCGCCTTTGTACGTGAGGTCGTCGCGCAGGAAATTCGTGTCGCCGAACTGCAGCATGAAGACGGGGCTCTGCTTCGCATCGAGCTTCACGAAGCGCGTGCCATCGCGCGAAAGCAGCAGCCCGTCTTGCGAAGCCACCGCCTGCACATAGTTCGCGGACCACGGCGCGCCGTCCGAGAGCACGTTGATCGACAGTTGCGCGTCGCATTGCGCGGCGAAGCCGTCCAGTTCGCGCGCCATCGACACCGTCTCCATCATGTCCGGAAACTCCGGCGCGGCATCGAGCGTATCGGCGAACTGCTGCACACCGGTCACGAACTCGGAGAACTCCAGTTCGTTCAACGGCCCGTTGCGGTTCGCCAGTTGCGCGGCCGCGCGCAGTTCTTCGTAGCGCACGCCGTTTTGCAGCAGTTCCCACGCGCCGCCGCCTTCCGGTTTGCCTTCGATATGCACTGGCTTGCTGCCCGCGCGGCGCAGCCGCTGCGCCAGCGGCAGCACCTTGTCGCCCGTCACCGGAGCGGCGAGGCGGATCGGCACGACGCAATCGATGCGGCGATCGACGATCGCCGGAGGCGCCGACGAAATCGTCGTCGCGGCGGGCATGATCGGTTCGGCCGCATCGGCCCTTCCCCCCGCGGCTCCCAGCGCCGCGTCCTCTTCCTGCTCCGGGTAACCGTTGGGCGACGTCGTTTCGGCCTGGATATCGGCCGGCGTATCGAGCGGCGCAGCCGCGCCGAAGGTCGGCTCGACGCGCGTCGGCGCGTCGACGGCTTCGCCCGGCGCACCCTCGCGACGCGTCGCCGGCCGCGCAGGCGCGATAAACGGGCTCTGTTCTTCGTGGTCGTCTCGCGCAAGGGTTTCAGCGGCATCGGCGGGCATCGGCCGTGGCATCCTGCGGCGCACCTTCGCGCCCTGCCATGCGTTGTACACCACCACTCCCCCGACCACTACGGCGCCAGCGCCGATTAACCCGAGTGTCAACTCGTCCATGCACGCTCCATCAGCAATTCTTCTGTCTGCGACGCGCCCGACCTGTCCGGCGCGGCCCTAACGGCCAGATGCAACCGGCTTGCGACCGCTTGCGACCGCCGCGGCGAGCATCGGCGCGCCGCGGGTTCAAACAATATTCTGGGCGAATCCGGCAGCCGTTTCCATATCGACCGCAACGATCCGCGACACACCCTGCTCCTGCATCGTCACGCCGATCAGCTGTTGCGCCATTTCCATCGCGATCTTGTTATGCGAAATGAAGAGGAACTGCGTCTTGTCGGACATCGCCCGGACGAGGTTGGCGAAGCGTTCGGTGTTCGCGTCGTCGAGCGGTGCGTCCACTTCGTCGAGCAGACAGAACGGCGCCGGGTTCAGCTGGAACATCGCGAACACGAGCGCCGTGGCCGTGAGCGCCTTTTCGCCGCCCGACAGCAGGTGGATCGTCGAGTTTTTCTTGCCCGGAGGCTGCGCCAGCACCTGCACGCCGGCGTCGAGGATTTCGTCGCCGGTCATGTTGAGCTTTGCCTGACCACCGCCGAAG
>DASXXR010000315.1:0-5221 GCA_036502945.1 Paraburkholderia sp. | reverse complement strand
TTCGGGCACCGTCTACGGCGCGCTGATCGGCGCGCTCGTGATGGCGAGTCTCGACAACGGCATGTCGATGCTCGACGTCGATTCGTACTGGCAAATGATCGTCAAGGGCGGCATCCTCGTGCTGGCCGTTTGGGTCGATGTCGTGTCGGGGTCGAATCAGCGTTGAATCCTGCATCGGCATGCGGCGCGGCAGACGGCAGACAGTCGGCGCGCACGGTCGTGGTGCGGTGCACCACGACATCGCATGAAATCGCTTCGTCAGCGTGCGCACACCCGGTGGGCGCGCGCACCGCACGGTTGTGCGCTTGCGGCGTAATATCGGCCCGGTGCGCCGCCCTTCGTTTTTCCCATCGCGCGGAACCTGCCGCGCAAAGCCCCACCTGACAAGCGGTTTGCGCTTGCCGCGCCCGGTGCGCGCAAGCGCCCGCGCCCGGCTCGTGACGTGTTGGCACGGCTGATGGCATACCTATTGCGTTTATCCGCCCCGAGGTCAACGGCGGCTTCAATCATTTGAGTTTTCGAAGGGACGCTCACGCAGAGCGGACCGTAGGGGCAACGGCGTCCCGAACCCTACGCGCACCAGATCGACGATCGATCGGCGCGCGTGAGGTTCGGGACGCTTTTCTTTTGCGCGAACGATTCGTTCGCCCATGAAGAAAAACGGCCCGCTACGGGACGCCGCAGGATTTCTGCGCGCGTGACGTGTCACACGATGAACCGGCTAACCCGCCCGCGCTTTTCACTTGCATCGGCCCTCCAAGAGAGACCCATGAAAAATTTGTTGAGTTCGTTGACGAGCGGTAACTGGCGTGCGCTGCTCGCGTGTTTCTTCTACTTCGATACCGGTTTCACCGTGTGGGTGATGTTCGGGCCGCTGGCGCCGTTCATCCATAAAGACATTCCGATGTCGCCCGCGGAACTCGGTTTTCTCGTCGCGGTGCCGGTGCTCGGCGCCGCGATTCTGCGCGTGACGCTCGGCAATCTGTATCAGGCCTGCGACGGGCGGCGCGTTGCGCTGCTCGGTGTGGCGCTGTCGGCGATTCCTTCGGTGGTGCTGCTGCTGATGCCGGGGGCGCCGTCCTATACGCTGCTGCTCGTGCTCGGTGTGTTCCTCGGCGTGGGCGGCGCAAGCTTCGCGGTCGCGCTGCCGATGGCAGGCAGCAACTATCCGCCGAAAGTGCAGGGCCTCGTGCTCGGCCTCGCCGCCGCAGGCAACATCGGCGCGGTGCTCGACGGCTTCATGTTCCCGGGGCTCGCCGCGCACATCGGCTGGGCCAAGGCGGCGGGCGCCGCGTTGCCGCTGCTTGCGCTGGCGGCCACGGCGATCTTCTTCTGGGCGAAGGACCTGGGTGCGAAATCCGGCAGCGCGCCGCGCGCCCTGCGTAGTTTCTTCGTCACGCTAGCCGGCCTGATCGCGCTCGTGCTTTCGGTGCATGCGGGCCTGTTCGGCACGGGCAAGACTGGTGTGCTGCTATTGCCGGTGCTAGGCGCGCTGCTGGCCGTCTTCGTGCTGCCGCGGCACTACCGCAGCGTGCTGGTCGAAGGCGATACGTGGGTCGTGATGCTCGTCTACAGCATCACGTTCGGCGGTTTCGTCGGGATGTCGTCGTATGTGACGACGCTGCTGGTTTCGCTGTATCAGATGCCGCCGCTCGAAGCCGGCCTCTTCATGTCGCTGCTCGCGTTCACCGGCGCACTGGTGCGGCCCATCGGCGGTCTCGTTGCCGACCGTATCTCCGGCGTGCGTGCGCTGGTGTTGCTGCTCGCTGCGATCTCGCTGTGCGACTTCACGTTTGCCGCGTGGATGCCGCCGCTTTCGGCCGGCATCGTGCTGCTGATCGTCACGTATGTGTGCTTTGGCCTCGGCAATGGCGCGACATTCCAGCTCGTCCCGCAACGCTGGAAGGGCAAGACCGGGCTGATGTCGGGCATCGTCGGCGCGGCCGGCGGTATCGGTGGGTTTTATCTGCCGGTGATCATGGGTATTGCGAAGGAAAGCACGGGCAGCTATCAAATGGGTTTTGCGACGTTCGGCGGTCTGTCTGCCCTCGCGTTTGCGCTCGTTGTGCTGCATCGCGCGCGTTGGCTGGAGTGGGCGTTGCCCAACGAAAGCCGGATTGCCGCGGAGCCGATCGGCCCGGCCGGCGTGAGAGTGGACAGCGGTGCTTGAGCCAGGCCTTGAGGTGCCGCGAAAGCTAACGGATTAAAAAATCGCCGGCGTTTATGCGCCGGCGATTTTTTTGAGTGAACGCATGATCAATGCGGTAATAAAGCATGACCGAGGCATGAAAAACATAAAACAATTACCTGAAAAACGAAGGAATTTTACGAACCGGTGCTTGCCTAAAAAAGATTTAGTCCTTCGAATGTCCCGTGAATGTCAGGTTAGGCACGCTGCCTGCGTATCGCTGCGTGCGCCTGTCTAGTCGGAGCGGCTGCAATCGGTGAGCGTCTGCCGAGAAAGGGCTTGATCGCGGAGAACATACCGCGATACTTTGGCGAAAATGGACCGAGAGACAGGCAATGGCTTTTTTCCAAAGACTATCGCGTCCGAGTACTGCGCCGGCCACTCAACTCGAATTGAGACGGTCGCAATATAAGGCATTCCTGCAGCAAGTCCCGCTGCTTTGCGCGATTCAGATCGTCAACAGCGTGGCCGTCGCGGTCACGCATGTCGGCACCGCTCCCATTTATTTGTCGCTGTATGTACCGTTGCTGCTGTGCGTCTTCTGTGCGGTCGGCATCGTCGTGTGGCTGCGCGCGCGGCGCCGCGTTTTGCCCGACGGCGACCTGCTTCTCCGCCTGCGGATGACAGCGGGAATGGTTGCGCTGCTGGGCGCCGCGTTCGTCGCATGGGCGCTGTCGCTTTATCCGTATGGCGATGCGTATGCGCAAAGCCACGTCGCGTTCTATATGGCAGTGACCGTGATCGGCTGCATCTTCTGCCTGATGCATATGCGGCTCGCGGCGCTGCTTCTCACGTTCATCGTCGTCGTCCCGTTCACGCTGTTTTTCGCATCGATGCACAATCCGGTGTTCGTGGCGATTTCGGTCAACGCGTTGCTCGTCGCGGTGGCGATGATCCTGATCCTGCTGATCCATTATCGGAACTTCACGAGCCTCGTCGAATCGCAAATCGAGTTGCGCGCGAAACAACTCGAAACGCAGCAGCTAAGCGACGAGAATTTCCGGCTCGCCAATCTGGACAGCCTCACGCAATTGCCGAACCGGCGGCGCTTCTTCGCCGATCTCGAGGCCTGTCTCGCGTTGCATCGTGACAACGCGAACAATCCGGCGGCGCCGGTCGATCTTGCTATCGGCATCATCGATCTCGATGGATTCAAGCAGATCAACGATCTGTACGGACACGTCTACGGCGACCGCGTGCTCGAAGAGACCGGCCAACGTCTCGCAGCACTGACGACGCCGCATATCACCGTCGCTCGTGTGGGCGGCGACGAATTCGGCTTGCTGGTGGTCGGCACCGGTGCTTACCGGCAATTGCTCGATCTGGGCGCTGCGATCTGCAGCACGCTCGAACAGCCGTATGTGCTGCCCGAGGGCTCCGCGCGGCTGTCGGCATCGATTGGCTTCGCGCAGTTTCCCGTCGCCGGCGAAACCGCAATCAAGCTTTTCGAGCGCGCGTATTACGCGTTGTACTTCGCGCAGGATCATCGGCGCGGTGGCGCGGCGATCTATTCGCCCGAGCACGAAACGCAGATCCGCTATTTCAGCAAGATCGAGGAAGGCTTGCGGCGCGCGGACTTCGAGCGTGAAATCTCCCTTGATTTCCAGCCTATTGTCGATGTCGCGTCGCGCGAGATCATGGCCTTCGAAGCGCTCGCGCGCTGGACGAGCCCGACGCTCGGCGTGGTCGCGCCGTCGATGTTCATCCCGGTCGCCGAGCGCTGCGACCTGATCCATGCGCTTACTGAAGCGCTGCTGTGCAAGGCGCTCGATGCGGTGAAGACGTGGCCCGATCACGTGCGCATTTCGTTCAACCTGTCGGCCCGCGATCTGACGTCGAGCGGTGCGCTCGAGCGCGTGATCCGAACGACGCTTGCAAGCGGTGTGGCGCCGCATCGTATCGACTTCGAAATCACGGAAACCGCGCTAATTCAGGATTTCGAGCAAGCTCATGTGTCGCTCGATGCGCTGAGGGCGCTGGGCGCGCGCATTTCGCTCGACGACTTCGGCACCGGCTTTTCCAGCTTGAACAGCCTTCACCGGCTGCCGATCGACAAGGTCAAGGTGGACCGCAGCTTCATTGCCGGAATCGACCACGAACGGACTGCACGTGCGATTGTGAAGAGCACCATCGACCTGTGCCAGAACCTCGGGTTAACCTGCGTGATGGAAGGCGTGGAATCGCAGACGCAAATGGACACGCTGCTCGAACTTGGCGCGACGGTGATGCAAGGGCACCTGTTCGGCAAGCCGGTGGCGGCGAGCCGGGTGCTGGATGAGTATGTGAGGGAGCCGTTGTCGCCGTGGTGAAACGGTGGCCCGGTTCTTTCGCGATTGACTAGCGGATCGACGCGCCACGGTCCTTCAATAGCGCGCGCAAGATTCCGCGATGACATCGGCTCTCGTCGTCGCAATAGCACCCGATCGAAAAATGCGTTGTGGCGGAAAGTGCGGCGAGCAGGTCCAGCACCTTCGACGCATCGCCGCTATTCATTTGCGCGCGGAACTGGCGGGCGAACGCGTTCCACTCCCGATCGGTGACGGCCGCAAGCGCCTGCGTAACGAGTTCCGTGCTCGGCGACAGGATCGGCAGCCAGACGTCATAGTAGTTGCGCCTCGCGAACTCGCTTTTGGGTACGCCACGCGGCGGACGCCGCACGGTGCCGATGCGCAGGCCTTCATCGGCCGCTCGGGCCGAACCCAGTTGAACGATGCAGATGCTCATATGCTTTCCTCGCGAGGTAAAGAAAAAGCCGCCCGATTAAAACGCTTGCCGATCGTCAAAGGGCCATTCAACGCCGCTATTGCAGACAAATATAGCCAATGGTTAAATGGCGAGCTTTTTCGTCTGTTCGTGCTCGGAAAAGCAAACACGCGCAAACACACGCGGTTGATAGAACAAGGCAAAAGAGTGTCGTTCATCTTTCGGATACATTATGTCCAAAGCAGGCGCGAAGGCACGCGCGGCGCCGGCGTCTGCCGGCAGCGAAGAATCGGGGTTAGGGGAAGTTGACGCGAATGGCGCAACAGGCGC
>DASXXR010000314.1:0-24203 GCA_036502945.1 Paraburkholderia sp. | reverse complement strand
TAGCCTGCCGCCATCGACCGCTTGTTGACGATCACCGTGCGCGCCTTGTACGCCTCGATGATCGGCATCCCCGCGATCGGCGACTTCGGATCGTTCTTCGCCGCCGGGTTCACCACGTCGTTCGCCCCCAGCACCAGCACGACGTCGGTCTGGCCGAACTCGTTGTTGATGTCGTCCATCTCGAACACGAGGTCGTACGGCACTTCGGCTTCGGCCAGCAGCACGTTCATGTGCCCCGGCATGCGTCCCGCCACCGGGTGAATCGCGTAGCGCACGTCGATGCCCTTCTCGATCAGCTTGTCGGTCAGCTCCTTCAGCGCATGCTGCGCGCGCGCCACCGCGAGCCCGTAGCCCGGCACGATGACGACGGTTTCCGCGTTGCCGAGCATGAACGATGCATCTTCAGCCGACCCCGACTTCACCGGCCGCTGTTCCTGCGCGCCGCCCACGGCGGCCGCGCCCGGCTCGGCGCCGAAGCCGCCCAGCAGCACGTTGAAGAACGAGCGGTTCATCGCGCGGCACATGATGTACGACAGAATCGCACCGGACGAGCCCACCAGCGACCCGGCGATGATCAGCATCGCGTTGTTCAGCGAGAAGCCGATGCCCGCCGCGGCCCAGCCCGAATACGAATTGAGCATCGACACGACCACCGGCATGTCCGCGCCGCCGATCGGGATGATGATCAGCACGCCGAGCGCGAACGCGATTAGCGTCATGATGATGAACGGCAGCCACGACTGCGTCAGGAAGAAGATGATGCCGAAGCCGAGCATCGCGAGCGCGAGCAGCAGGTTGATCATGTGCTGGCCGCCGTAGACGACCGGCGCGCCCTGAAAGAGCCGGAACTTGTACTTGCCGGACAGCTTGCCGAACGCGATCACCGAACCGGAGAACGTGAGTGCGCCGACGAACGTGCCGATGAACAGCTCGATCCGGTTGCCGTACGGCAGAAAGTTCGGATACGGCGCATCCTCGGCGCCGAGACCGAATGCCGACGGCTCGGACACGACTGCATACGCGATGCACACTGCCGCGAGACCGATCAGCGAGTGCATCGCCGCGACCAGTTCCGGCATCTTCGTCATCTCGACGCGTGCGGCGACGAATGCGCCGATCGCGCCGCCCACCACCAGCGCCGCGAACAGCAGCCCGAGTCCGAGCGACAGATTCGAGCCGAGCAGCGCGGCCTGCTTGATGATCAGCGCGATGGTCGTGACGATCGCGATCGCCATGCCGACCATGCCGAACACGTTGCCGGTGCGCGCGCTCTTCGGGTTCGACAGCCCCTTGAGCGCCTGGATGAAGCACACCGAAGCCACGAGGTACAGCAGCGTAACGACGTTCATGCTCATTTACGCGCCCTCCTTCGACGTGCCGGCGGGCGCGGCGAGCTTCTTCGGCTCTTTCTTCCTGAACATCTCGAGCATGCGCCTCGTGACGAGAAAACCGCCGAACACGTTGACCGCCGCGAGCGCGACGGCCAGCGTACCGAAGAACGTGCCCGTGCCGCCGACCGTCAGCCCGGCCGCGAGCATCGCGCCGACGATGACGATCGCGGAAATGGCGTTGGTGACCGCCATCAGCGGCGTATGCAGCGCCGGCGTGACGTTCCAGACGACGTGATAGCCGACGTAAATTGCCAGCACGAAAATGATCAGATTGATCACGGTGTGGTTGATGACTTCCATCGCCGCTCCTTGGTCTTTTGCTTGATGCGTGGTCGTTATGCGTCGCTTGGTACCGCGCTGTGCCGCCTGGTGCCGCCTGGTGCCACGTTTATGCCGCGCGCGTGACGGCGCCATCGCGGGCCAGCAGCGTGGCCGCGACGATGTCATCCGCGAGATCGATGTTCAACGCACCTTCGTTCGTGACGATCAGCTTCAGGAAGTCGAGCAGGTTGCGCGCATAGAGCGACGACGCGTCGGCGGCCACCATCGCGGCCAGATTCGTGTAGCCGGCAATCTGCACGCCGTGCTTCGTCACCACCTGGTCGGGCTCCGTGAGCGGACAGTTGCCGCCGCGCCGCCCTTCGTACTCGGCGCCGCGCCCCGCGGCAAGGTCGATCAGCACGGAACCCGGCTTCATCGCCTGCACGGTCTCGACCGAGATCAGCGTCGGCGCGGGGCGGCCCGGAATCAGCGCAGTCGCGATGACGATATCGGCCTGCTTCGCGCGCTCGTGAACCAGCGCGGACTGGCGCTGCAGCCAGCCCGGCGGCATCGGCCGCGCATAGCCGCCCACCCCTTGAGCCGCTTCGCGTTCCTCGTCGGTCTCGTACGGCACGTCGAGAAACTTCGCACCCAGCGATTCGATCTGCTCCTTCACCGCGGGCCGCACGTCGGATGCTTCGATCACCGAACCTAGCCGCTTCGCCGTCGCAATGGCCTGCAGGCCCGCGACGCCCGCGCCGAGAATCAGCACACGCGCCGCCTTCACGGTGCCGGCAGCCGTCATCAGCATCGGCATGAAGCGCGGGTAGAGATCGGCCGCAAGCAGCACCGCCTTGTAGCCGGCGATGTTCGCCTGCGACGACAGCACATCGAGGCTTTGCGCGCGGGTCGTGCGCGGCGCGGCTTCGAGCGCGAACGCGGTGACGCCCGCCGTGGCAAGCTGCGCGGCGTTCTCGGCATTGAACGGATCGAGCATGCCGACCAGCGTCGCGCCGCGTTTTAGCAGCGGCAGTTCGGCTTCGGTGGGGGATTGAACCTTCAGGACAAGTTCGGCGCCGAATGCGGCCGACGCATCGACGAGTTCCGCGCCGGCAGCGGCGAAGGCTTCGTCGGGAAAGCTCGCGGGCGTCCCGGCGCCGCTTTGCACCGTGACACGATGGCCCTGCGACACGTACTTCTTGACCGTCTCGGGCGTCGCGGCGACGCGGGTTTCATGCGCGCGCGTCTCGGCTGGCACTCCGATGTGCATCGTGATCTCCTCCTCGACTTCCTGTTGTTGTGACAGACGCCGACGAGGGCACGCCGGCTTGCAAGTGCAACGGCTACCGCGTCACTTTAACCGAAACCCGACGACGGATCGAATTTGTCGCAGGCAAGCCTCCGCCAGCGGCTCCTCGGCGGCGAACGCCCGTAGACGGTAAAATGCGGTCCCATGAAACCGGAAACCTGGGCTCCGCATGTCACGGTCGCAGCCGTCGTCGAACGCGGCGGGCGCTTTCTCGTCGTCGAAGAAGAGACGCCGGCCGGACTGCGGCTCAACCAGCCGGCCGGGCACCTCGAATCGGGTGAAACCCTCGCCGAAGCGGTTGTCCGCGAAACCCTCGAGGAAACCGCGCATCGTTTCACGCCCGATGCGCTGGTCGGCGTCTATATGACGCATTTCGGCCGCGAGGGCAGCGAAGGCGTCACGTATCTGCGCTTCACGTTCTGCGGCACGGTAGGCGAGCCCGACGAGCGCGCGCTAGACCCGGACATCGTCCGCACGCTGTGGATGAGCGCCGACGAACTGCGCGCGTGCCCCGAACGGCACCGCTCGCCGCTCGTCATGCGCTGTATCGACGATTACCTCGCGGGCCGGCGTTTCCCGCTCGACTTCGTGCACACGCATTCGGTCGGGCCTCCCCGATAAAGCAGTCAGGCACAATCAGATGAGCAAGCAGAAAGTCGTAGTGGGCATGTCGGGCGGCGTCGATTCGTCGGTCACCGCGTGGCTGCTGAAGGAACAGGGCTACGACGTCGTCGGCCTCTTCATGAAGAACTGGGAAGACGACGACGACAGCGAATACTGTTCGACGCGCGAGGATTGGATCGATGTGGTGTCGGTGGCCGATCTGATCGGCATCGACGTCGAAGCCGTCAACTTCGCCGCCGAATACAAAGACCGCGTGTTCGCCGAGTTTCTGCGCGAATACTCGGCCGGCCGCACGCCGAACCCCGACGTGCTGTGCAATGCGGAAATCAAGTTCAAGGCGTTCCTCGATCACGCGATGTCGCTCGGCGCGCAAACCATCGCGACCGGTCACTACGCGGGCGTGCGCGAGGTAGACGGCCGCTTCGAACTGCTGAAAGCGAAAGACCACACGAAAGATCAGTCGTACTTCCTGCATCGGCTGAACCAGGCACAACTGTCGAAGACGCTGTTTCCGCTCGGCGAGATGCCGAAGACGAAAGTGCGCGAGATCGCCGAACAGATCGGCCTGCCGAACGCGAAGAAGAAGGATTCGACCGGCATCTGCTTTATCGGCGAGCGGCCGTTCCGCGAGTTCCTGAACCGCTATCTGCCGACGAAGCCCGGCCCAATGAAGACGACCGACGGCAAGACGGTCGGCGAACATATCGGTCTCGCGTTCTATACGTTCGGGCAACGCAAGGGTATCGGCCTCGGCGGCAGCAAGGAAGGCAGCGGCGAACCGTGGTTCGTTGCGGGCAAGGACATCCCGACCAACACGCTTTATGTTGCGCAGGGTCACGAGCATCCGTGGCTGCTGAGCCATACGCTGTCGGCCGGCAATACGAGCTGGGTCGCCGGTCATGCGCCTGCCGAAGGCTTCGCGTGCGGCGCGAAAACGCGCTATCGGCAAGCCGATGCGGCCTGTGCATTCAGCAGCGCCGACGCGGCGGAAGGCCAGTTCACGCTGCGTTTTCATGACGCTCAGTGGGCTGTCACACCAGGGCAGTCCGCCGTGCTCTACGATGGCGATGTGTGCCTCGGCGGCGGCATCATCGAGCACGCAGTCACGGCGCAACCCGTCGCGCGCCAGCCGCAACAAGCCGCGCTGCTGACGGCGCGCTGAAGCACGCGTCGCGCATCGCACCGAATGACTGCCGCGACAAATGCCGAATGAGAATACCCGAATGAATGCCCATCGCATGCCGGCCTCGCCGGCATCGCCGGCATCGCGAAAGCGGGCTGTTTGCGCCGGCCGCCGCCCGCACGCAGCCCCCGGGTCGTAACCCGCAGCGGATTCCGCCCGTATCGAAACGGACGTTCCCGCCGCGGCGAATTCACTGTAATGGAGTCCCCATGTTTTCTCGACGTTATCTGGCGATGTGGTGCGCGGTACTGCTCGTCGTCATCTGTGTGGCGCTCGCGGCCATGCAGCGCATTTCGTGGTTCTGGCTCGCCGTGCCGGGTCTTCTCGTCGCGCTCGGCGCGTGGGATCTGACCCAGCCGCGCCACGCGATCCTGCGCAACTATCCGCTGTGGGGCCACTTCCGCTTCATGTTCGAATTCATCCGGCCGGAGATCCGCCAGTACTTCTTCGAAGACGATACCGACGAAAAGCCCTTCTCGCGCGTCCAGCGCAGCATCGTCTACCAGCGCGCGAAGAACGAAACGGACAGCCGTCCGTACGGCACCGAAATCGACGTCAAAGCGGTCGGCCACGAATGGATCAGCCACTCGCTCGCGCCGACGCAAGTAGACGGCCATGACTTCCGGATCGTGGTCGGCGCCGGGCGCGAACAGCCGTACTCGATGTCGATCTTCAACGTGTCCGCCATGAGCTTCGGCTCGCTGTCGGCGAACGCGATCCGCGCGCTGAACCTCGGGGCGAAGAAAGGCAACTTCGCGCACGACACCGGCGAAGGCTCGATGTCAAAGCATCACCGCGAGCATGGCGGCGACATCATCTGGGAAATCGCGTCGGGTTATTTCGGCTGCCGCAACGACGACGGCACGTTCAACGCCGACCAGTTCGCGAAGCAGGCGCGCGAGCCGCAAGTGAAGATGATCGAGATCAAGCTGTCGCAGGGTGCGAAGCCCGGCCACGGCGGCGTGCTGCCGGCGGCGAAGATCACGCCGGAGATCGCCGAGACGCGCGGTGTGCCGATGGGCCGCGATTGCGTGTCGCCCGCGTCGCACTCCGAATTCTCGACGCCGCGCGGTCTGCTCGAATTCGTCGACCGGCTGCGCAAGCTGTCCGGCGGCAAGCCGACCGGCTTCAAGCTGTGCATCGGCCATCCGTGGGAATTCTTCGGCATCGCGAAAGCGATGCTGGAAACGGGCATCCTGCCGGACTTTATCGTCGTCGACGGCGCGGAAGGCGGCACCGGCGCGGCGCCGCTCGAATTCGCCGATCATGTCGGCGTGCCGTTGCAGGAAGGCCTGCTGCTCGTGCGCAATACGCTCGTCGGGATCGGCTTGCGCCATCGGATTCGCATCGGCGCGAGCGGCAAGATGATTACCGCGTTCGATATCGCAAAGACGCTCGCGATCGGTGCGGACTGGGTCAACGCGGCGCGCGGCTTCATGTTCGCGGTGGGCTGCATCCAGGCGCAGACGTGCCACACGGGCCGCTGCCCGACCGGCGTCGCCACCCAGGACCCCGTGCGGCAGCGCGCGCTGATCGTGACCGACAAGTCCGATCGCGTGTTCAGCTACCACCACAACACGCTGCACGCGCTGAAGGAGATCGTCCAGGCGACCGGCCTGCGGCATCCGTCGGATCTGCGCCCGCATCACATCGTGCGGCGCGTGTCGTCATATGAAGTGCGGCTGATGTGCGACCTGCTGAAGTACCTGGAACCGAACGATCTGCTGAACGGCAACTACCGCTACACGCTGTATGAGAAGTGGTGGCCGGTTGCGAGCAGCGATTCGTTTACGCCCGAGGTGAGAAGCGTCGAGGCGTAAGCGCAGGAAGCAGCCGGCCGCTTCCTGCTCAGGCCGTCAGAGGCGTGTCCAGGAACGACTGTCGCTGCGCCAGCTTCTGATAGTGCTTGTCGAGATTCGGATGCTGCTCGCGCCAGTTCAGATCCGGCGACCGGAAGTCGAGATAGCTGAGCGCACATCCCACCGCGATATCCGCCAGCGTGTAGTGATTACCCGTACACCACATCTTGCTGCCGAGCCCCTGCGACATCGCGACGAGACCGTCGTCGACCTTGCGCCGCTGACGGGCAAGCCACTTGTCGCTACGATGCTCCGGGTCGCGCTGCGTGACTTCGAGGCGCATCAGCACGGCCGCGTCCGACATCCCGTCGGCGAGCGCCTCCCAGCAGCGTACCTCGATGCGCTCGCGCCCCGGCTGCGGAATCAGCTTGCCGACCGGCGACAGCGTATCGACGTACTCGCAGATCACGCGCGAATCGAAGACGGCCTCGCCGTCTTCCATCACGAGACACGGCACCTTGCCCAACGGATTGAACGTGTGGATTGCCGTGTCCGGCGACCAGACGTTTTCGAGCACCAGCTTGTAGTCGATCTTTTTTTCTGCAAGCACGATCCGCGTTTTGCGGACGAACGGGCTGGACATCGAACCGATGAGTTTCATCACATCTGCCTTTTCTGGAATTGGGCGAAAGTATAAGTGGATTGGCGCGGTTTCTACGGGCGTCGCAGCATCCTGCAAGCGGCTCGGGCGCTAGGTGTGGGCCGTTTGCAACAGCGCGGGCAACGGGCGGTGCCGTTCAGCCCGCCGCACGGCGGGCATCGGACGGCCGCGCCGGTCCAGACGCCGGGCGCCTGCAAGCGCACGGGAAGCGGACCCGCGTTGGGCGCTACAATCGCACGATGAACCCGCCGACCGAACCTTCCCTCGATCCGACGCCTGCCGTCGACGTCTACCGTCAGCGCCGCGAAAGCGTGCTCGCGGCATTGCGCGCGGCAGGCGGCGGTGTCGCGATCGTGCCCACCGCGCCCGAAGTCCTGCGCAACCGGGACGCCGACTACCCGTACCGGCACGACAGTTACTTCTACTATCTGACAGGCTTCGCCGAACCCGAAGCGCTGCTCGTGCTCGACGCCAGCGCTGCGCCGGGTGCGCCCGCGTCGATCCTGTTCTGCCGCGAGAAGAACGCCGAGCGCGAGATATGGGAAGGCTTCCGCTTCGGCCCGGAAGGGGCGCGGGAGGCGTTCGGTTTCGATGCGGCGTTTGCATTCGACGAAATCGATGCGCATCTGCCGCGCCTCATCGCGGACAAGCCGACGCTGCACTATGCGCTCGGCGCGTCGGCGGAACTCGACGCGAAGGTGCGTCAGTGGCTCGATGCGGTGCGCGCACAGGCGCGCGGCGGCGTCGTCCCGCCGTCCGCGGCGCACGACCTGACGCCGGTGCTCGACGAGATGCGGCTCGTCAAGGACAGCCACGAACTCGCGATCATGCGCCGCGCCGCGCAGATCTCCGCGCACGCGCATCGCCGCGCGATGACCGCGTGCCGGCCGGGCGTGCGCGAATACGAACTCGAAGCCGAACTGCTGTACACGTTTCGCAGACATGGCGCGCAAGCGCCGGCGTACGGCTCGATCGTCGCGGCAGGCGCGAACGCATGCGTGCTGCACTACCCCGCCGGCAACGCGATTGCGCGCGACGGCGACCTGATTCTGATCGACGCCGCGTGCGAACTGGACGGCTACGCGTCCGACATCACGCGCACCTTCCCGGCCAACGGCCGCCTCAGCGCCGCGCAACGCGAGTTGTACGACATCGTGCTCGCCGCGCAACAGGCCGCGGTCGATGCGACGCGCGTCGGCGCCAGCTTCGATGCGCCGCACCAGGCCGCGGTCCGTGTGCTCGCGCAAGGCTTGCTCGACACGGGCATCGTCGACCGCCAGCGCTTTGCGAGCGTCGACGACGTCATCGCCGAACGCGCTTACACGCGCTTCTATATGCATCGCACGGGTCACTGGATCGGCATGGACGTGCATGACTGCGGCGACTACCGCGAGCGCGGCGTGCCGCCCGATTCAGAGGGCGCGCTGCCGTGGCGCACGCTGCGCGAATCGATGACCCTGACCATCGAGCCCGGCCTTTATATCCGCCCCGCCGACGATGTTCCCGAGCGTTACTGGAACATCGGTATCCGCATTGAAGACGACGCGGTCGTCACCGCGGCCGGCTGCGAGCTGATTACGCGCGACGTGCCGGTCAAAGCGGATGAAATCGAAGCGCTGATGAGTGAAGCACACGCGGCGGCGGATGCGGTCCGCGCGGTATGAACGGCGAAAACCCGAATGACAGGCAGCAGATGACCGAAGCCGCTGAACAGACCGGCGCGTTCGCCGACGCATCGGCCGGCGCGCCGCAACAGGGCACCGACGTTCGCTCCGAACCCTCCGGCCAGCCGTTCGATTTCGATGTGACGATAGTCGGCGCCGGGCCGGTCGGGCTGGCGCTGGCCGGGTGGCTCGCGCGGCGCAGCGCGACGCGGGCGCTGTCGGTGGCGTTGATCGACGCGCGCGAGCCCGAAGACGCCGCGTCGGACCCGCGCTCGATCGCGGTCTCGCATGGCAGCCGGATGATTCTCGAGCCGTTGCGCTGGCCCGCCGACGCCACCGCGATTCAACGTATTCATGTGTCGCAGCGCGGCCATTTCGGCCGGACCCTGATCGATCATGCGGAACACGGGCTGCCCGCGCTCGGCTATGTGCTGCGCTACGGTTCGATCGTGCATGCGCTTGCCGATGTAGTGCGCACGACGCCCGTGCATTGGTTCAGGTCGACGACCGCACAGCCGCCCGTTCAGGAAGATCAGGGCGTTACGTTGCGCATCGAAAGCGCGCATGTGACGCGTGCGTTGCGCACGCGGCTTCTCGTCAACGCCGAAGGCGGACTCTTTCACGAGCAGCAGGCACGCGAAGGCGACAAGCGCGACTACGGGCAGACAGCGCTCGTCGGCACGGTGAGCGTGTCGGCGCCGCAGCCGCATGTCGCGTGGGAGCGCTTCACGTCACAGGGCCCCGTCGCACTGCTGCCGACCGGCGGCGTGCGCGGCGCGGACTACGCGCTCGTCTGGTGTTGCACGCCGGATGAAGCGGCACGCCGCGCACAACTGCCGGACGAAGCGTTCCTGCAAGAACTCGGCGCTGCATTCGGCGACCGCATGGGACGCTTTACACACATCAAGGGCCGCGCGGCGTTTCCGCTCGGGCTCAATACGGTCGATGCGCTCGTCAAGGGCAGCGTCGTCGCCATCGGCAATGCAGCGCAGACGTTGCACCCGGTAGCGGGCCAGGGGCTCAACCTCGGCCTGCGCGACGCACACGCGCTCGCCGACGCGCTGTCGCAACACGGCGCAACCCCGCTCGCACTCGCCGCGTTCGCGCGGCGCCGCGCGCTGGACCGGCGGCTGACGATCGGCGCGACCGACACCCTCGCTCGCTTCTTTACGATTGACTTTCCGCCGCTTGCGACGCTGCGCGGCCTCGCGCTGACCGCGCTCGAATTCGTGCCGCCCGTGAAGACGGCGCTGGCACGACAGATGATGTTCGGGCAGCGCCGCTAGCACGGTTCGGTTCGGTTCGATCGGACGACCCGTGCCCGGTCGGGCCGCGCTGGCGGCGTTTCGCGCGGTACTTTCGTAATCACGGGTCGTTTCATAGGTGTAAGGGGTTAACCACAGATTCAACTCTGTCTGACGGGAAGCCGTTAACGCTAAAATAGAAGCTTTCCCCTCGCGCTCTGCGACTCTCACCTGCCAGTCAGACAACTCTGACGCGGTGGTTTTTGCCGCAGCCGCTCACATCGCTCATGCCCGTTCTCGGCTCCCACAACTTGCGCAACAACCTGTTCGTCGCCCCCATGGCGGGCGTGACCGACCGGCCGTTCCGCCAGCTCTGCAAGCGGCTGGGCGCGGGTTATGCGGTATCGGAAATGGTCGCGTCAAACGCGCAGTTGTGGAAGAGCGAAAAGACCATGCGCCGCGCGAATCACGCGGGAGAGGTCGAACCCATCGCCGTGCAGATCGCAGGCGCAGATCCGCAGATGATGGCCGACGCGGCGCGTTATAACGTGGCGAACGGCGCGCAGATCATCGACATCAACATGGGCTGCCCGGCAAAAAAGGTCTGCAACGTCGCCGCGGGCTCGGCGCTGCTGCAGAACGAGCCGCTTGTGCAGCGCATCGTCGAGGCCGTGGTGAACGCGGTCGGCACCGGTCCGGACGCGGTGCCCGTCACGCTGAAAATCCGCACCGGCTGGAACCGCGACAACAAGAATGCGCTCAGCGTCGCGCGTCTCGCTGAAGCGTGCGGCATTGCGATGCTCACCGTGCACGGCCGCACCCGCGCGGATCTGTATCACGGCGAAGCCGAATACGAAACCATCGCTGCAGTAAAAGCCGCGGTGCGCATTCCGGTCGTCGCGAATGGCGACATCACTTCGCCGCACAAGGCGCGCGACGTGCTCGCGGCCACCGGCGCGGATGCCATCATGATCGGCCGCGCGGCGCAGGGGCGCCCGTGGCTCTTTCGCGAGATCGAACATTTCCTGCAAACGGGCAGCTTGCTGCAGCCGCCGCGCATCGATGAAATCCAGCAGGTGATGAACGAACATCTCGAGGATCACTACGCGTTTTACGGGGAATTTACCGGCGTGCGCACTGCACGCAAGCATATCGGCTGGTACACTCGCGGCCTTTCCGGCGCCGGCGTGTTCCGCCATCGGATGAATACGCTGGACACGACGCGCGAGCAGTTGCTGGCCGTCAATGAATTTTTCGACGCGCAGAAGGCGATTTCCGATCGTCTCGTATACGTCGACGACGAAGTCAATAACAACGGCGACACGGACCAATCCGACCGATTAGCAGCATGAGCAAGCACAACATCGAACAATGTGTCCGCGACAGCCTGGATATGTACTTCCGGGATCTCGACGGCTCCAACCCGCACGACGTCTATGACATGGTGATTTCGTGCGTTGAAAAACCGCTGCTCGAGGTGGTGCTCGAGCAGGCCGGCGGCAATCAGTCGCTGGCCGCCGAGTATCTCGGCATCAACCGCAATACGTTGCGCAAGAAGCTGCAGCAGCACGGTCTGCTGTAGCGCTCGCGCCCTGCCACGCCTTCATCGGCTTTTCCGTATTCATCATGATCAAGCAAGCGCTCATCTCCGTTTCCGACAAATCGGGCATCGTCGATTTCGCGAAATCGCTGTCGGACCTCGGCGTCAAGCTCCTGTCCACTGGCGGCACCGCGAAACTGCTCGCGGACGCGGGACTCGCCGTCACCGAAGTGGCCGATTACACGGGCTTCCCGGAAATGCTCGACGGGCGCGTGAAGACGCTGCATCCGAAAGTACACGGCGGCATTCTGGCGCGCCGCGATCTGCCGGAACATATGGCCAAGCTCGAACAGTACGATATCCCGACCATCGACCTGCTTGTGGTGAACCTGTATCCGTTCGTGCAGACTGTGGCGAAGGAAGACTGCTCGCTGGAAGACGCGATCGAGAACATCGATATCGGCGGCCCGACGATGCTGCGCTCCGCCGCGAAGAACCATCGCGACGTGACCGTGGTGGTCGATCCGGTCGACTATGCGACGGTGCTCGATGAAATGCGCGAGAACCGGAACACGGTGAGCTACAAGACGAATTTCCACCTCGCGACCAAAGTGTTCGCGCACACCGCGCAATACGACGGCGCGATCACGAACTACCTGACGAGCCTGACCGACGAGTTGCAGCACCGCTCGCGCAACACGTACCCGGCCACGTTCAATCTCGCGTTCGACAAGGTGCAGGATCTGCGTTACGGCGAAAACCCGCATCAGAGCGCGGCGTTCTATCGCGATCTTGCGGTGCCGGCCGGCGCGCTCGCGAACTATCGGCAGTTGCAGGGCAAGGAACTGTCGTACAACAACATTGCGGATTCAGACGCCGCCTGGGAATGCGTGAAGACGTTCGACGTGCCGGCCTGCGTGATTATCAAGCACGCGAACCCGTGCGGCGTCGCGGTTGGCGCCGATGCGAACGAAGCCTATGCGAAGGCGTTCCAGACCGATCCGACATCGGCGTTCGGCGGCATCGTCGCGTTTAACCGCGAAGTGGACGAAACCACTGCGCAGGCCGTTGCGAAGCAGTTCGTCGAAGTGCTGATCGCGCCGGCATTCAGCGCGGCGGCCCGGCAAGTGTTCGCCGCGAAACAAAACGTGCGGATGCTCGAAATCGCGCTGGGCGACGGGCATAACGCGTTCGATCTGAAACGCGTCGGCGGCGGTCTGCTCGTGCAGTCGCTCGATTCGAAGAACGTGCAGCCGCGCGACTTGCGCGTCGTCACGAAGCGTTATCCGACGCCGAAGGAAATGGACGATCTGCTGTTCGCGTGGCGTGTCGCCAAGTATGTGAAGTCGAACGCCATCGTGTTCTGCGGCAACGGGATGACGCTCGGCGTCGGCGCCGGACAAATGAGCCGCGTGGATTCCGCGCGCATTGCAAGCATCAAGGCGCAGAACGCGGGCTTGTCGCTGAACGGCTCGGCGGTGGCGTCGGATGCGTTCTTCCCGTTCCGCGACGGGCTCGATGTTGTGGTGGCGGCGGGCGCGACCTGCGTGATCCAGCCGGGCGGCTCGGTGCGCGACGACGAAGTGATCGCGGCCGCCGACGAGCACAACATCGCGATGGTTGTGACCGCGGTGCGGCATTTCCGCCACTGATTTTTCTTTTCCTCCTACGCTCTGTGCAAACCCGGCGATGCGTACCGCGTCCTCCGGCATAGCGCCGGCGGGCGCCCGCGCATAGTCCGATCTCACAAATGGTGTCGCTAACTGCCCGCGTTTTCGCGACGGGCGCTTTAGTCATGCATGACACCATTCTTTACTCTCTCGATTTCCTTTTCGTTGTTACGAGATAGGCGCGAATACAGAATGTGTGCCGACGGCTTCGTTTGTATCCGATGCCCGGAACATGGCGCACATCTGCGTCTTCTCGCTTATGAGGCGAAGTGTGCGTCGAGTCGCCTCCACTCCATACGATGGCATGAGTTATATAAGAATGAGGTCAATGAGTGTTGCCCTGTTGGCTGCGATGATTGTCGCGGGCTGTGGTGGTGGCGGCTCCGACGACAACAAAAACGGCGGCGGTAGTAGCAGCGCCAATAACACCGTCAATAGCACCGGCAGTAGCAACGACAACAGCGGCAGTAGCAACGACAACAGCGGCAGTGGCAATAGCACAAGCGGCAGCAATAGTGGCGCCGCCTCTGGCGGCGACAGCAGTAACACCAACACGTCGCCGCCGCCCCATCAGCCCCAGCCCAAGGGCGACCCGCTTGTCAAATACCAATGGCATCTGATCAACTCCGGGCAAACAGCGTTCTCCCGGCTGCCGGGCCGCGCGGGCATCGACCTGAATGTGGCGTCTGTCTATAGTTCAGGTCTGACCGGCAATGGCGTCAAGGTCATGGTGATCGATACCGGCGTCGAGATCGATCATGAAGACCTCGCGAAGAATATCGACCCGTCGATGCTACATAACTTCGGTGCAGACGCGACCGATGCCGGCAATCCGACGCCGACGACGAACGGACATGGCACCGCGGTCGCAGGGATCATCGGCGCCGTGGCCGACAACGGCCTCGGCGGGCGCGGCGTCGCGCCGCGTGTGTCGCTCGGCGCGGCGCGGCTGATCGAATGCGGCGACGGTTGCGACCAGCCGTCCGCCATGCTCGACGCGTTCGGCGGAGCGCCGTTCTCCCGCAATGCCGATATCTTTAACGGATCGTTCGGCGCGGCGCCCACATCGCCACTGTCTTTCGATCCGCTTTTCAATTTTGAGGCCATCGTCCTGCAACGCCTCGAAAACCTTCGCAACGGCAAAGGTGCGATCTATCTGCAGGCTGCGGGCAACGAATACGACAACAACAACGGGGGCACCAGCATCTGCAGCAAATCAATCCGCGCGGGCGTGAGTTGCTCGAACGCCAGCTTCGACCCGATACGAACCATGCCGCAGGCGATCGTCGTTGGCTCGGTGAATGCATCAGGCGTTCGCTCGAGTTACTCGAGCGCGGGTTCGAGCCTGCTGATATCGGGCCTGGGCGGCGAATTCGGCCGCGAAACCGGGCCGGCCGTCGTCACGACCGACCTGTCCGGTTGTTCGCGAGGCATCACCCAAAGGCAGTCGGATTCCCGGCTGTATGCGAACGACTTCCAGAACCCCGACTCGGCGATCGGCCGCGCGCTCAACCCGAACTGCAAGTACACATCGACGATGAACGGCACGTCGGCGGCCGCGCCGGCCGTTGCCGGCGTAGTGGCGTTGATGCTCGAGGCCAACCCGAATCTGACGTGGCGCGACGTGCGAACCATATTGATGAAGTCGGCACGGCGGATCGATGCCTCGCGCGTCGCGACCAAGCTCTCGCTGCGCTCCGGTGAGTCGTATGTCGCGGAGCCTGCATGGACGCGCAATTCCGCAGGCCTCTGGTTCGACAACTGGTATGGCTTCGGCCTCGTCGATGCAAAAGCCGCGGTGGACATGGCGCGCACCTACACGGCCTATCTGCGAACGCCAATGTCGGTCGGCAGCATGGCCCCCGCGTTGAACAACGGCGTGCCCGTTCCGCTTGGCTCAGCCAAAGGCGCCGAGATAGCGGTTACGTACGCGGGCCCGTCGATCGGAACCATCGAAGCCGTGCAACTCGGACTGTCGCTCAACCAGGCAAGCATGGGTGACATCGCAATCGAAGTCATCTCGCCCGCCGGTACGCGCAGCGTTTTGCAGCAGCCCTACAACGTCTTCCCCAACGAGAGCTACGACGTGAGGGACTTCGCGCTGGCGTCGAACGCGTTCAACGGGGAACCTGCTCAAGGCACGTGGACGGTACGTGTCATCGACGTGAACTCGCGCAACGGCTCGACCCCGGCCACAGTCGTGGAAGCTGTCCTGCGGGTTTCCGGACACTGATCAGGCTTGCCATGCAACGACATCCAGGAGGTATCGCATGAAGAAACCAGGCAAATTGGCAACTGCCGCCGCGGTTGCCGCGTTCGGGTTGGCCGCGTTTGGGTTATCGACCACCAGCGCCGCGGCCGACACGATTCAACCCGGGCAGACGGCGCCGGCGTCGGTCGTCAAGCAGATAGAAGCAAGCGAACCCGTCACGATCGGCTCGGTTTCGGTTCGACCGATCCCGCCCGCCGCCAACGGCGTACGCTCGGCCACGCCCGCCGGCACCACATTGGTCGCGCGGGCGACGGACAATCTGGTGGGCACGAGCACAAACGACCTCGTGGTGATTTGTAGCGACGTGGGAGTCGTCCAGACGCGCGTGGCGGCAATCGGTGGCGGGATCACAATGAGGGTGTATCCGGAGATGGGCATGGTCATCGTCCACGCGCCCCGGTTCGAGCAACTGCTGCCGATCAAGCAACAACTCGCACAGGCACTTCCGGCTGCGAAGTTTGATTTGCCAGTGCGTTACTTCGACAAGAAACCGCAGTGATCAGCCTGCCGGCCTGCTGCGGTTGAAGGCCGGCCGGCATCGACGGGTGCGCCGCAGCCTTAGGGTTACGGCGCCCCCCAAGCCGGTGCGATCCGCGATACGTTGCGCAGCGTTCTGACGACCGACGAACGCCGCGCTCATCATTCGTTGTAGTATCGCAGGCATTCCACTAGCGTCGCATTCCATGAGAATTCTCGGCATCGACCCCGGCTTGCGCGTCACCGGCTTCGGCGTGATCGACCAGTCGGGCCATCAGTTGCGCTATGTCGCGAGCGGCGTCATCAAGACGGCCGATGCCGATCTGCCGTCGCGCCTCGGTACGATCTTCGAAGGCATTTCGACGCTGATCCGCCAGCATGCCCCTGATCAATCCGCAATCGAGAAAGTGTTCGTCAACGTCAACCCTCAATCGACATTGCTGCTCGGCCAGGCGCGCGGCGCCGCGATTTGCGGACTGGTGGCAGGCGGCGTGCCCGTCGCCGAATACACGGCGCTGCAATTGAAGCAGGCGGTTGTCGGCTACGGCCGCGCCACGAAGGAACAGATGCAGGATATGGTCGTGCGTCTGCTAACCCTGTCCGGCACGCCCGGCACCGATGCCGCGGACGCGCTCGGCATGGCCATCTGTCACGCACACAGCGGCAGCACGCTGAGTACGCTCGGTGGCATCGCGCCCGCACTGGCGAAGAAAGGGCTGCGCGTGCGACGCGGACGGCTGGTTGGCTAGCCGGGACATCACGTGTAATGCGCCGATCACTCGGTCGGCATTCCTTGCTTTAGCCCTTCAGCGCGCCGCCCGTCGGCGCGCTGCGCTACACTCGCGCTTTCCCCCACGATTGAATCGATCATGATCGGTCGCATTGCCGGCGTCCTGCTGGAAAAGAATCCGCCACATCTGCTCATCGACTGCAACGGTGTCGGCTATGAAGTCGATGTGCCGATGAGCACCTTCTACAACCTGCCTTCGACAGGCGACAAAGTCGTGCTGCTCACGCAGATGATCGTCCGCGAGGATGCGCACCTGCTGTACGGCTTCGGCACCGCGCAGGAACGCTCGACGTTTCGCGAATTGTTAAAGATCAGTGGCATCGGCGCGCGGATGGGGCTTGCCGTGCTGTCCGGCATGAGCGTGCACGAACTGTCGCAGACGGTCACGCTGCAGGACGCAGCGCGGCTTACGCGGGTGCCGGGTATCGGCAAAAAAACGGCGGAGCGGCTGCTCCTCGAACTCAAGGGTAAGCTCGGCGCCGATCTCGGCGCGACCGCTGGCGCCGTGTCCGCATCCGGTCATGCTTCCGATATCCTGAACGCATTGCTGTCATTGGGTTACTCCGAAAAAGAAGCCGTGGCCGCCATCAAAAACGTGCCGGCGGGCACTGGCGTTTCCGAAGGCATCAAACTCGCGCTGAAGACGCTGTCGAAGGCCTGACAAACGTTACATGGCGCGTGATGAAGAAGCTGAAGTGAAGCTTCTCATGTCGCCGCTGCGCGCGCACCCTGGCCGTTCGGCCAGCTTTAGGAACGGGCCGCGCGCGGTACAATGCGTGTCATGATTGAAACCGACAAACTCGCCGCCGACCGCATCATCGCCGCCACGCCCGTGTCGCCGAACGAAGAAGCGTTCGAGCGCGCGTTGCGCCCGCGCCAGCTCGACGAATACGTCGGGCAGGAAAAGGTGCGCGGTCAGCTGGAAATTTTCATCGAAGCGGCGAGGCGTCGTTCCGAATCGCTCGACCACGTGCTCCTTTTCGGGCCGCCGGGGCTCGGCAAAACCACGCTCGCGCACATCATCGCGCGGGAAATGGGCGTCAATCTGCGGCAAACATCGGGGCCCGTGCTCGAGCGCGCGGGCGATCTCGCCGCGCTGCTCACGAACCTCGAAGCGAACGACGTGCTGTTCATCGACGAGATTCACCGCCTGTCGCCGGTCGTCGAGGAGATTTTGTATCCGGCGCTCGAGGACTATCAGATCGACATCATGATCGGCGAAGGGCCAGCGGCGCGCAGCGTGAAGCTGGACCTTCAGCCGTTCACGCTGGTTGGCGCAACCACGCGCGCCGGCATGCTGACAAATCCGCTGCGCGATCGTTTCGGTATCGTCGCGCGGCTCGAGTTCTATAACGCCGAAGAGTTGGCGCGTATCGTCGGCCGTTCGGCGTCGCTGCTGGGTGCGCAGATTCATCCGGACGGCGCGTTTGAGATCGCGAAGCGTGCGCGCGGCACGCCGCGTATCGCGAACCGGCTGCTGCGCCGCGTGCGCGACTTCGCGGAAGTCAAGGCCGACGGCAACATCACCGCCCAGGTCGCGGACGCCGCGCTCGCGATGCTCGACGTCGATCCGGTAGGCTTCGACCTGATGGACCGCAAGCTGCTCGAAGCGATCCTGCACAAGTTCGACGGCGGGCCGGTCGGGGTCGATAACCTTGCTGCGGCGATCGGCGAAGAGCGCGACACGATCGAAGATGTGCTTGAGCCCTATCTGATCCAGCAGGGCTTTCTGCAACGCACGCCGCGCGGCCGTGTCGCGACGCTGCTGACTTACAGGCACTTCGGTCTTGCCGCGCCTGATTCATCGAACCCGGTGCGCGGTCTGTGGGATTCGGAGCCGGCCGCGTAGCGATTAGCGCCGCCGCAGCGGTCGCATCGAGAACGCAGAACCGGCGGAAAAGGAGACCGATGAAGGTCCGGTCAGCGGTCGCGTTCTGGCGTCTTCTTGAAACTGTCGTCTTCGCTGTGTCCGCCAAGATGCTGGACGTCCGCCCACGAAACCACGGTCGCATTGCCGCCGTCGTAGTCCACGACGTTGATGCTCGTGTTCAACAGCGCATAGTTACGCGGTGCATCCAGCGACAGTCCGTGTGCAAACCGGTACACGCAATCGAGCACTCCACCGTGCGCGACGCACACGATGCGCCCGTCTGGATGCGCGGCGACAATCGGCTCGAGCGCATGCAGCACGCGGTGATAGAACGCGCGTTGCGATTCGCCTTCCGGCGGCGCGAAGCCGGGGTCTCGCGTTTGCCACTGCGCGTATTCGTCGGGAAAGCGTGCGGCGATTTCGTCGCTGTCGTGCCCCTGGAACGCACCATAGGAACGCTCGCGCAGGCCCTGGCTTAGCGCGACCGGCAAACCGAGCGCGTCCGCAAGCGGCTGCGCGGTTTGCCGTGCGCGCTGCAGGTCGCTTGAATAGATCGCGTCGACGCGCGCGCCTTCTTTTGCTTCGCGCGCAAAACGTTCCGCGAGACGCTGTGCCTGTTCGATCCCGGTCACCGCAAGCGGGATATCGATGTGCCCCTGGATGCGTTTGATGCGGTTCCAGTCGGTTTCGCCGTGCCGGACAAAGAGAATTTGGGTGGACATGAGAGGTGCGTGCCTGTCGACGGTTTGCGGCCGCCGGCCGATGTCAAAGTCAATGTCAATGCCGACCGATCGCCGGCAACATGCGTCAAACGCGCGTTTGCAGCCAGAACGTGACCGGCCCGTCGTTCACCAGTGAAACCTGCATATCGGCGCCGAACTCCCCCGTCTCGACGGTCGGATGCCTGGCGCGCGCCGCGGCGACGAAGTATTCGAACAGGCGCTTGCCCTCGTCCGGCGGCGCCGCCGGCGTGAAACTCGGCCGCAGTCCGCTGTTCGTGTCGGCAGCCAGCGTGAACTGCGAGACAAGCAGCAGACCGCCGGCCCGGCCCGCGCCGTCGATATTCTGCACCGGCAGATTCATCTTGCCGGCCGCATCGCTGAACACGCGGTAGCCGAGCATCTTGGCGAGCAGGCGGTCGGCTATCGCATCGGTATCGCCGCGCTCGGCGCACACCAGCGCGAGCAGCCCCGCGTCGATCGCACCCGTCACACGCTCGCCGACGCGAACCTCCGCGCGCCGCACCCGCTGTATCAGCGCGATCATGCACCGCACTCCAGCAACGGATAAGCCGAGCCCGCCACCACGCGGCCGATCGCGCGATTCATCATGCCGACAGCGTCACACGCGCAAAGCGCCGCTTGCCGACCTGCACGACGAACTCTCCGGCTTCGACCTTGAGTGCCTTATCCGACACCGTCTCACCGTCGATCTTCACGCCGCCCTGGTCGATATTGCGCAGCGCTTCGCTGGTCGACGGCGCGAGCCCTGCCTGCTTCAACAACTGGCCGATCGCGAGCGGCGCGCCCGTCAGCATCACCGACGGAATGTCGTCCGGCACGCCGCCCTTCGCGCGGTGGTTGAAGTCTTCGAGCGCCCGTTCGGCATCCGCCGGCGAGTGAAAACGCGCGACGATTTCCTGCGCGAGCATCACCTTGAAATCGCGCGGATTGCGGCCTGCCTCGGCTGCATGCCGGAAGCCGGAGATCTCGTCCATCGGCCGGAACGACAGCAGCTCGAAGTACCGCCACATCAGGTCGTCGGAGATGCTCATCAGCTTGCCGAACATGTCGGTCGGCTTCTCGCTGATGCCGATGTAGTTGTTCTTCGACTTCGACATCTTCTCGACGCCGTCGAGCCCTTCGAGCAGCGGCATCGTCAAAATGCATTGCTGCTCCTGCCCATACTGCTTCTGCAGCTCACGGCCAACCAGCAAATTGAACTTCTGATCGGTACCGCCCAGTTCGAGGTCGGCGTTCAGCGCGACCGAATCGTAACCCTGCATCAGCGGATACAGAAACTCATGAATCGAGATCGGCACGCCGCCCTGGAAACGCTTCGTGAAATCTTCCCGCTCCAGAATGCGCGCGACCGTATAGCGCGACGCGAGCTTGATCATGCCGTCGGCGCCGAGCGGCATCGACCATTCGCTGTTGTAGCGGATCTCAGTCTTTTCGCGGTCGAGCACCAGCGCGGCCTGGTCGAAGTACGTCTTCGCGTTCGACTCGATCTGCTCGCGCGTGAGCGGCGGACGCGTTGCGTTGCGGCCCGACGGGTCGCCGATCAGCGACGTGAAATCGCCAATCAGGAAGATCACCGTATGGCCGAGATCCTGCAACTGGCGCATCTTGTTCAGCACGACGGTGTGGCCGATGTGGATATCAGGCGCCGTCGGGTCGAGGCCGAGCTTGATGCGCAGCGGGATGCCGGTGGCCGCGCTTTTCGCGAGCTTCTGCGCGAACTCCTCTTCGATCAGCAATTCGTCGACACCACGCTTCGTGACAGCGAGCGCATGACGGACTTCGTCGGTGACGGGAAAGGCGGGTTTGGCAGTGGACTCGGTGCTCATGCTGGAACGGGGGGTCGCAAAAAGGGAGATTGTCCCATAGTTGCGGTGCATCGCGGCTCGAACGGGCGAGCATTGGCCGAAAAGCCAAGCCTTCGACAGCGGATATCAAACGGCATACCGCTTGCAGGCCGCGGCGCGGGCTGTCACGCTGGCCAGCGTTGGGCGACAATCTGCGTCGACACTTCGCATTGAACGATCGATAGGAGCACCAACGTGGCGAAAGACGCGGCAGATGGCGTGTACCTCGGATTGATGTCGGGCACGAGCATGGACGGCGTGGACGGTGTCGCCGTCGAATTTGCGAAAGGCCGGCCGCCCGTCGTACGTTCGGAAGCGTTTGTCGGCTTTTCGGAGGGGCTCCGCGACGCGCTGTTCGGCCTGCAGCAGCCGGGCGACAACGAAATCGAGCGCGAGGCGCTCGCCGCGAACGCGCTGGCCGCGCGCTACACCGTCTGCTGCCATGAACTGCTGCGCAGCGGCAACCTGTCCGCCGACGAGGTGCGCGCAATCGGCGTGCATGGGCAGACCGTTCGACACCGCCCTGAAAAGGGCTACACGCGGCAAATCAACAATCCGGCGTTGCTCGCGGAGATGTCTCACATTGATGTCATCGCGGACTTCCGCTCGCGCGACGTCGCCGCGGGCGGCCAGGGCGCGCCGCTGGTCCCCGCGTTCCACGCGACGATGTTCGGCGCGAAAGGTGAAACCCGTGTCGTCTGCAATCTGGGCGGCATCAGCAACATTACGATCCTGTCCGCAAACGGCGCGGTCCGGGGCTTCGACTGCGGCCCCGCGAACGCATTCCTCGACGAGTGGGCGCAGCGTCAATTGGGCAAGCCTTTCGACGAAAACGGTCGTTTCGCCGCTGGGGGCCAGGTGCATCGTCCGCTGCTGCACGCGCTGCTCGATGAGCCGTTCTTCGAACTTCAACCGCCAAAGAGCACCGGCCGGGACCTGTTCAGCCCTGAATGGCTCGATGCGAAGCTGCAGCCGTTTCATGCGGTGAATCCGACCGACGTGCAGGCAACGCTGGCCGCTCTGACGGCGATTACCGTCGCACGCGAGATCGAGCGCCATGCACCGGACTGCAAGGCGGTGTACGTATGCGGCGGCGGTGCGCGCAATGCCGAATTACTGAAAGCGCTGCAGCGGGCCCTTGAGGAAAGTGGTGTTAGCGGCGTACCGGTGCTGACGACCGAAGCGCTCGGCGTACCGCCTCACCGGGTCGAGCCGCTCGCGTTCGCATGGCTCGCGATGCGCTGCATTGCCCGTGAACCGGGGAATCTGCCATCGGTAACGGGTGCAGCCGGCGAGCGCGTGCTGGGCGCGATCTATCCGCGTTGAAGTGAGAATCGTGGGGCGGCCGCGCCGGCTTTCACCACATAGATCACGACAAAAGCGCCGCACCAATGAAAACGGGGCCGAAGCCCCATTTCACGCACTACCCATTTGGTATTACTGCGCGGTACTACTGCATCAGACCGAGAACGACGAACCGCAGCCGCACGTGGTGCTTGCATTCGGGTTCTTGATGACGAACTGTGCGCCGTTGATGTCATCCTTATAGTCGATCTCTGCGCCGACCAGGTACTGATAGCTCATCGAATCGATCAGCAACTGGACGCCGCTCTTGTTCATCACGGTATCGTCCTCGTTGACGGCTTCGTCGAACGTGAAACCGTATTGAAAGCCCGAGCACCCGCCACCCTGCACGAATACGCGCAGCTTCAGCTCCGGGTTGCCTTCTTCGTCGATCAGTTGCTTGACCTTATCAGCCGCTGCGTCTGTGAAAACGAACGGACCCGGCATTTCGGCCACGGGGGTGTCGATCACTGCGTTCATGCGAACTCTCCAAATAAGCTACTAGACGCTATTGTAGGGCTGATCCCGATATCGTGCCGAAGTCCATGAAATCAACAGGTTCTTACGGAATCCGGTTGCGCCGCCCGGCGTGCTGTACGCGGGTTGCCGGACGATACAACCGACACCACGCCAGTCTACGCCTAGCAGTGAAAAAGCCGCCTTCGCAAGCATGCGTCGGCGGCTTTTTGCAGCAGGTTCCGCGCGGCCGTAACAACCGAAGCGGGCGGAACCGGCGTGAAGCGATTAACGCTTCGAGAACTGCTTCCTGCGGCGTGCCTTGTGGAAGCCGACCTTCTTACGTTCGACTTCACGGGCATCGCGCGTCACGAAGCCCGCGCTCGACAGAGCCGGCTTCAGCGTTGCGTCGTAGTCCATCAGCGCGCGCGTGATGCCGTGGCGGACCGCGCCGGCTTGACCCGTTTCGCCGCCGCCCGTCACGTTCACCTTGATGTCGAACGTGCCAGCATGGTTCGTGAGTTCCAGCGGCTGACGCACGATCATCAGCGATGTTTCGCGCGAGAAGTAGTCGGCGATGGGCTTGCCGTTCACAACGATATCGCCCTTGCCTGCCTTCATGAAGACACGTGCGACGGCGCTCTTGCGGCGGCCCGTGCCGTAGTTCCAGTTACCGATCATATGGGCTCCCTTAGATCTCGAGCGCCTTCGGCTGTTGCGCCGAATGCGGATGCGTTGCTTCGGCGTAGACCTTCAGCTTCTTGATCATCGCATAGCCGAGCGGGCCCTTCGGCAGCATGCCCTTGACCGCTTTCTCGAGCGCGCGGCCCGGGAAGCGTTCCTGCATCTTGCCGAACGTCGTTTCATAGATGCCGCCCGGGTAACCCGAGTGGCGATAATACTTCTTATCAGTGGTCTTTTTGCCCGTGACCTTCAGCTTGCCGGCGTTGATAACGATGATGAAATCACCGGTGTCGACGTGCGGAGTGAATTCAGGCTTGTGCTTGCCGCGAAGACGGCGTGCCACTTCGCTGGCAACACGGCCGAGAATCTTATCCGTC
>DASXXR010000313.1:0-15355 GCA_036502945.1 Paraburkholderia sp. | reverse complement strand
TTCTCGGTCGAGGGCGTGGCGGCGGTGGCGGCGCTAGCCGCAGATGCAACGATGACAGCAGCAAGCGCGAACATAACGGATTTCATGCAGATCTCCTGGTGGGTAATCGGGCGCTATTGTAGCGAATCGCGCCAGCAGCCTAACGCATAGGCAGAGATTTGCGCGCATTGCATGAATTGGTGCGAGAAAAAAACGATGCCTGCATCGAACCCGGGCCCCCGCTCACTTCGCCTCATTCGCCCGAAGTATGCTCGTCGTTGCCCTAGCCCCAGCTCGATTCCCAGTCGCCGAACGAATGTCGCGAGCTCGCTTTCAGACGTCACTGATGAACCTTCACCCTTGCGTGAGCCCAAGCGCCACCCGCACGCCGGGAAAGCGGGCGAGCTGCGGCACTGCCTGACGAATATGCTGCAGCATCGTCAATGCGGCGGGCGACAGCGACTTGCCCTGGCGCCGCACCACGCCGACGGTACGCGTGAGCACCGGCTTCGACAGCAGACGCAGGCTCAAGCGGTCGAGCGGCGCGCGTTGCGCCGCCAGCGCCGACATGATCGACACGCCGACCCCGCGCGCGACGAGTGTTTCGATGGTCGATGTGTTCGACACACGGTAACGCGGCTCGCGCACTTCGAGGCTAAGCCCGGCCGTATGGCTCAACTGGTGCTGCATGCCGAGATCGGGACTGAACCCGACAATCCGGTAACCGGCGATATCTTCCCACGACAGATCGCCTTCGCCGGCGGCAAGCGCATGGTGGGGTGCAAAGACGACGCCGAAACTATCTTCGAAAAGCGGCTCGAAAACGAGTTCCGGGTCGTGCTCCCAAGGGCTGCAAATGCCGAAGTCGACGTCGCCGCTCACGATGCGCTGCTGCACAGCCTCGGAATTGTCCTCGCGCAGGTAGAGGTCGATGTCCGGGAATATTTCGATGTAGGCCGCCACCACTTCCGGCAGCAGCAGCGCCATCACGGACGGCACAGCGGCAACGCCCACCTTGCCGCGCTCGCGTTTGCCGAGCGCGCGCATGTCCCGTATCGACGAATCGAAATCCTGCAGCAGCCGTTCCGCCGAAGGCAGGAACTCCTGCCCGGCCTGGGTCAGGTCGAGGCGCCGCGTCGAACGATCAAACAACGTCACGCCCAGGTCGTCTTCGAGATGCTGGATCGTCAGGCTCAAAGCCGACTGCGTAACGAACAGCGACTCGGCCGCCCGCGTGAGGCTGCGATGTTTCGCAACGGCCACGAACGAGCGGATATGACGAATCGAAAGCCGTTTGGAAGCCTGTTTGTCATTCATCGATTTTTCTCGTGAATCGAGCGATTTTTATCGATTGTATTATGGCCTGCCCCAACACTAGACTCGCCGCATGATGGGCTCAAAGGAGAAATAGATGTTGGTGGATCTACGCCGGTACACGATCGTACCGGGCCAATTGAAGGCCTATCTGGCCCTCTATGAGAAGCATGGCCTGCCTGTGCAGCGCCGGCATGTGGGCGATCCGCTCGGTTACTTCATCTCCGAAGTCGGTACGCTAAACCAGGTCGTTCACCTGTGGGGCTACCAGAGTTTCGAGGATCGGCAGGCACGCCGCGCGGCGATGGAAGCGGACCCGGAATGGACCGCATACAAGAAGATGACCGCGCAAGGGTATATCCAGCGGCAGGAGAACCAGTTGGTGCTGTCCGCACCCTGGTCGAAGATCTGAAAAAGGCAGACGCAATGAAAGTGATCATTTCCGACGACTACCAGGACTGCGTACGAACGCTGGACTGTTACCCAGCGCTTGCGGAGCGCTTCGATGTCGAGATTCACAACGACACGGTCGAGTCGCTGGATGCGCAGGCCGCGCGCTTCGCCGACGCCGATGCGTTGCTGCTGGTGCGCGAGCGCACGCCGATCCCGGCCGAGCTGCTCGCGCGCCTGCCGAAACTCAAATTCATCAGCCAGACCGGACGCGCGGCCAATCACGTCGATCTGGCAGCGTGCACCTCACGCGGCATTCCGGTGTCCGCCGAGGGTTCCGCGACCACGGCGGCGGCCGAGCTGACATGGGCGCTCGTGATGGCGTCGATGCGCAAGGTGCACCTGGAAGCGAACCGGCTGAAAGCGGGACTCTGGCAGGGGCATCTCGGCGTGGGTCTGCAAGGGCGCACGCTGGGTATCGCGGGCTACGGCAAGATCGGCAGCGTGGTCGGCGGCTATGGCCGCGCGTTCGGCATGCGCGTGGTCGCGCTCTCCGACCACGAAACATCGCATGCCGCGGCGGCGGCCGATCGTGTTGAAACGGAAAGCGACCGCCAGAAGTTTTTCGCGCAGGCGGACGTGGTGTGTTGCCATCTGCGTCTGCTGCCGGCCACGCGCGGCTCGATCACGCTGAAGGATCTGTCGGCGATGAAACCCACCGCGCTCTTCGTGAACACGAGCCGCAGCGAGGTCGTTGAACCAGGCGCGCTGGAGAAGGCGCTCACAGCAGGGCGGCCCGGTTTCGCGGCCGTCGACGTGTATGAGCACGAGCCCATCTACGGCGCCGATCATCCGCTGCTTGCCTTCGATAACGTGCTGGCCACGCCGCATATCGGTTACGTCGAGAAGGACACGTACGAACATTACTTCGGCATCGCGATAGAACAGCTGCTCGCATGGCACGCGGGTCTGCCTGTCAACGTGCTCAATCCTCAGGCCATCGCGAGTCGCAGCGTGGCCGGCTGACCGGAGCGCGTGCCGGCGCCTCGCGCCGGCACGCCGCCGACGAGACGGCGAATCACTCAAAGTTGCGCGGCCCTTCGATGGCTGCGCCATGCAAGGAGACGAACTTGGAAAACAATATCGAAGCATCCACGATCAGCAGGATCTACCGACGGCTTGTGCCGCTGCTGTTCGTGCTGCTCATCATCAACTACATGGACCGCGTCAACGTCGGCTTCGCCGCGCTGCGGATGAACCATGAGCTCGGCTTCAGCGCTTCGGTGTTCGGCCTCGGCGCCGGCATCTTCTTCATCGGCTATGCGATCTTCGAAGTGCCGAGCAACATCATGCTGCATCGCTTCGGTGCGCGGATGTGGATTTCGCGGATCATGATCACGTGGGGGCTCGTCTCGGCCGGTCTCGCGTTCGTGCATTCGCAAACGTCGTTCTATGTGCTGCGCTTTCTGCTCGGCGTCGCAGAGGCGGGTTTCATTCCCGGCGTGGTCGCGTATCTCGCTTACTGGTTCCCGGTGCGTTACCGGTCGCGCGCGAACGCCGGCGTCATCATGGCCACGGCGGTCGCTTCCGCAATCGGCTCGCCGCTTTCCGGCATTCTGATGCATACGCTCGATGGGGCCTACGGCATTTCCGGCTGGCGCTGGATGCTGCTGCTCGAGGCCGTGCCGGCCGTCGTGCTGGGCTTTTTCGTGCTGTACTGGCTGACGGACCGGCCGCAGCGCGCCACGTGGCTGCGCGATGACCAGCGCGAGTGGCTCGTCGCAGAACTGGCGAGCGAAGCGTCGAAGCTCACTAAAACCGCGAGCATGCCGTTTCTGAAGATTGCAGCGCTGCCGCGCGTGTGGAGCCTGTCCGCGCTCTTTGTATGCTTCCTGACCGCGTTCTACGGCGTGTTGCTGTGGCTGCCGCAGATCGTGAAGAACATGGGCTCGCTGACCGACCTGCAGGTCGGCTTCGTCACCGCGCTGCCGTTCTGCTGCGCGGCCGTTTCGATGTATCTGGTCGCGCGCCATTCGGACCGGGTTGGCGAACGCAAGCTGCATATCGGCATCTGCATGACGGTCGGCGGCCTGGCGTTGCTCGCGTGCGCGTTCGTCTCGCAGCCGGTCGTGGGGCTCCTGCTGTTGTGCGTGGCAGCAGCCGGCATCTGGGGGTGCCTCGCCGTATTCTGGACACTCACCGGCGAATTCCTCACCGGCGCTGCTGCCGCGATCGGCATTGCGCTCATCAACACGATCGGTCAGTTCGGCGGTCTGCTTGGGCCGTGGCTCGTCGGCATCATCAAAGACTTCACCGGACACTTCGCGGTAGCATTGATCGCCCTCGCGGTGGCCGCGTTTCTTGCCGCATTGATTGCGTTCCTGTTGCCCGAACGGGCGGTGACGAAGGAAAGCAAGATGCTACAGTCAGGCGCGGTTCAATAATGACGAAGCGAACGGCGCTTGCCTGAAACGGCTGCGCCGTTCGATGCCGGACAATCCTTCATGACCTCTCCGAACAGCCTCGACTACCCCACCCTCACGACACTTGCGGCACGCTCGGAGGCCGTTGCCGACGCGTGCTCGTGCACGGCCACGCCAACCGACGGCTGGCAAACGCTGCCGCTGTCGCTGTCCGAGGCGCAGCTTCGCGAAATCGGCACGCTGGCAGTCGAACACCCGGACGAAGCGACCTTCGCTGAATACCATCCGCACGGCACCCGCTACTGGTCTGCCGACGCGCCGATCGCGCCGCGCTACTTTCCGTATAACCGCTGCAACGCATTTGAATGCACCGCTTGCGGCCGCTGTTATCTGCGCTACACCGAAGGCGGCGGCTACTTCGTCGATCAGCGGATCCGCATGTTGAAGGCATCGCTGCTGGTCGACGCTACGCTTTGAGCGCCCCTGCGTTGCGCGCGCAACGCCCTTCAGATTCGGATTGCGCGGCAATGTTCAGTCATACCACTGCGGCGCCCTTCTGAGCTTTGGCCATGCATCGGGATCGTGACCGGTGATGACCTGCGCACCCGTGCGCTGCACGAGCCCCTGCAGCTTTTGCACCGAACGCACGGCGTCGACCATCGACGAAGCAAAACCCGGTAACGCCTGCTCGTTCCAATGGTCGAACGTATACGCCGCATCGACTGCCAGCAGCATCGGCCCAGTGTTCGGCAGCGTGACGAGGAACGACTGATGTCCCGGCGAATGCCCCGGGCTGAAGATCACCTTCAGCGTGCCGTCGCCGAAGAAGTCGAGTTCGTCGTCGGCCAGCCCGTTCAGAAACTGCCACTTCAGGCCGGGCCGGTCGAAGTCCTTGCGGCAATAAGCGCCTGATGCATACCAGTCCGGCGTGAACGCATATTCATATTCGGCCCGCTGCACCACGTGCGTCGCATTCGGAAAACGGCCGACCGAGCCAGTATGGTCGATATGCAGATGTGACTGCATCACATAGCGAATCTCCTCCGGCTCGATGCCCAGCTTGCGCAATTGCGCGACGCAGCCTTCGTCCTGCTCCATTACCGGCTGATAGACGTTCGCGACGGTGCCCCAGTAACCGTGCGCGTCGGCGGCGGCTTCGATCGCCGTGCCGCCGTCGATGATCATGTGGCCCTTCGGGTGAGTCAGAAGATAGAACGGAATCGGAATTTCAAACGGTGCACCGTCCCCCTGGTTCATCTTGATGTTGTGGACCTTGCATTTCATCGACCCGGTTTGAAGCATGTATAAACGAATGTCGGACATCAACGTCTCCTTTAGTCCAGCGATCGGGCATCGCGCAACGCGGTGCCGCGCTGCCGGCTCAGTCTTTACCGCCGTGCGGCGCCGAATAGCGGCGCGCACGTTGCGTGAATGCGTCGTAACCGAGACGCGCCTCGAACTGCGCAGCATCTTCAATGAAACGATCGGTGAGATCGGTTCGCGTGGATTGCCGGTAGCACGCGAGCGCCGCCTTCAGTGCGTGTGTGGTTGCCTGCAGGCAGAAGCCGTAGTCGAGCACGAGGTCCGCCGCGCCATCCCACTGCGACCGGTCGCGCACCTCGGGCAGATTGATCACGACGAATTTCCCCGCCACACGCTTGCGGATTTCCCTCAGCAGATCCGGCGATGCGCCATTGGCAAAGAAATACTCGATGCCGATCTTCGCGAAGGCATCGAGCCGCCGCGCGGCCTCTTCAACGTCGTGCGTCGCCCAGATCGCGTCGGTGCGCGCGATGACGATGAAATCCGGCGAGCGGCGCGCATCGAGCGCCGCCTTTAGCCGTTGCAACATCGCGTCGAGCGGGATCAGGCGTTGCGGCAAATCCGTGTGCTTGCCGCCCGCGTGATCTTCGATATGGATCGCAGCCACTCCGGCTGCCTCGAACGCGCGCACGGTGCGCCAGATGTTCGCTGGTTCGAAGAAGCCGCCTTCCGCGTCGGCAATGACCGGCAGCGAAACGGCTTCGACAACCTTGCGCGCATGTTCGACCAGTTGATCGAGCGTCAGCGCACCGGTGTCGGGCAATGCATAGCCGGCCGCCGCGGTCGCATAACTGCCGACATAAATTGCTTCGAAGCCCGCCTCTTCCACCAGTTTTGCGCTTAGCGCGTCGTAAGCGCCGGGGATGACGAGGCTGCGCGCACCGTTCAATGCAGCAGCAAGCACGCGGGATGGGTGTTCGATCGGCATCATTCGCTCCTTGGGCAGGTCTGGGACACGCTATCCAGCGCTTCGTAGCACGCACCCTTTTTTTCCAGCTGCTTAAGATAGGGGACGAGACCGCCGGCCTCGATCATCGAACGCTCGCCTTGGCTGAGCGGCTCGAACGGCAGCGCGCGGCCGTTGCTGTGATTTCTGACCATGCCGGCCTGCCAGTCGATTTCGACGTCGTCCCAGCGCCGCACGAGTTCGAGAATGCCTGGGCAGGCGATCTGCGGAAAGCCGCCGGCGGTTTCTCCCCACCAGTAGCCCGGCGAAAACGATTCGGCAATCACGCACGCAATGCCCAGTTCGCGCATCGCCACCATCGGCGGATAGTGCGGATGGCCGTAGCCGAAGTTCTCGCCGCCCACCAGCACATCGCCTTCCTGTACGTGAAAAGCGAAATGCGGATCAAGCGACTTCATCGCCACTTTCACCAGTTCGACAACGTCCTCGATCCTGATGTTGTTGACGCCGACGATCTGGTCGACATCGAAATTCGCTTCGGCGAAAACGAACGCGGCCCGTCCCCGCAGGTTTTGCAATGTCATTGCGACTTCCTCAAAGATAGCGGCGCGGATCGGCAATGCGGCCTTCGACAGCCGATGCCGCAAGCGTGGCCGCGCTACACAGATAGATCTCGGCATCCGTACTGCCCATCCGCCCTGGCACATTGAGCGTGCCCGTCGATACCGCGCGCTGACCGGCGCTTACCGTGCCGATACGGCCATAGCAGTAGTCACAGCTGGGTGACGAAATGAACGCGCCGGCTTCGACCAGCGTCGCAATCAAGCCTTCTTTTGCGGCGGCAGCCATAATCTCCTGACTGGTCGGCACCACGTTCAGCGAGAAGCCGCTCGCGATCCGGCGGCCCGCCAGAATCGTTGCGGCCGCACGCAAGTCTTCAAGACGCCCCGACGCGCATGAGCCGAGATAGCCCGCGTGGACTTCCAGACCCTCGCAGGCGGACAGGTTGCGGGTATTCGCTGGACTGGGCGGAACGACGACAAGCGGCTCGACGCTCGACAAATCCACCTCGTGCACCGCCGCGTATTCGGCATCGGCGTCGCTCACCTGCGGTTCGAGCTGTTTGCGCGCCCGGGGCAACGCATAGGCGAGGCGCTCTTCGTCCGGATTCACGATTGCCGAAATCGCGCCGGTGAACATCGCGAGGCCGGTGATCGTCTGCAAGCCTTCGATCGACAGGCTGCGCAGTCCGTCGCCGCCCAGTTCCATCACCTTGAAGCGGCAACCGCCCGCGCCGACCTGTCTCACAACATGATGGAAAGCATCGCGCGCCATCACACCGGGCCGCAGCTTGCCGTTAAAGTCGATGCGCACGGTCTGCGGCACGCGCAGGAACAGGCGGTCGCGCACGAACGCTTCGAGCATATTGCGGTGAATGCCGAGCGCGAGCGCGCCGAATGTGCCGAGCTGGCTCACGTGTGGATCGAAATGGACGATGAGCGCGCCAGGCACGCCGTAGCCGACTTCCGCCGCTACCTGATGGCCGATGCCGCGGCGCTCGAACAGCTCGACGCCGTTTTCCTTCGTCCAGCGGCGCGTGCCGATGTGCAGCTCTTCCTCCTGCACCGACACGGCGGGCACCATGTGATCGATGAAGATGCCGAACCGCTCCGGATCCTTGACCTGATTCACGCGAAACTCGTTCTTCATCTGCGTGAAATAGACGTTCGTGTAGCCCGGGAAATCGTAGGCCAGCACGAAATCAGGCTTGACCATGATTTCTTCGCCCGCCTTGACGGCGGAACGGCCCGCGGCACGCGCCAGGATTTTTTCGGTGATCGTGTAACCCATTGCCTCCTCCTTTTTCTGCTAGCTGATATCGGTACCGCTTCTTGCGCCCACGCGGGTCAGGTGACGCGCTTTGCGGCCGCGAGGCTGCGATGCACTTCGAGCGCGCTGCGCTCGACCCAGTTGTGTTGCAGCAAGCCGTCTTCACGGACGTGAAAGATCGCGGTTCCTGTCATGTCGATCGGCGAGCGGGTCGGCTCAAACCCCATGAAGCCATTGTTCTTGCCGGTGACGCGCCAGCGCGTCACCACCCGGTCGCCCACTTCGTTCTGGAACATCTCGACCACGTGAAACTCGAAATCGTCGATGCTCGACAGGAATGCCGCCACCCAGTCTTTGAACGCCTGACGCGATTCGATAACGACACCGCCGGATGTAATAGCGAAGTCGTCCGCGACCAGACGATCCACCGCGTGCGGATTGCGCGCTTGCCATACTTCACGCCAGAAGTTCTGGACGATCTCTACTGAATTCTGTTTTGCCATTTGAGCGGCTCCTTTGTCGACCCGAGTTGGCGTGTCGACCCGAGTTGGCGCTTTAGCGCCTACTCGGGTCCCATGCGCCTACTCGGGTCCCTTGCAAGATATTGCGGTCGACCGGAGTTGGCGTGTCGACTGGAGTTGGCGCTTTAGCGCTTACTCCAGTCCCATGCGCCTTACTCCGGTCCATGAAAAAGTGAATTCCGTTTCCTAAATAACCTGTGAAACAGATCACTGGCCACTGTAGATCGGCTTCATACCCGTGAACCCGGTGTCGTGCTTACGCGTACCGGTGGCGTCGGTGCCGGCTGCGTCCGTGCCATACGAGCCCGCTTCGGCAGCAGGTGCGCCTGATTGTCCATGGTTCCCGGCAACACGCTCCTCGGCGGCCTGGATCGCGGCCGGATAGGAAGTTTCCGTGTCACCCCGGTAACCCGCCTGCTGCAGTTCGACGAGCTCGGCGCGGACCTGCGCACGCGTCAGCGGCTGCGCAGCAAATGAGACGGCAGGAACCGTCAAGACGGATACAAGAAGGGCAGCAAGTAAAGTGCGTTTCATGATTAATCACCTCAATAGATTTGTGCAAGACGACTACCGTGCATCAGCATTTCGTCGTTGATCGATAGTCTAGTAACTGACTCCGCTAAATTTAATACGCCTTACAGATAGGGATTCTTTCTGTAAGCATGGGTAATCCCAACTGTTCGTTAATCTTCACACGTATGCAAAACTCACAGAATCATTCTTGACACCCGTGACAATAAATGCCAGGATGTACACATCTGGCGGTTTGCAGCCTTCGCGGTGAGGTTCGACATGGTTGATACGATTCATAGCATGCGCACGTTCGTACGCGTCGTGGAGGCGGGCACGTTCACGGCCGTCGCGAAGGAGAGCGATACGACAACTGCGCAGATATCGCGCGCGGTCTCGTTGCTCGAAGGAGAACTGCAGACACTGCTGATTCACCGCACGACGCGCCATCTGTCGGTGACCGAAGCAGGCGCAAAATACTACGAGCGCGCGAAGGCAATTCTTGCCGACATCGACAATGCAAGCATCGAAGCGCGCAACGCCGCTACGGTTGCGCAAGGGCGCATCCGCGTGCACGCTTCACCGGGTCTTGCGCAAGGGGTCGTGACGGCCGCGCTTGTCGCGTATCAGGCGGCTCACCCGGACGTTTCGGTCGAGCTGCATATCGAACAGAGCAGGCCGAATCTCGTCGAAGACGGTTTCGACGTGTCGCTGATCGGCTCGTCACAGCTGCCCGATTCCGGTTATATCGCGCAAACACTCGGGTCGACCCATGCAGTGCTGGTTGCATCGCCTGCATATCTGAAAACGCACGGCACGCCGAAGAGCACCGCCGATCTCGCGAACCATTCGTTGCTGCGCCTTGCAAGTCCGGTTGCGCCCGCGGACGAGTGGCATCTCGAAGGCGCCGATATGTCGCAGCTCCTTTCGGTCAAGTCTTCGCCATTCCAGACGAATTCGCCCGACGCATTGCGTCATGCGCTGCGTGCGGGCGCGGGCATCGGCACGCTCGCCGCGTACAACGTCATCGACGACCTGCGCAACGGCGCACTGGTGCGCGTGCTGCCGCAGCTTAGACTGCGGCCTTACAACATTTACGCCCTTTATGTATCGCGCCGCTATCTGGATGCGAAGACCCGCACGCTGATCGACTACCTGCGCACGACATTGTCGCCGGCACTTGCGCAACTGCAGCGTGACGTCGAACTGGTGCAAGGTTCCATCGTTGAAGGCACGGCTGGAATGCCGACGCATGAAAATGCCGCGGGTGGACGGAGGCCGGAATCTCCTGGTACGGTTCACTGAAACGCGGCGCGCAACACGCGCAAGGCCGTAGGTGCCCGTTCATGCTGAGGATTTTTGGTGCACCGGGGCAACGATACAGCCCAACCGAACCCGCAGACTTATCAGAGCCTGAGAAGCGGTTTCCGCGCGACCGCCATCCCTCCCTCCGCCGTTGCATTCTCCCGCATCGGCCCATGCCACTGAATCAGGCATACCCACCGCACGCGTATCTCTCGCAATTGACCAGATTCGGGATACTGGCTACAGTTGCCGTGGCGACAAAACACCCATTGATCCTGTAATCCGAATGCGCGCGGGAATACCCGCGAATGGGTCGGGCAAAACGGTTTCGGTACCGCGCCTGTTGAGGCTGTCGCCTATCATCAGCCACCCGCCCGCCCTATTTTCCTCGACCCCATAAAAGCTAGAAAAGCAGAAGGAGCCTGAGCCGATGTCCTACTCCCCTATCGTTCCACCACCACGATTTCGACTCTCCGATGCGGTTTGCGACCAGTTGGAGCAGTTGATCGTCGATGGAACGCTGCGGGCGGGCGAGTCGCTTCCATCGGAGCGCGACCTCGCACAACGGCTCAACGTGTCGCGTCCGTCATTGCGCGAAGCGCTGCTGCGGCTCGAAGGCAGCAGGCTCATACAGTCGAAAGTGGGAGGGGGTTACGTCGTCGCGAATTCCAGCGAGCCGCTGATCGCCGATCCGCTTGCGCATCTGATGGCGCGGCACCGGAAAGCAGCCGGCGATATCCTCGAAATGCGCGAAGGGCTTGAAGCCGTTGCGGTCGAACTCGCAGCCGTCCGCGCGACCAAGACGGATATCCAGGCCATCAAGGAAGCACTGGCCGCACTCGAGGCGGCATTCAGCAAGGACCATCCGTATGAAGTCACCGCGGGCGAGACGTCGTTGCCGTTACTCGACGCGGCGTTCCACCTTCGGATTGCGGAAGCGACGCACAACATCGTCCTCGTGCACGTGATGCACGGTATTCACAACCTCGTGCAGAAGTCGATCGAAGAGACCTACTCGACCTTCAAGAAGCGCAATGCGGATCTGTTTTACCTCGTCCAGCAGCATCGAACCATCTACGAGGCGATCCGAAAGCATGATCCGAGCGCAGCGCGCAGCGCGCTCGGCACCCATCTCGAGTTCATCCGGGAGAACGCCTCGCGATAGGTGCCCGTTGGGCGTGGGGCGGCCTCTGGGAACGGTATTCACGATTCCGTTGCTCGCATTTAGAATTTTTCCTGACACGCGTACTCGCGAACGTTACGACTCGGCCAGTGCCTCCTCCACAATCTCTATCCAGTGGCGAACCGGCGTACGGCCGGCGCTGGCCAGGTGGGTCTGGCAGCCAATATTCGCGGTCACGATGAGGTCTGGCTTGCCGCTTTCGAGCGCGTCGAGTTTGTTGTCTCTTAGCTGTTTCGCCAGCACCGGCTGCGTGAACGAGTAAGTGCCCGCAGAACCGCAGCACAGGTGTGCATCGGGCACCGCAGTCAGCTCGAAGCCGAGCCGCTGCAGCACGCCTTCCACCGCGCCGCCCAGTTTTTGCGCGTGCTGCAGCGTACATGGGCAGTGGAACGCCAGGCGCTGATCGGCTTTCATCTGCAGCGAATCGAGTTGTTCAGCAGACAGCACTTCCACCAGATCGCGCGTCAACTCGCTGATCCGGCGAGCCTTGACCGCGTAGGCCGAGTCACCTCGCAGCAAATGCCCATACTCCTTGACGAATGCGCCGCAGCCGCTGGCGGTCTGAATGAGGGCTTCCACGCCCGATTCCACCGCCGGCCACCACGCATCGATGTTTCGGCGCGCGCGCGCCAGGCCGGCTTCCTGAGCATTGAGGTGGTAGTCGGTCGCGCCGCAGCAACCGGCTTGCGGCGCATCCTGAATGCTGATACCGAGGCGGTCCAGAACGCGCGCAGTCGCGGCGTTGGTATTCGGCGAGAGCGACTGCTGCGCGCATCCTTCGAGCATCAGCATCTTGCGCGCATGACGAGCCTTGGGGCGCGGCTTCGCAGCAATGCGTTCAGCGGGAATCTTTTCGCTTAGCGACTTCGGCAACATCGGCCGCATCATGCGGCCCGCCTTGAGCATCGCGTTGAAGACCCCGGCACGCGGAATCACATGACGCAGCCCCGCTCGCAGCGCGCGCTCGCGTACGGGCCGTTCAACCCTGCTTTCAATTTCGCGGCGCCCGATATCGAGCAGCGCGTGATACTTCACGCCCGATGGGCACGTCGTTTCGCAATTGCGGCAAGTGAGGCAACTGTCGAGATGTGCCTGGGTTTTTGCCGTCGCCGGTTCGCCCTCCAGCAATTGCTTGATCAGGTAGATCCGTCCGCGAGGACCGTCCAGTTCATTGCCGAGGATCTGGTACGTCGGGCATGTGGCGTTGCAAAAGCCGCAATGCACGCATGAGCGCAAGATCTCGTCGGCTTCCTCTGCGCGCGGCATACTGCGCGCGCTTTCGGAAAGGTTCGTCTGCATGCTGTTCCTTGATTCGGCTCACAGTTCGGAATACATCCGGCCGAGGTTGAAAACCCGGTGCGGATCCAGCTTCTGCTTGAGCTGCTGGTGGAAACGCAGCATCGGCGCGGGCAGCGGGTGGAACGGTTCGACGCCAGCCGTCGGCGTAAAGCACGTAGCGTGTCCGCCGACTGCATCGGCGATGCGCCGAATGCTTGCCGCCGGTGCGTTGCTCTTGAGCCAGCGCTGCGCACCGCCCCAGTCCAGCGCGACCACGCCGGGCAACGACTCGGCTCCGACGCGGTTCGGCACCGACAAGCGCCATAAACTCTCGCTGCCGTCGAAGAACGGCAAGCGCTGTTCGCGAAGCGCCGTCCAGAACGAAGGGTCGATCTCCTGCCCGCCGACCCGGTCCGCTGCCGCTTTCACGGACGCGGTACCGCCTTCCAGCCTCAGGTACAACGTGTGGCCGACATGGCACGCCCCGGTGACCGGCAAACCGCTCCGTCTCCATTCGGTCAGTTTTTCGAGTGCGTCCGTCGGGGCCATTTCGATCTGCAGGCTGTGCTGCGCGCGCGGTTTAGGCAGCACCTTTAACGACACTTCGGAAATGACGCCGAGACAGCCCATACTGCCGGCCATGAGCCTCGACACATCGAAGCCGGCGACGTTCTTCATCACTTCGCCGCCGAAGCGCAGATGCTTCGCATGGCCCGTGATCACGCGACACCCCAGCACGAAATCGCGCACCGAACCGGACCACGGCCGGCGCGGACCGGCGAGGCCGGCGGCCACCATGCCGCCGACGGTGGCCGCGCCGTCGAAGGCCGGCGGCTCGCACGGCAGCATCTGTCCAGCGGCATCGAGCGTGGCATTCAGCTCGGCGAGCGGCGTGCCGGCGCGCGCGGTGATCACGAGCTCGGTCGGGTCGTAGCTCACCACGCCGCGATGCGAGCGCGTGTCGATCGGCGTGCCTTGCACGGGACGGCCCAGAAACGCCTTGCTGTCGCCGCCGCGAATCCTGAGCGGCATGCCGCTGGCGAGCGCTTGCGAGACTTCGGCGACGAGCCGTTCGCTGTCGTCCATCGAGACGGGTTCAATGCGCATCAGAAACGCTCCAGTTCGGGAAACGGCAACGCGCCGTGGTGAACGTGCATCGAGCCGAATTCGGCGCAGCGGTGCAGCGTCGGCACGTTCTTGCCGGGGTTGAGCAGCCCGGCCGGGTCGAACGCGGCCTTCAGCGTGTGGAAGAAAGTCAGCTCGTCGCTATTGAATTGCGCGCACATCTGGTTGATCTTTTCGCGGCCCACGCCGCGCTCGCCGGTGATGCTGCCGCCCACCGCCACGCACAGTTCGAGGATCCGCGCGCCGAGCGCCTCGGCGCGTTCGGTTTCGCCGGGCGCGTTCGCATCGAACAGGATCAGCGGGTGCATGTTGCCGTCGCCGGCATGAAACACATTGGCGACCTTCAGCCCGGATTCGTTCGACAGGTCTTCGATGCCCTTGAGCACGCGCGGCAATTCGCGACGCGGGATCGTGCCGTCCATGCAGTAGTAGTCGGGCGAGATGCGGCCCACCGCGGGGAACGCGTTCTTGCGGCCGGCCCAGAAGCGCAGGCGTTCGGCTTCGTCTTGCGCGACCCGGATGTCGGTCGCGCCCGCTTCGCGCAGCAGCGCTTCGACACACGCGACGTCTTCCTGCACGTCGCTTTCGACGCCGTCGACTTCGCACAGCAGGATCGCCGCGGCATCGACCGGATAGCCCGCGTGGATGAAGTCTTCCGCCGCGCGGATCGCAAGGTTGTCCATCATTTCGAGGCCGCCCGGAATCACGCCCGCGCCGATGATCCGCGCGACCGCCGCGCCGGCCTGCTCGACGTCGTCGAAACTGGCGAGCAGCACCTTCGCGCTTGGCGGCCTCGTGAGCAGCTTCACCGTGACTTCGGTGACGATGCCGAGCATGCCCTCCGAGCCGGTGAAGAGCGCGAGGTAGTCGAAGCCGGGGGCGTCGAGCGCAGCCGAGCCGAGCGTGATGCGCTCGCCGTCGATCGTGAGGATGTCGAGCTTGAGGATGTTGTTGACGGTCAGCCCGTACTTCAGGCAGTGCACGCCGCCCGCGTTCTCCGCGACGTTGCCGCCGATCGAACAGGCGATCTGCGACGACGGGTCCGGTGCGTAGTACAGACCGTGCGGCGCGGCGGCCTGCGAGATCGCGAGGTTGCGCACGCCGGGTTGCACGCGCGCCACGCAGGCCTCGGGATCGACATCGAGAATCCGGTTGAAGCGCGCCATCACCAGCAGGATGCCTTTGTCGAGCGGCAGCGCGCCACCTGACAAACCCGTGCCGGCGCCGCGCGCGACCACCGGAATCTTTTGCGCGTTCGCGTACTTCA
>DASXXR010000312.1:0-2856 GCA_036502945.1 Paraburkholderia sp. | reverse complement strand
CGTAGCGCCAGGACCGAAGCCGTCAAGACGCGCGGCAACCTCGCCACCAACGACGGCGAGATCGCGGTGAACTGGGCGCTCGACGGCCACGGCATCCTGATGCGCGCGGAGTGGGACATTACCGACTATCTGCAAAACGGCACGCTAGTGCATGTGCTGCCGGAGTACCGCACGCCGGATGCGGACATCTTCGCGGTTTATTCGCCGCGGCATCAGATGTCAGCGAGAGTGCGCGTGTTTATCGATTTTCTGACGGCGTCGCTCGGCGAGTAGCGAGTAGCGCGGCGCGTGGGCGCGGCCGCGGTGTTCACCCTTCGATTCGTTCGCGCGTAACCCCCAGCAGCGCGGCCATCGCCGCGCGAGCGCGCGGCGCGTTGCGCTCGCGGATCGCTTCGAATACCGCCGTGTGCTCGCCAAGCGATGCATTGAATACGTCGGCGCGCTTCGCATTGAGCCGCAGTTGAGCCTCAAGCGTGCGTTCGATCAATGTGCCTAACGGGATCAATAACTCGTTGCTGCACGCCGCCAGCACGCTCAGATGAAACTCGAGATCGGCGCGCACCCATTCGTCGACGTTGCGCGCGGCCACCATCGCTGCATGGGCGGTGTCGAGCGCATCGAAGGTTGCGTCGCCGTGCGACGCCGCCGCGAGACCCGCCGCATACGGCTCGATCATTTCGCGCATTTCCTGCAGCTTGAGTGCGAAATCCATCTGCGGTGCGACCCGCGAGTACCAGTCGAGCACATCGGCATCGAGCAGATTCCACGCATGCTTCGGACGCACCCGCGTGCCCACGCGCGGACGCGATTCGGTCAGGCCCTTCGACGTCAATGTGCGCAGCGCTTCACGCAACACGGTGCGGCTCACGCCGAACGTCTCCATCAGCTCCGCTTCACGCGGCAGGATCGATTCAGGCGCGAAGTCGCCGCGCAGGATGGCGGTCGCCAGCAGATGGGCGACGCGCCCGTGCAGATCTCGCTGAATAGTTGTTCTCCGACGCCCCTTTGGGCGCTTGGTGGTGGTTGTGTCCCGATGACGGGTGATCCAAACGGCGACGGCGATTATCGGGCATTCCGCCGCCTTGGCCGCCTGCCCTGATGCGTGTCGTCCGATCACCCCACAAATAATACTATTAATAGTATTTAATGAGGGTTTTGTTGTAGCATGTGGCTCCTCGGACTTCGTCCTCTACTCTATTTACGTACGGCTCGAACCTCAGCCTCACATCATCTGCAAAGGAGACACGCCATGAAAATCACCCGCATCGAAACCTTCATCGTTCCGCCACGCTGGTGCTTCGTGAAGATCGAAACCGACGAAGGCATCGTCGGCTGGGGTGAGCCGGTGGTCGAGGGGCGCGCACATACGGTGGCGGCAGCCGTCGACGAGTTGTCGGATTACCTGATCGGCAAAGATCCGCGGCTGGTCGAAGATCACTGGCAGGTGATGTACCGCGCAGGCTTCTATCGCGGCGGCCCGATTTCGATGAGCGCGATCGCGGGCGTCGATCAGGCGCTGTGGGACATCAAGGGCAAATTCCACGGCGTGCCGGTGCATGCGCTATTGGGCGGCCAGGTGCGCGACCGTATCAAGGTTTATTCGTGGATCGGCGGCGACCGTCCTAGCGACGTCGCGAACAACGCACGCGCGGTTGTCGAACGCGGCTTCAAGGCGGTGAAGATGAACGGCTCGGAAGAGTTGCAGATCATTGACACCTTCGACAAGGTTCAAGGCGTAATCAACAACGTCGCCGCCGTGCGCGAAGCGGTCGGGCCGAACATCGGCATCGGCGTCGATTTCCACGGCCGCGTGCATAAGCCGATGGCGAAAGTGCTCGCGAAAGAGCTCGATCCGTACAAGCTGCTGTTCATCGAAGAGCCGGTGCTGTCGGAGAACGTCGAGGCGCTGCGCGACATCGTCAATCAGACCAGCACGCCGATCGCACTCGGCGAGCGTCTTTATTCGCGCTGGGACTTCAAGCACATTCTCGCGGGCGGTTACGTCGACATCATTCAACCCGACGCGTCGCATGCCGGTGGTATCACCGAATGCCGCAAGATCGCGTCGATGGCTGAAGCGTACGACGTCGCGCTCGCGCTGCACTGCCCGCTTGGCCCGATCGCGTTGGCAACGTGTCTGCAGATCGACGCGGTCAGCTACAACGCGTTCATCCAGGAGCAGAGTCTCGGCATCCATTACAACCAGGGCAACGACCTGCTCGATTACATCAAGAACCCGGAAGTCTTCAAGTACGAGGACGGCTTTGTATCGATTCCGCAAGGTCCAGGCCTCGGCATCGAAGTGAACGAAGAGAAAGTGCGCGAGATGGCAAAGGTCGGACACCGCTGGCGTAATCCGGTGTGGCGCCACGCAGACGGCAGCGTCGCGGAATGGTAAGCGCATCACGCTGCTGGTGATTGCTGGCGATCCGCTTACGCGAGACGCATCGCGGCGGAGCCGGAGCTGCATGGGTATTAATCAGTCGGGAATAAAGTCATCTGAAGGGCGTTCATGAGAGGTTGCCCGGTGAGCGTACAACTGTGTCGCACAGATCGAAATCTACGCACACATTTGCAACTTACCGGGTTTTTCATGGCCTCAACTTTGGATGCAATCGTGACTAGAATTTCTGTGATCGTTGGCAGCGTACGTCCTGGCCGCTTTGCCGAAAATGCGGCGAACTGGATAGCCGAGCACCTGCGAAAGCACTCAGTGGTCGATACCCGGATTCTCGATCTGATCGACTATGCGATGCCGATGTACGAGGAGCCCTTTCCGCCTGCGTACCCTGGTCGGCCACCTTTCACAAACGAGGCTGTCATTCGCTGGACAGCCGAGATCGCCGCATCCGATGG
>DASXXR010000311.1:0-11752 GCA_036502945.1 Paraburkholderia sp. | reverse complement strand
AGCGCGACGCGATGCGCGAGCGTCATCGCTTCGATCTGATCGTGCGTCACGTAGATCGTCGTGACATCGAGCTCATGCTGCATGTGCTTCAGTTCCGCGCGCATATGCCCGCGCAGTTTCGCGTCGAGATTCGACAGCGGTTCGTCCATCAGAAACGCCGCCGGCCGCCGCACGATCGCGCGGGCTAGCGCCACGCGCTGCCGCTGCCCGCCCGACAACTGACGCGGATAGCGTTCGAGCATGCCTTCAAGATGCACGCTCGCCGCCACGTCGCGCACCGCGGCGTCGATTTCGCTCTTCGCGCGTTTCCTGACGATCAGCGGATATGCGATGTTCTCGAACACCGTCTTGTGCGGATACAGCGCGTATGACTGAAACACCATCGCGACATCGCGGTCGCGCGGCAATTGCTGCGTCACGTCCCGCTCGCCGACATGGACGGTCCCTTCCGTCGCCGATTCGAGCCCGGCGACGATGCGCAGCGCGGTCGTCTTTCCGCAGCCCGATTCGCCGAGCAGCACGAGAAACTCGCCGGCGCGCACGTCGAGCGACAGATCGTGCAATACGCGCGTATTGCCGAAGTCCTTGCTGACGTTGCGCAGCGAAACGCTCTTCGAATGCTGCAGGGCAGGCGTGTGCTTGTCGTTCATCCTTTGACCGCTCCCACAAGAATCCCTTTGACGATGAAGCGCTGCAGCGTCAGCGTGAGCACCATTACCGGCGCGATCATGATCAGGATCAGCACCGACATGTTCCACCATTGCGGTCCGCGCGTCGCGTTCTGCGCAGCCACCAGCAACGGCAAGGTCTGCGCCTTCGCTGTTGTCAGAAACAGCGCGAACAGATACTCGTTCCACGACAGGATCAGCACCAGCAGACCGGTCGCAACGAGCCCAGGCGCGACCAGCGGAAACACAATGCCGAACAGGATCGAGAAGCGCGTCGCGCCGTCGATCTGCGCGCTTTCCTCGATTTCCTTCGGCACGCCCGCAAAGAAATCGAACATCAGCCAGACCACAATCGGCACATTCGACGTCGCGTACGTGATGATCAGCGCGAGGTGCGTGTCGAGCAAACCGACGGTCTTGAACGTCAGGTAAATTGGAATCACCGTGACCACAGGCGGCAGAATGCGCTGTGAAATAACCCAGAACAGGATGTCGTCGTTACCCAGATGCCGGCGCGCGCGACGCACGATCGGCCTTAACAGCAGGAAGAACAGCGCGACGCACACCGCTGCGGCAATCCGCAGATCGACGCCGCCCCAGCCGACCACGGCGATCAACGCCGCCAGCAGCAGCGCTCCCGCGCCGACCGCCGCGACCGGCGGCCGATATTCGATTCGCGCCAGCGCATAGGCGGCCATCGAACCGAGAAACACCGCCGCCACGGTGCTGCAGGTCGCGACGATCAGCGAATTCAGGTAAGGGCGAAACGTGTCGGGGCCGAGGTCGACGAAGATGTAATGCCACGCATCGAGGCTCGGCTTGAAGTCGATGAACGGCAGATAGGCCGGACCGTTCGACACGTCGATCGGCAGCTTGAACGACGTGATCGCCATCCAGTACAACGGGAACAGCACGACGAGCGACCACAGCCCGAGCAGCGTGTACGCGATGATTTTCGTGCCGGGCGGGATTTCGTCGAGCCGTGCCGGCACGAACAGCTGCTTGATGCGGGCGATCACCGATGTCATGTCCGCTGCCCTCCTCTCGCGCGCCGCACGACCAGTTGAAAGAACGACACGCACGCAATCGTCGAAACGAAAAACAGCATGTACGCCACCGCCGATGCGCCGCCGAGATTCAGCGTGCGCCATTCGATGAATGCATGCAGCGTCATCGATTCGGTCGCGATGCCGGGACCGCCGTTGGTCAGCACGTTCGGCAAGTCGACGATCTTGAACGCTTCGATCAGACGGATCAGCACCGCGCTCGCCGCCACCGGCGCGATCGACGGCCATACGACGTCGCGAAAGATGCGCCAGCTCGACGCGCCGTCGAGCTGCGCGGCTTCGATCTGGTCGCGCGACGTGCCTTCGAGCGCGGCCAGCAGCACGAGGAACATAAACGGCACCCACTGCCACGTATCGCCGATCACGACGACCATGCGCGCGAGCCACGGGTCCGCGGCCCACGCGATCTGCCCGAGCCCGAGCAACGCCCACAGCGGCGCGAGCGGGCCGACCGACGTATCGGCCATCATCCGGAACATGTACGCGATGCCGACGGGCGTCACCATCAGCGGCAGAAAGAAAAGAATGCGGAAGAACCGGCCGCCTTTGAGCGGCATCGTGCATAGCGCCGCGAGGCCGAGCCCCAATGCAAACTGCAACGCGACGCCGAGCACGACATAGAAGAGCGTGACGGTGAGGCTACCGGGCTGCCCGCTTGCGCCTAGCGTCGTCGCGCCGAGGCAGACCACCGCGAGCAGCGCGGCGGCTGCGATCAGCCGGCCGAGACCGCCCACCACCGAACGCCGCGCGCTCATCAGATAACGCACGAGCCACCCGCCGATCAGCAGCACGGCAAGCACGATCGCCCCGATGCTGAGCACGCCGACCGGACGGAACACACCGACGAAGTGAAACTGCTGCGTGCCGGCGAAGAGCCTCGCGTAGTTGCGCAGCCCGACGAACTTCAGTTCGTAGCCGCCTTCCCCGAGCGAAAAGCGCATCAACGACAAATACGCCGAGCTGACCAGCGGAAAAATCGAAAACGCGAGAATGAGCAGCACGGTGGGCAGCACGAACACGTACGGCGCCTGGCGGTCGAGCCAGTTCACCGCCGACGACCGGTGCGTCGCGCGCGGCGGCGAGTCGGGCTGTGAATCCGGCCGTGAATGCGGCTGTGAATCGGACCGCGAAGCGGATGACGAAGCGTGCTGCGGAGAATGCATGGTTCGATCTCTGGTCATCGTCAGTCTTGCGCCGCCGATCCCGCATCATGGCGGCGCCATGATGCGGCGGCGCTGGTGACATAGCGGTGGCGGAAGCGGTGAAGTCCCGGCGCCACGCACGCCGCGCCATCCGCCCCGCACAGCGCTACTTGGCGCCGATCGACGCTTTGTACGCGGCCAGCTGATTCGCCTTGCCGACGTCATCGGTGATTTCGTCCCAGCCGGATTCGATCGTCTTCATCGTTGCATCGGCATCGAGTTCACCCGCGAGGAAGCGCGACACCGCCGTATCCAGCACCACCTGCTGATAGCGCTGGTTCTGCGGAATGCGCAAGTCGATCACCATGTTCGGACTTTGCAGGCTCTCCTTGATCGCGCCGAGATAGGAGGCCGCCAGCGCGTCGCTCATGCCGGCCTTCTTCCAGATCGACATATCCGTGAACTGCGATTTCCGGTACGGATTAAAGCCCGTCTTGCCGATCGTCACGTCCACGTTCGATTGCGCCGGCTGGCTCATGAACGACAGGAACGCATACGCCGCGTCCTTGACCTTCTGATTCGCCTTCGCGTTGATCCCGCCGGACCAGCCGCCGAACGCGGCAAACGGTGCGTGATTCACGCCGTCCACGGCATACGGGCACGTGCTCTTGTCACACGCAACCAGCTTGCCGGTGTCGCGGTTCAACACTTTCCGCGAGCCCGGCAGAATCACCGCGCCGGTCGTGTCGGCAACCTTCGATTGTTTCGGGTCGATCGCGAGCACGCCGACGTCGCCCCAGTCGAGCGTCAACGCACAGTGCCCGGAGATGAACGCGCTGCGTGTATCGCCGACGTCGAGATTGATTTCGTTCGGCGGCCCGTATTGAGTAGATTGCTTGTAGACGTCGAGCGCGGCCTTGAACGCGTCGTTGTTGATCAGCGGCTTGAAATTGCGCGGATCGAAGAACGCGCCTTGCGCGGTGCCCTTCGACTGAATGTAGCCGCCCGCAATCGACGTGATCGCCCAATACGCCTGCGCATTGCGCTTCTTCGAAATGCATGACCCCGCAACCGGTTTGCCGTCGCCGCCGAACACCTTGCCGTTCGCCGCCTTCGCGATGTCGAGGTAGTCGTCCCACGTTTTCGGCGGCGCTTTGCCGAGGCTCTTCAGGATGTCGGTGCGGTAGTAGACCATCTGGAAGTCGCCGTCGAGCGCGATCAGATACGTCTTGCCGCCGAAGCGCTGCGAGAAGTCGCGAAAGAACGGCATCACGTCGTCTTCCTTGAGCGCTTTATCTTGCGCGACGCGCGGCGACAGGTCTTCAAGGAAGCCGCCCTTAGTGTAATCGGCCATCCATTGCGGCGCGAACACGGCCGCATCGACCGAATTCGTGCCCGATGCCCAGTCGGTCAGAAGCTTCTGGTACAGGTCGGAGAACGGCACCGTGAGAATGTTGATTTTCGCGCCGGTCAGCTTTTCGAATTCCGGCGCGCGCCGTTGCAGCGGTTCAGCGATCTGCGGACCGACGAACGTCATCACGTTGACCGTGACACCGTGGAAGTCTTCGGCACTGGCCGGCCCGCTCGCCATCCACCATGCAGCCGCCAATGCCGCGGCCACGCTCATGCGTTTTACGAACTTCATTTTTGTCTCCTCCGTTCCGGTTGACTGCGCAGAGTTCAAGGTCCGGCGAACTGCTCACCGGGCGCGCCTCCGTTCGACATACCGCCACGCCGGAGAGCGGCCCCAATGTGCTGCGGCGGCTCGTGCGCGAGGCACGGGCCGCTTATTCTTCGACCAGATCGGGCCGCGCGCTCGCGAAGCGCCGCAATTCGGCGACGACCTGGTCCAGATGGCTATGCATCGCGCGCGCGGCGGCTTCGACGTCGCGCGCGCGGATCGCATCGTAAATGCACTGGTGTTCATCGAGCGTATGCGTGAGGCGTTGCGGCGTGGCCAGCAACTGCCGCGCGCGGTCGAGCGCGCTGCGCGACACGGCGACGATTTCCTTGACGCGCGGCAATTCGATTGCGTCGAGCATGATTTCATGGAACGCGAGATCCAGCCGATGAAATTCAAGGCGCTGCCCGGCTTCCACCGCTTCGCGCTGTTTGTCGAGATTCACCGCAAGCGCGGCAACGGTCGCGTCGCTGCGCGCCGCGGCGACGCCGCGCACGGTTTCCACTTCCAGCGCACTTCGAATGAACAGATGCTGGCGAATGTCGTGAATCACGATCGGCCTCACGCGCGTGCCGCGCTGCGGCAAAACTTCGACGAGGCCGGCGGCGGCGAGCTTCGCCAGCGCGGCGGAAACGGGAAAGCGCGATACGCCCATCCGCTCGCAAATCGCCGGCTTGTCGATCATCATTCCCGGCTCCAGCGCCAGCGTGACGATGGCTTCGCGCAGCGCCTCTTCCACCGCGCCGGTCAGGCTGCCCCGCCCGCCGCCCTGCAGTTTCTGCAACGCGCCATATGGGTCGCCCGCCTGGCCGGCGGCGACACCGGCAACACCGGCAGCCCCGGCGGCTTCGTTAGAAGAGCTCACGGTGCGCTTGATTTCCGACTAGCATGCTAGCATGCTAGGAGGTGAATCTAGCGGTGTCAACGAGAGCTAATGCCTGGTTCGCGTGGATTCTGGAATGCTTTGGGTTCCCTGGTATTTCCGGCATCCGGCGGCCTCGCACCTGTCACCTTTCGAGGGTGTTCAGATGACCACCATCACCAGCTTGTCCGTGCGGGACATCCGTTTTCCCACGTCGCGCTCGCTCGACGGCTCCGACGCAATGAACGCCGCGCCCGACTATTCGGCCACTTACGTCATCCTCACCACCGATTCTCCACAACACCTCGCCGGGCACGGACTCACGTTCACGATCGGGCGCGGCAACGAGGTCTGCGTCGCCGCGGTCAATGCGCTCGCACCGCTTGTCGTCGGCAGGCGGCTCGAAGAGATTGCCGCCGACATGGGTGCGTTCTGGCGCACAGTCACATCGGATAGCCAGCTGCGCTGGATCGGCCCCGACAAAGGCGCGATGCATCTCGCGACGGCCGCGGTCGTCAATGCGGTGTGGGACCTGTGGGCGAAAGCGGAAGGCAAGCCGGTGTGGAAACTGCTCGTCGACATGAGCCCCGAAGCGCTCGTGCGGTGTCTGGACTTCCGCTATGTGACCGACGCGTTGACACCATACGAGGCGCTCGCCATGCTGCGCCGCGGCGCGGCAACCCGGGCCGAGCGCGAAGCGCAGATGCTCGCCGACGGCTATCCGGCCTACACCACGTCGGCCGGCTGGCTCGGCTACGACGACGACAAGATCCGGCGTCTCGCGCGCGAAGGCGTCGCGCAGGGCTGGACGCATTTCAAGCAGAAAGTGGGCGGCAACCTCGAAGAAGACGTGCGCCGCGCACGGATTCTGCGCGAAGAGATTGGCGCCGGACGCAAGCTGATGATGGACGCAAACCAGGTGTGGGAAGTCGACGAAGCCGTCGCAAACATGCGCAGGCTCGCAGAGTTCGACCCGTGGTGGATCGAAGAGCCGACCAGCCCCGACGACATCCTCGGCCACGCGGCGATCCGCCGTCGTTTGGGTTCGATCGGGGTCGCCACCGGCGAGCATTGCCAGAACCGCGTGATGTTCAAGCAGTTGCTGCAGGCACAAGCCATCGACTTCTGCCAGGTCGACAGTTGCCGGCTCGGCGGGTTGAACGAAGTGCTCGTCGTGCTATTGATGGCCGCGAAGTTCGGCGTGCCGGTATGTCCGCACGCGGGCGGCGTCGGGCTCTGCGAATACGTGCAGCATATTTCTCTGTTCGACTACATCTGCGTGTCCGCGTCGCTTGAAAACCGCGTGCTCGAATATGTCGATCACCTGCATGAGCACTTCGTCGATCCCGTCGTGATCCGCAACGGCCGTTATATGCCGCCGCAAAAACCGGGCTACAGCATTGAAATGCACGCTGCTTCGCTCGACGAATATCATTTCCCGCATGGCACAGCGTGGGCGGCGCACTAAAGCCGTTTCAAGATCCGCTACGCCAGGTCCGTTTGAGCCCCGCGCGCCACAGCCCATCGAGCGAATACACCACCAGCGCCACCCAGATCGCGCCATAACCGATCAGTTGCGCTCCGCCGAACGGCTCCTGATAGATGAGCACGCCGAGCAGCAGTTGCAGCGTCGGCGTCACATACTGAATGAGACCAAGCATCGACAGCGGAATGCGGCGCGCACCCGCCGCGAACAGCAGCAGCGGAATCGCGGTGATCGGCCCGGCGAGCGCAAGCAGCACCTTGACGCCGACCGATCCGGCAGCGAAGCCGTTCTCGCCATGCAGCGAAACCACCGCGAGATACAGCAGCGCAACCGGCAGCAGCAGCATCGTCTCGAGCGTCAGGCCTTCGAGCGCGCCCAGTTTTGCGGTCTTGCGCAACAGCCCGTAACCGCCGAAGCTCAACGCGAGTGCGACGCTGATCCACGGTGGATGGCCGTTTTCCCACGTGAGCCACGCTACGCCAGCGGCCGCGATCGCCACAGCGAGCCATTGCACGCGGCGCAAGCGCTCGCCGAGAAACGCGAGACCGAACAGTACGTTGATTAGCGGCGTGACGAAATAGCCGAGGCTCGCTTCGACGATATGGCCTGTGTTGACCGCCCAGATATAAATACCCCAGTTCGCGGAAAGCAGCACCGCGCTCGCCGCGAAGCGCGCGAGCAGGCGCCGGTCGCGCAGCACCGGTCCGAGCCAGCGCCATTGCATGCGCGCCGTCATCACAATGAACAGAAACAGCATCGACCACGCCATCCGGTGTGCGAGTATTTCGAGCGGCGCGATCTGGTGCAGCGATTTGAAGTAGACAGGGAAGAGACCCCAGATCGTAAAGGCGAGGAATGCGCAGATGACGCCGTAATTCATTTTTGTGAGACCGGAGCAGGCTGGAAATAGATGAGAGCGGGCACGGCGCGCCGTGACGCCAATCATTATTGAAAATATCCCGATAGGATATCGTAAGCATCAAGTCATATGACACTCACGCGACAACGCTGATTTTGCGACAATACTGCCCTTTCAGCGAACCTGAGAACCTTCATTCCCGCAAAAAGCCGCGCCGCTCCGCAAACTCTATTCATTAAGACCGTGCACGGTCCCCACGATGTCACTTCCCCATATCGATCTTCTGTATTCGGCCTCAGGCCTGTTCGTCGGTTTTCTCGTCGGGCTGACGGGCGTCGGCGGCGGTTCGCTGATGACGCCCATTCTGGTGCTGCTGTTCGGCATCCATCCGGCCACCGCGGTCGGCACCGATCTGCTGTATGCCGCCACGACGAAAGCGACCGGCACGCTCGTGCACGGCGCGAAGGGTTCAGTGGACTGGCGCGTGACGCTGCGCCTCGCCGCGGGCAGCGTGCCGGCCGCGACGATCACCTTGATCCTGCTGCACCGCTACGGGATGGACTCGCCGCGCGGCAGCCATCTGATCCAGGTGGTGCTCGGCGCGGCGCTGTTGATCACCGCGGTGGCGCTCGTGTTCCGGCCGCAGTTGAGCGCGCTGGCCGCGCGGCGCCGACACGCGCCGGGCCACGCCCGAACGCTGGCGTTGACCATCGTGACGGGCGCTGTGCTCGGCGCGCTGGTCACGCTGACTTCGGTGGGCGCGGGTGCGATCGGCGTCACGGTGTTGATGTTGTTGTACCCTGCGCTGCCCACCACGCGCATCGTCGGCTCGGACATCGCGCATGCGGTGCCGTTGACGCTGCTCGCCGGCACGGGTCACTGGCTGTTGGGTTCGATCGACTGGTCGCTGCTGCTGTCGCTGCTGATCGGGTCGCTGCCCGGTATTGTCGCGGGCAGTCTGCTGTCGGCGAAGGCGCCGGACAAGCTGTTGCGCAACCTGCTCGCGGCCACGCTGACGGTGGTCGGCGCGAGGCTGGTGATGGCGTGACGGACGACGCGCGGCGCCTGCCGCGCCCGCCGCATCGAGCCGACCGCCCTTACTTGAAGAAGCGGCAGTTCAAATCGATTTCGAATTCGCGAATCCAGCGTCCGGCGTTGTCCTCGTGATAGGACTGCGCCCAGCCGCCGCGCCGCACCGTGACGAGCCGGCCGCCATGCGCGGCATCGTCTGGGTCGATCATTGCGGTGACATCGAAATGCGCCGGCGCAAAGCCGTGCCGCGCGCACACCAGTTCGAAAGCGGCCCGTTCGCCGATCGGCAGGTCGATATAGCCAAACAGTGTCGTGTCCATCGTGCTCAACTCCGGTTCCGATACCTCACAGTACGACACGACACGCGTAAATTGTGTGTCATGGCGCACAAGTAAGGTTGGGAAACGAAGCGGCCAGCATCACGTTAGCTAACCACTAACGCGGCACATTCACGCTGCCCGCCCCCACCTTGATCGCGTTCGCGCCCGGATTGGCGGCGATCGGCGGCAGATTGGCCGTCGTCAGCGCGGGCGCCGCGCCTTCGGTTCCGCCACGCGGCACCGTCCGGATCACCTGGGAAGGCGGCAACGCCGCGCCGCTCGTCAGGTGATTCCACATCAGGTTCAGCGCCTGCAGGTTGTAGTAATGCACCGGCACGAAGCGCGTATCGAAGCCCGGCACGCCCAGAAAGCTGTCGAAGTGCTGGCCGTTCGTTACTTCGTAAAATGAAAGCTGGCTCTTCGAGCCTTCGCTCAGGTTGTTCATCGCCAGATACGCGCGCGACGCGTGGTTGACCGGCACCAGCGCATCGCTGCGCCCCTGCACGATGATGGCGGGCTTGCCACGCAGGTTCGCGGTGACGCGGATCGCGTTGACGCTGGTCTGCATCCGCGCGTCGCCGCTCGTCCACAGTGCGCGCACGCAGGCCGCGCCGGTGAAGCTCGCATCGGCGGTCGCGAGCCGATGGTCCGCACCGGACGGCGCCACGTTGAACACCAGGTTGATCCCGTTGGTCGGCGGCACGCCGTTACCGAGGCCGAAAATGCTCAGCATCGGCGGCACTGCCGGAGGCACGCCCGCCGCGCCTTGCGCGTTGGTCGTGCCGAAGCTGAAGCCGCACAGGTTGTCCGTCACGCTCGACTTCGTGTACGCGTCGGCATATGTGACGGCAACCGCCGGCGTCGCCTGCGAATCCCACATCGGCGCGTGCAGCAGGTCCGAGTCCGTTTCATAGCCTGCGTTGTGCAGGCGCGTGAGCGCGTCGCTCGCCTGCGTCGCCAGATTGCCGCCGCTGACCAACCCGTTGAGCGCGAGCGATGTGCAACGCGCCGCGCGGATCGCCTGCGTCGTCGCGAGCGGCAGCGTCGACAGATACGGCGCACCCGTTACCGCCGCCGCCGCGCACGGCTGCAGCAGATTCGCATAGGTCATGTAGTCGGCGAGCGGCGCGCCGGCCGCGGCGATGCGCAGGCCGCCCTCCAGCACCTGCGCGGACGCCGACATGCTCACGTTGATCTGCGGCTCGCCGACCACCACCGCCGTAATCCATCCCTGGGTATCCTGCTCGGCCGCCGCGAGCGACGCGCCGCCGCCGTTGCTCACCGAAGCGGCAATCGTCGTGATGGCGCCCGGCGGATAGCGCACGCCGTGATGCGTGCCATCGACGAGCGGCGCGAACTGCTGATTGAGCGCCCAGTATGCGAACTGCACGGCTTCCAGTGTGTCTTTGCCCCAATCCTGTTCGGGGTTCTGCTGCGAGTGTGCGTGCTTGAACGCATAACGGTTCGGGAACCGCTGATTGAACGTGGCCAGCGCACTCGGCGAGACGTTCGCCGTGAAGAGACTCTTGACCCCTGCCAGCGAAGCGTTCGACAGCCGCCCGTCGATCAGCGTGACGAGGTTGGTCGCCAGTTCGTGCGCGCCGTTGCCGCTGCCCTTATCCGTGTAGGCGACCGCGCAGCCGCGCTTCAAGCCCCACTCGCCCGCCGCCGAAATCGCGCCATATATGCCGCGCGAGCCCGACGACGTCGCCGTCACGATGCATGGGTTCGCCGGATCGAAGCTCGCCGGGACCTGCACGAGCAGGCTGACGTTTTGCCGGCCGCTGCCGTCGTCGGCATAGGCAAGGTATTCGGTGCCGGGGATTTTGCCTTCGCCGAGCGTGTCGTTGCCGTTCAGGTCGATATTCGGCCCCCAGAAGCGGCCGTAGCCGCCGTTCGCCGTGATGTCCACGAGCGCGCGATAGTTCGACCAGATCGCCAGCCGGCGCAGTTCAGCCGCAGTCGGGCTCGCCGCATTCGCAAAGCCCGGCGCAGAACCCGCGAGCCCCGTCTTGCCGAGGCCGGCGGTCAGCAGATCGTCGCTGTTGCCGTCGTAGGCGGTGGTGGCGACGCTATTGGATGTAACGAAATTAGGCAGCGCGTTCGACGTTTGCGAGCTGTCGTTGTGCCCGCCGCACGCGACCAGCAAGGCCGTCGTGCAATAGACAACAGCGCTGCGTCTGAATGACAGGATCGCTGACATCGTCGCCTCCGTAGCTGTTTTTCTTCGAGGGCCGCGCGGCATCGGCGCGCAGTTCGCTGCGCCACGCGCCGTGCTACGTCACATCACGTCACGTCGCCTCGCATGCAGCGGGTATCGCAAGACGGCATGCGCGCCGGCCCGCCAGCTCATGCGCCGCGACGACGCGCGGCATCAAAACAAAACGGGCTCCGGCAGTACGCCGGAGCCCGTTCATCATATCGGCCCGCGTGGCGCACCGCGCAGGTTTTCGCGAGCGCCCCTCATGCGCTGCGGGCAGCCGCCCCCGCAACGCCCACGCGGCATCGTCCGCGTGCTTACTGCTGTTGCACGTTCAGCTTGTTCGACACCGACGTCACACCCGCCACGCCCTTCGCGGAATCGCCGGCCATATCGATCTGGCCTTGGTCCGGCACGGAGCCGGTCAGCGTCACC
>DASXXR010000310.1:0-3044 GCA_036502945.1 Paraburkholderia sp. | reverse complement strand
GACGACGTTCTGAACAACGCAGTGGCCGGCATCGCGGAAATCATCAACGTCGACGGTCTGGTGAACGTCGACTTCGAAGACGTGAAGACGGTGATGGGCGAGCAGGGCAAGGCGATGATGGGCACGGCGACGGTCGCCGGCGTCGATCGCGCGCGTCTGGCCGCCGAGCAGGCTGTCGCCAGCCCGCTGCTGGAAGGCGTGGATCTGTCGGGCGCGCGTGGCGTGCTGGTCAACATCACGTCGAGCCGTTCGCTGCGTCTGTCGGAAACGCGCGAAGTGATGAACACCATCAAGAGCTATGCTGCGGAAGACGCAACCGTGATTTTCGGCGCGGTGTACGACGATGCAATGGGCGACGCGCTGCGCGTGACGGTCGTGGCAACGGGCTTGGGCCGTGCGGCGAAGAAGCAGCAATCGGCACCGATGACGCTGTTGCGCACCGGCACCGACAACCAGCCGATCGGCGCAATGCAGCACGCAGCTTACGCACCGTCGGCGTCGCACGCGAGCACGGCCGATTACGGCGCGCTGGACACGCCGGCAGTGTGGCGCACGTCGCGCGATACGGCCGCTTCGCACGTTCAGGCGCTGCAGGAAAAGGGCGTCGACACGTACGACATTCCGGCATTCCTGCGCAAGCAGGCGGACTGAGCGCGCGAGCAGGCTTTCGTTGCCGCGCTGGTTTCAGCAGCGCTGGCGGACGAATGCACGAGCGTGGCGGGTGAACGGCGAACAGGCCGCGTATCGTCAGATTCGCGGCAAGGACAACTGCCCTCTTCGGATTCGCGAAGCGGATTGGGCGACTGTCGCCGAACGGCGGAGCCAGTAGTGCGGCCCAGCCGATCGCGGCCCGGCCGAATGCGGCCCGGCCGAATTTCACTGCGACACGACAGCGTGCGAGCGTGCTTCGCATCGATGCAAAGGACTGAGCATGATTCAAGCAGGTGACAAGCTGCCCGACGCGACGCTCTTCGAGTTTGTCGAAGACGAGCGGGCGGGCTGCACGATCGGGCCTAACAGCTTCGACGTGCGCGAGCAGACGGCGGGCAAGCGCGTGGTGATCTTCGGATTGCCGGGCGCGTTCACGCCGACCTGTTCGGCCAAACATGTACCGGGTTATGTCGAGCACGCCGAGCAGTTGCGCGCTGCGGGCATCGACGAGATCTGGTGCGTGTCCGTCAACGACGCGTTCGTAATGGGCGCGTGGGGACGCGATCAGCACGCCTCGGGCAAGGTGCGCATGATGGCGGACGGCAGTGCGGCTTTCACACGGGCGCTCGGTCTCGAGCAGGATTTGTCGGCGCGCGGCATGGGAATCCGTTCCCAGCGCTACGCGATGGTGGTCGACGACGGCGTGGTCAAGACGTTGAACGTCGAGGCTGCCGGCAAATTCGAAGTCAGCGATGCAAGGAGTATTCTCGCCACGTTGAGCTAGTTGCGCGGGCGTCGCCCCTTCGCTCCGAGCCCGCGCGGTTTTAGCGCGTTGTGCGAGGGCAACGGTGAGTAAGACGCTTTTGTGACAGGCCGTTACGCGGGCCGATGACCCGGAAACGCCTCCGTTCCGGACATCGGCCCGTCACGCTTTCCCTGACGGGCGCCATTGCGTAATGCAGCGAAACAGATTGATACGTTCCGTGCAACGACGATCCCTAGGGTATTGGAGTATAATTCGCGCTATGGAATAAAAAGTCCCGATTGGGATTTTCAATCGAACAGAAGATCACCATGTTGAAGCAGCGCACTATCAAATCAATCGTCAAGACAGTTGGCATCGGTCTGCACTCCGGCCGTAAAGTCAATCTGACGCTCCGCCCCGCAGCGGCGGACACTGGCATCGTGTTTTCGCGCGTGGATTTGCCCACGCCGGTGGACATTCCTGCGTCGGCGATGGCGATTGGCGATACGCGCCTGGCTTCCGTGTTGCAGAAAGACGGCGCACGCGTCTCGACCATCGAGCATCTGATGTCCGCCTGCGCCGGTCTCGGCATCGACAATCTTTACGTCGACGTTACCGCCGAAGAAATTCCGATCATGGACGGTAGTGCCGGTTCGTTCGTGTTTCTGATCCAGTCGGCGGGTATCGAAGAGCAGAACGCGGCGAAGAAATTCATCAAGGTCACCAAGCCGGTTGAAATTCGTGACGGCGACAAATTCGCGCGCCTCGATCCGTACTTCGGTTTCAAGCTCAAATTCACGATCGACTTCCGCCACCCGGCTGTGGACAAAACCGGTCAGGCGCTGGAAGTGGATTTCGCCAACACGTCGTACGTGCGGGAAATTGCTCGTGCCCGCACATTCGGTTTTGCGCATGAAGTGGAAATGATGCGCGAACTGGGTCTGGCGCGCGGCGGCAGCATGGACAACGCGATCGTGCTCGACGAATACCGCATTCTGAACAACGACGGCTTGCGCTACGACGACGAGTTCGTGAAGCACAAGATGCTCGACGCGATCGGCGACCTGTATGTGGTCGGCCATCCGTTGCTGGCTTCGTACAACGCGTACAAGTCGGGCCACGGCCTGAACAACGCGCTGCTGCGCGAGTTGCTGGCGCACGAAGATTCGTACGAAATCGTCACTTTCGACGACACGCAGAAGGCACCGCGCGGCTTCGCCTACGAGACGCAGACGGCCTTCGCATAAAGTCTTTGTTTGATATCGCGGAAGCAACACATGAAAAACGGCCCACAAGGGCCGTTTTTTTCGTCTAGCGATTTCTCCGATGCCGGGCCGCCATTCTCGCCAGCGCTTCCTTCAGCGGCGACGGCGCGAGCGATTCGCTCAGCGCGTGCAGCGCGTCGGCGCCCACCGGCGTCATGCGCGCCTGTTTGACCGGCGGCGGTTCCTTGGCCGGCTGCGGCCGCACGCGAATCCTTAGCGCATTGACCGGCCAGCCGCGCTGCTGCAGATCCGCCAGCAGCCGCGGCTCGATATGCCGCAAGCGCGCCGCGAGCGCGTTGTGTGCGGCAAATAGCGCCAGCACGCCGTCTTTGATGAAGCCGGGTTCGACGCTCGTCGCCAGATAGTCGGGCAGCAGCGCGCGC
>DASXXR010000309.1:0-7311 GCA_036502945.1 Paraburkholderia sp. | reverse complement strand
GCGCGATTCGTCGGTATAGATTTCGATGTCGTCGTCGTTGACGGTGTTCGCCGGCAGCAGCGCGATCACGCCGTTTGCCGTCAGCCAGCGGCCCTGGATCAGCCGCGCGAGCATCGACTTCGCATCGGAAAACACGCGCCGTGCCGATTCGCCGACCACTTCGTCGTTGAGAATCGCCGGATACGGGCCGGCGAGATCCCACGTCTGGAAGAACGGGCCCCAGTCGATGAAGTTCGCCAGTTCGTTCAGGTCGAAATTCTTGAACAGGCGCCGCCCGATGAACTTCGGCTTCACCGGCCGATACGCGCTCCAGTCGATCTTCGTCTTGTTCGCGCGCGCCTCGGCGAGCGTGACCATCGGCAGCGCCTTCTTGTTCGCATGTTGAAGGCGGATGCGGTCGTAGTCGGATTTCAGATCGTCGAGATACTTCGCAGCGCCTTCGTCGGACAGCAGGCTCGATGCAACCGACACCGAACGCGACGCATCCGGCACATACACCACCGGCCCTTCGTAGTGCGGCGCGATCTTGACGGCGGTATGGATGCGCGACGTAGTCGCTCCGCCGATCAGCAGCGGAATCTTCTTCACCCGGAAGTAATCGTCGCGCTGCATTTCCGACGCGACGTATGCCATTTCTTCAAGGCTCGGCGTGATGAGACCCGACAGCCCAACGATGTCCGCTCCCTCCACTTTCGCCTTCGCGAGAATGTCGTTGCACGACACCATCACGCCCATGTTGACCACTTCGAAGTTATTGCACTGAAGCACAACCGATACGATGTTCTTGCCGATGTCGTGCACGTCGCCCTTGACGGTCGCGATGACGATCTTGCCTTTCGCGCGCACGTCGCCACCGGCTGCGGCCAGCTGCTTCTTTTCTTCCTCGATGAACGGAATCAGGTGCGCGACCGCCTGCTTCATCACGCGCGCCGACTTCACGACCTGCGGCAGGAACATCTTGCCCTGGCCGAACAGGTCGCCGACGATGTTCATCCCGTCCATCAGCGGCCCCTCGATCACGTTGATCGGGCGGCCGCCGCCAGCAGTGATCTTCGCGCGCACTTCTTCGGTGTCTTCGACGATGAAGGTCGTGATGCCGAGCACGAGCGCATGCGCGAGGCGCTTTTCGACCGGCTGGTTGCGCCACTCGAGGTTCTCTTCTTTCTTCGCGGCGCCGGTCTTGAACTTGTCCGCGTTTTCGAGCAGACGGTCGGTGCCGTCCGGCCGGCGATTGAGCACGACATCTTCGACGCATTCGCGCAACTCGGGGTCGAGGTCCGCGTAGACACCCAACTGGCCCGCGTTGACGATGCCCATGTCCATTCCCGCCTGGATCGCGTGATAGAGGAACACGGTGTGGATCGCCTCGCGCACCGGATCGTTGCCGCGAAACGAGAACGATACGTTCGACACGCCGCCGCTTATCTTCGCGTACGGCAGGTTCTGCTTGATCCAGCGTGTCGCTTCGATGAAGTCGACCGCGTAGTTGTTGTGTTCCTCGATGCCCGTCGCGATGGCGAAGATGTTCGGGTCGAAGATGATGTCTTCGGGCGGAAAGCCGACTTCATTGACGAGGAAATCGTAGGAGCGCTTGCAGATCTGGGTCTTGCGCTCGAACGTGTCGGCCTGGCCTTGTTCGTCGAACGCCATCACGACGGCCGCCGCGCCGTAGCGGCGGATCAGCTTCGCATGATGGCGGAACGCGTCCTCGCCTTCCTTCAGCGAGATCGAATTGACAATCGCTTTCCCCTGTACGCACTTCAGGCCCGCTTCGATCACTTCCCACTTCGACGAATCGATCATGATCGGCACGCGTGCGATGTCCGGCTCCGACGCAATCAGATTCAGGAAGCGGACCATCGCCGCTTTCGAATCGAGCATCGCTTCGTCCATGTTGATGTCGATCACCTGTGCGCCGTTTTCAACCTGCTGGCGTGCAACCACTAGCGCATCGTCGAACTGCCCGTTGAGAATCATCCGCGAAAACGCCTTCGAGCCCGTGACGTTGGTGCGCTCGCCGACGTTGATGAAGAGCGTCCCGGGGGTGACGTTGAACGGCTCGAGGCCGGAGAGGCGCAGTGTGTGATCGGTCATGGCTTGAACTTGTACGTTGGCGTGTGGCGCCGGCGGCGGTTAGGCGAAAGGAGCGGTCAGGAGCGAACTCGGAAGCGCAGTCAAAAAGCGCAGCGTTTCAGGCCGCATCGCGGTACTGGGTCGGCCACTTGCGCGGTTTGACTTCGGCGAGAGACTTGGCGATCGCGGCAATATGTTCCGGCGTCGTGCCGCAGCAGCCGCCCGCAATGTTCACCAGCCCCGCCTGCGCGAATTCCTTCAGGAGCCCGGATGTATCGGCCGGAAGTTCGTCGAAGCCGGTATCGCTCATCGGGTTCGGCAGGCCTGCGTTCGGATAGCACGACACGTACGTGTCGCACAGCTTCGCCAGTTCCGCGATGTACGGGCGCATCAACGCGGCACCGAGCGCGCAGTTCAAACCGAACGTCAGCGGCCTCGCATGACGCAGCGAATTCCAGAATGCCTCGACGGTCTGGCCCGACAGAATGCGGCCCGACGCATCGGTGACGGTGCCCGAGATCATGATCGGCAGACGTTCGCCGGTGTCCTCGAACAGTTGGTCCAACGCGAACAGCGCGGCCTTCGCATTCAGCGTATCGAAGATGGTTTCGACGAGGAAGAGATCCGCGCCGCCGTCCAGCAGGCCTTTAGCCTGTTCGTAATACGCGGCGTGCAGTTGGTCGAACGTCACGTTGCGCGCACCCGGGTCGTTCACGTCCGGCGAAATGCTGGCGGTCTTCGGCGTGGGTCCGATCGCGCCAGCGACGAAGCGTGGTTTGTCCGGCGTCGAATACTTGTCGCACGCGGCACGCGCAAGCTTCGCCGACGCGAGGTTCATTTCGACGGCGAGGTTTTCCATCCCGTAGTCAGCCTGCGCCACGGTGGTTGCACCGAACGTGTTTGTTTCAATGATGTCTGCGCCCGCGGCGAGATATTGCTCGTGAATCTCGCTGATGATCTGCGGCTGCGTGAGCGACAACAGTTCATTGTTGCCTTTGATGTCGCGCGGATAGTCCTTGAAGCGTTCGCCGCGATACTGGGCTTCGTTGAGCTTGTAGCGCTGGATCATCGTTCCCGTTGCGCCGTCGAGAATCAGGATGCGCGATTGAAGCAATGTAGGCAATGCGACGCCGCGCGTATAACGGGCAGCGTTTTTCGGAGCAACGGACGGAGCAGGCTGGTTCATGACTAACGAGGGCGTATGCCGGCTTGTACAGGAAACTGACAATTGTAGCCTTAGCGGGGCGGGACCGCCCGGCCGGGCGCGACGCGCCGTCATGGCGAACGTACAATGAAAAACCCCGTCCGGCATAGCCGGACGGGGTTCCAAAGCGTTATGCAGGTGTCGCCGCAACGGGATTCAGTGGAGGATCACCGGCTGATTCATCAGGCTGTCGAACTGGCCGAGAAATTCGTCGACTTCATCGAGCGACGGTTCTTCTTCGATCAGCTTTTGTACATGCTCTCGGAAGCTCGCCGCCATTGCACCGTCGATATAGATTTCGCGCTGGGTGTTCTTGTCGACGATCTCATAACCGCCTGACTTCATCGCGATGTGGCCGTCCTGAGGCGGGAACTCGACGACACAGTAGTTGGGGCTGTTGTAGATCATTTGCATGGCGACACTCCTTATTTCCGTGGGCTCCGGGCCAGTCTTGCGCCTTAGGTGGAGCATTTGGTGTGGAATTCAAGGGGTGGGTCCGGCCTGACGCTTGTGAATCTTCCGGACCTATCGGTTAGACCCGTGCTGGTAAAAACGTTTCGAGCAGTGCTGCAAAACGATGCGATTGGTGGATCGGTGCAAGTTGGGCGGCATTGAATTCCTCGAACCTCGCCACCCGGATTGCATTCGCTATTGCCTGTGCAGCAGCAGGAGGCGTGCCTGGGTCGTGGCGTCCAGCCACAGTCAGTATCTCAGTGTCGGCGTGTGAATCACTTCCAGTCTAATGCGCAAATCGAAATCGCGCAGTGCTTCGCACGTCGGCGTGTAGCCGTGCGCCGATGGGTTTGCGAGTGCTTCGCGGATTGGCCTTGCCCCGCACAGGATGTGCGGCCCGAATATCGGCCGTAAGCGAGCGTTCGAGCGCGGCGGGCACAGGCGATGCGACACCATCACGACGCGCGGCAAACGCCCGCGGATACCCTTATGCTGCGCGCGTCGGGCGGCATGTCGCCGGATGTATCGGTGAACATCCAACATTCGGCGATGCGCGATTCAGGGCTTTTCGGGGGCGGCCGCGGGATCAATGACAGCAGGCGCGGCCGAGGGAGCGGCCGGGCTGCCGGTGTTTTCGCCGGTAGTCGACTGATCTGGCGGCGCGGCCGTTTCTTCGCCGACGGGCTCGGGTTCGGGCGCGGCCAGTTTGCCGTGCCAGACCAGTTCGATCTGCGTGCCGCTCGGTTCGGTCTGCACGAGCCGCACCGGCAGCCAGCCGAGCGAGGGCGCGAGCCACACGTCGATGCGGCGCCGATCCCCTTCGTGGCGCGGCAGGCGCATGAAGTGCCGCGCGTCGATGAAGCTTTGCTGCAGGCGAACCGCTTCGTCACCGATCGTTTCGATCGGCCAGACTTCCCCGCTGTCGTTGTCCGTCACGTAGAACTGACGGGTCACGCCCGGTTTATATGCGTCGGGATCGCCGCGCACGAGGCTTGCGAGCTGCATGATCATGCTGAAGCGGTCTTGCGCGCCATCCGGCAGCGCAAGCGTGGCGGGCGTGCGCGTGAACGCGATCTGCTTCGTCGCACGATTGAAAATCGTCACGTCTTCACCGCGGCGGCCGCGCTTTTCGATGTACTGATCCGGCGCAAGTCCGAACGCATCGATGCGGCCGTGGCTCGCGTAGCTGAACGTGCCGATGAACGGGAGCGGTATCGAGACGACCATTTGATACGTCTGCCCGTCGCTCGCCCAGTGAATCGTGCCGGGCTGGTTCCGCACACCGTTATAGAAGGTGTCGTATTGAAGGTCGCCTGATGGCGGAACGGAAAACTTGACGCCGGGCGTAGCCTTTTCGGTGTTTGCGTTTGAGTCGCTGCTTTGCGCTGCGCTCGCACTATTGGCGGCGGACGTTTGCGCTGGTGTCGCGGCGGCACTGGCCGCCGCGCTGGCGGCTTCGGGCGCGGGTGTTTGCGCAGGCGTCAGCGCGGTGAGTACGTGTTCCTGCGGCGGATGCGGGCGAGCTTTGGGTTTTCGCACTGGCGCCGCGACCGGCGGCCGTTGTGGCGCGCTCTGCGGTCTGGTTTCGACGCGCTCCGGTGTCAGCAATGCGACTTGCACGGGCGCATGCTGTGCGTCGACCGGTTTGAATGTGTCGCGATGGCGCTCGAACCATTGCGCCGCGATCCAATGTACGCAAACCACTGCGACGAGCACGCCGCCCCAGCGCCAGCGGAACGAACGGCGGCGCGCGGCGGCGGGTGGCAGATGGTCAGAGCGGCGTGTTGCGGACGGATACGACATCGAAGCGAACGGAACCCGGCTGGCAAAAAGGTGATGTTACGGTGATGTGACGCGTCGCGTGAGGGTTACATGTGGCAACTGCGGTGGCAACTGCGGTGGCAACAGCGATGACACAGCGTGCGACTGACGAGCTAGCGCGGCGTCGCACTATATCCGAGCTCGTACGACAGTTTTTGCGCGCATGCGCGCAGCGCCGTGTCGACCGCGCCATTCCAGCGAATGTCGAACGCACCTTCGTGACCGAGCGCGATAAGACCCAGCGACAGATCACCCGTCGAATCGAACACCGGCATGCAGAACGCGTGAATGGTTGGCAGCAGCATGCCTTCGATACGCGCAGCGCGATGCGCGCGCACGTCTTCCAGCATGCGTTCGACCTGGTCGAGCTTATGCGGACCGCTGGTCTGCGGCGAACGGCGCGTGTCGGCGAGTTCGCGCTCGATCATCGCGACGGTCTTGCTGCGCGGCAGGTACGCGGCGAACAGCAAGCCGGTTGCGGAGCTCAGCAGCGGCATCACGTCGCCAAGCTTCAATGAAGCCTTCGCGGGGTAGCTCGATTCCATCCAATGGACGACGGTCGGCCCCTGATTGCCCCACACCGCGATGCCGACGGTCAAATCGAGCCGGTCGCGCAGTTCAGCAAGCGCGATGCGCGCAAGCTTGACGCCGTCGACGCGAGCAAGACGCGCAAGCCCCAACTGCAATGCGAAGCCGCCCAGTTCATAGCGGCCGGACAGCGGATCCTGCGCGACGACGCCAAGCCGCAGAAAGCTCACCAGATAACGATGAGCCTTTGCAGGGCTCATGCCCGCGCGCTGGGCGAGGTCGCGCAGCATCATCGCGCGTGGTTCGTGCGTCAGCACGTCGAGCAGACGGAAGCCCACTTCAATCGACTGGATACCCGAACGCAGCTTTTCCTCGCCGGCGTCAGCGGTGTCGACGATGTCTTCGCCGACGCAATCGAGCGGATCTGTGAGTTCGGCATTCGATCGAACGGTGCCGGAGCGTGCGACGGGTGGCATGAGCGATACGCGAAACAAAGAGAAGGTTGAAAGGGCGCCGGAGATCCCGGTAGAAACCGCGCATTTGGGCTGCACGGATTCACCATCGTAGAATACATTCCTCTTATCGTCACTCACACGCCTCACTGCCTATGAAACTTGCCACGCTGAAGGACGGCACGCGCGACGGTCAACTGATCGTCGTGTCTCGCGACCTGCAAACCGCAGCGCTCGCCGATACGATCGTCGCGACGCTGCAACGCGCGCTCGACGACTGGACCTTCTACGCGCCGCAGCTGCGCGATCTGTACGATGCGCTGAACCAGGGCCGCGCGCGCAATACGATCCCGTTCGACGCGAAAGCGTGTATGGCGCCGCTGCCGCGCGCGTTCCAGTGGGCCGACGGCTCGTCGTATGTGAATCACGTCGAACTCGTGCGCCGCGCGCGCGGCGCTGAGATGCCGCCCGAATTCTGGACCGACCCGCTGATGTATCAAGGCGGCAGCGACGACTTCATCGGCCCGAAAGACGACATCGTGTGCGCATCGGAAGCGTTCGGCATCGACTTCGAAGCGGAGGTCGCCGTCATCACCGGCGATGTGCCGATGTCGGTCAAACCCGAACAGGCGTTGAAGGGCGTGCGGCTCGTCACGCTGGTCAACGACGTGTCGCTGCGCAATCTGATTCCGGACGAGCTCGCGAAGGGTTTCGGCTTTTTCCAGAGCAAGCCCGCGACGTCGTTCGCACCGGTCGCGGTAACGCCCGACGAACTCGGCG
>DASXXR010000308.1:0-25638 GCA_036502945.1 Paraburkholderia sp. | reverse complement strand
TCTGATTCGTCCGGTGTTCGACGCGTTCCGCGCCGGGCGCCGCGACGAAGCGCGTGCTGGTTATGCGAGCATCCTCCCGCTCATCAACTACGAGAACCGCCAGTGCGGTTTGCGCGCGACCAAGACGGTCATGATGGAAGGCGGCGTGATCAAAAGCGACGCGGTGCGTCACCCGCTCGAAGCGCTTGCACCCGCCACGCGTGCCGAATTGCTCGAACTGGCGCGCGAAGCGAATCCGCTCGCGCTGCGCTGGGGCCATTAAGCTGGCAACCCGCTCGCAACCTATATGAACAGAAAACTTTCGATCGGAATTGTCGGCGTCGGCAAGATTGCGCGCGATCAGCATCTGCCCGCAATTGCCGGGCTTGAGCGTTTTGAATTGATCGCCTGCGCAAGCCGCAATGCGCAAGTCGACGGCGTGCGTAACTACCCGAACATCGACGCGTTGCTCGCAGCCGAACCCGGCCTCGATGCCGTGTCGCTGTGCGCAACGCCTCAGGTTCGCTATGAGCAGGCGCGCGTCGCGCTCGCCGCCGGCAAGCATGTGATGCTGGAAAAGCCGCCCGGCGCGAGCCTGCACGAAATCGAAGTGCTGCGCGCCATGGCGCGTGCGGCGGGCCGTACGCTGTTCGCCACCTGGCATTCGCGCTATGCGCCGGCGGTCGAAGTGGCGCGCGAATGGCTTGCCAGCCGCACGATCCAGTCGGTCCACGTGCGCTGGAAAGAGGACGTGCGGCGCTGGCATCCGGGCCAGGACTGGATCTGGACGCCCGGCGGCCTTGGCGTGTTCGATCCGGGCATCAATGCGCTTTCGATCGTGACGCGAATCCTGCCGCGTGAAATCGTGCTGAAGTCAGCGGCATTGTCGGTGCCCGCCAACCGTCAGACGCCGATCGCCGCCGAACTCGACTTCATCGACGAGCACGGCGTGCCGGTGCATGCGTCGTTCGACTGGCGTCACGGTCCCGTCGAACTGTGGGAAATCGAGGTCGCCACTGCTGACGGTACGCTGCATCTGTCGGAAGGCGGCAAGCGTCTGAGCATTGCCGGCAAACCGGTGGAACTCGTGCCCGAGCGCGAATACCCGGCGCTTTACGAGCGTTTCCAGTGGCTGATCGATCACGGCGAGCAGGACGTCGACGTGCGGCCGCTGCGCCTGGTTGCCGATGCGTTTCTGCTCGGCAGCCATCATGCAGTCGAGCCGTTCGAGGACTGAGCAGCACAACCCGAAGAAGCGTATCCCGATGCGCGTTTATTTAGAACAACACGTAGTCCGCACCTACCGGTCGGCAACGACTTTATCAAGGAGACACGTATGACCAACAAGTTTCGACGCCTGACGCTGTCCGCGCTGTTAGCCACGCTGTGTGCCGCGCCGTTTGCGCTGCAGATGTCCGCCCAGGCGGATACGCCGCTCAAGATCGGCGTGCTCGTGAAGATGCCCGAGCAGGCATGGTTCATCAACGAACAGAAGGCAGCCACCGCGCTCGGCCAGAAGGAAGGCTTCTCGGTCGTGAACATTGGCACGCCGGATGGCGAGAAGGTGCTGGCCGCAATCGACAACCTCGGTGCGCAAGGCGCGCAAGGCTTTGTGATCTGCCCGCCTGACGTGCGCCTCGGACCGGCCATTCAGGCTCGCGCGAAGCGCTACGGCATGAAGTTCGTGACCGTCGACGACCAGCTCGTCGATTCGACCGGCAAGCCGCTTGCAGGCGTGCCGCACCTTGGCATGTCGGCGTTCAAGATCGGCAATCAGGTCGGTCAGGCTATTTCGGACGAAATGAAGAAGCGCGGCTGGAAGCCGGAAGAAGTGGGCGCGATCCGCATCACCGACTACGAACTGCCGACCGCGAAGCTGCGCACCGACGGTGCCTCCGCGACGCTGCTCGCCAACGGCTTCAAGAAGGAAAACCTGTTTGACGCGCCGCAAAAGACGACGGACGACGAAGGCGGCTTCAATGCGGCATCGCCGGTTCTGTCGAAGCACCCGAACATCAAGAAGTGGGTGGTCTTTGCACTGAACGAGGAGTCGGTGCTGGGCGGCGTGCGCGCGACCGAACAACTGCATATTGCGTCGGCGGATGTGATCGGCGTGGGCATCAACGGCGCTGGCGAAGCATTCGCCGAGTTCCAGAAGAAGGAACAAACCGGCTTCTACGGCACCATCGCGGTGAGTTCGACGAACCACGGCAAGGACAGCACGCAGAACCTCGTCGACTGGATCAAGACGGGCAAGCAACCGGCGGCTGATACCCAAACGACGGGCAAGCTGATGACGCGCGATAACTGGAAGGACGTGCGTACGGAACTCGGAATCTGATCCGGAACCGGTATGCGGGATGCAAACACGATGATGGTCAATGCTGAAACGGGCGCCGCGCCGCAAGCGCGGCCGCGCGCCGAGTCTGGCACGTACCTCGAGCTCGACGGAATCTCCGTCAGCTTTCCGGGCGTGCTGGCGCTCGATAACGTGTCGTTCGAAGTGCGCAGCGGTGAAGTGCACGGCCTGATGGGCGAGAACGGCGCGGGCAAGTCGACGCTGCTGAAGGTACTGTCGGGCGTGAACCAGCCGCAGTCGGGCGTGCTGCGCCTTGCCGGCGTCGAGCACCGGTTCACGACGACGAAGGCCGCGATCGAGGCCGGCATCGCGATCATTTATCAGGAGTTGCATCTCGTCCCTGAATTGACGGTGGCGGAAAACCTGATGCTCGGGCAACTGCCGAACCGCTTCGGCGTGCTCGATGAGAAGGCGCTGGTTAAACGCGCGGTCGAAGAGCTTGAGCGGCTCGGCGAATCGATCGACCCGAACATGCAGGTCAAGCGGCTGTCCATCGGGCAGCGGCAGATGATCGAAATCGGCAAGTCGCTGATGCGCGACGCGCGCGTCATTGCGTTCGACGAGCCGACCAGTTCGTTGTCCGCGCGTGAAACGGAGCGGCTCTTCAAGATCATCAATGCGTTGCGCGCGCAAGGGCGCGCGGTGATCTATGTGACGCACCGGATGGATGAAGTGTATGAATTGTGCGACCGCGTCACGGTGTTTCGTGACGGCCGTCGCATCGAAACATTCGACTCGGTTGCCGACCTCGATCGCGACCGGCTGATCAGTTGCATGGTCGGCCGGTCGATTCGGGATGTGTACGGCTATCGTGCGCGGCAGGCCGGCGACGTGCAGCTCGAAGCGAAGGCATTGCTGGGGCCGGGGCTGTCTGCGCCTGTGTCGTTCAGTGCGAGGAAGGGCGAGATAGTCGGCTTTTTCGGGCTGGTGGGCGCGGGGCGCTCCGAATTGATGAAGCTTATTTACGGTGCGACCAGGCCGACGGCTGGCCACGTCGAATTGAACGGCAAGCGCGTTGCGTTTTCCACGCCGCGCGACGCCGTGCGCGCGGGCATTGCCTTGTGCCCCGAAGATCGCAAGCAGGAAGGGATCGTTGCGATCGCATCGGTTGCGGACAACCTCAATATCAGTGCGCGGCGCCATTTCAGCGCGGCGCGTTTTCTGCTGAACGTGCGGCGCGAACGCGATCTGGCGAGCGAATACATCGAGAAGCTGTCGATCAAGACGCGCAACACTGAAACGGCGATCGGCACACTGTCGGGCGGCAATCAGCAGAAAGTGATTCTGTCGCGCTGGCTGGCCGAGCGCATCGATGTGTTCCTGCTTGACGAACCGACGCGCGGCATCGACGTCGGCGCGCGTGCGGAGATTTACGAACTGCTGTACGAACTCGCGGAAGCGGGGCGCACGGTGATCGTCGTATCGAGCGATCTTGCCGAAGTGATCGGCATTGCCGATCGCATACTGGTGATGAAGGAAGGGCGCATTGTCGGCGATCTGCCGAAGGCGCAGGCAACCCCCGACCAATTGATCAAACTGGCTCTGCCTCACTGAGCCGCTGACTGTAATCGGGCGCGCAGGTCAGCGCGCGCCAATGGATGAAGACGACCATGCAAACTCCGACGACCCGGCCGGCAAACGAGCCGGCAGCCCCCCGATCATCGCAGCCGGGCGCCGCCTCGCATGCCGCGAGGACCTGGGATCTGATCAACAAGTCCGGCATCGTAATGGTGTTCGTCATTCTGTTTGCGGTGCTCTCGATCGCCGTGCCGGACTTCTTGACGAGCCGCAACATGCAGGGGCTGTTGCTGTCGGTCACGTTGATCGGCTCGATTTCCGTCACGATGATGTTCGTGCTGGCGCTGGGCGAAGTGGATCTGTCGGTGGCTTCGATCGTCGCGTTTGCGGGGGTGGTGGCGTCGACGCTGATTACGGTTACGCATAGTGTGATGCTTGGGATTACCGCGGGTGTGCTGGCGGGCGGCGCGGTAGGGCTGGTGAATGGTGTACTGGTGGCGCGCTACAAGATCAATTCGCTGATCGTCACGCTTGCGATGATGGAGGTGGTACGCGGGCTTGCTTACATCACGTCGAACGGCGACGCGGTGATGATTTCCGAAGAGCGGTTCTTCGAACTTGGCGGTGGGTCGTTCCTTGGGATTTCGTTTCCTATCTGGAGCAATATCGTCGGGTTTGTTTTGTTTGGGTTCTTGCTGAAGAAGACGGTGTTCGGCAAGAATGTGCTGGCAGTCGGCGGGAATGGTGAGGCGGCGTTGCTTGCGGGGTTGCCGGTTACGCGGATCAAGATCACGGTGTTCGTGCTGCAAGGGCTCGTGACCGGGTTTGCCGGTGTGATGCTCGCTTCGCGGATGAGTCTTGGCGACCCGAAGACTTCAGTTGGGCTTGAACTGGGTGTGATTTCGGCTTGTGTGCTGGGCGGCGTTTCGCTGACCGGTGGCGTTGCGACGATTTCAGGGGTGCTGGTTGGGGTGCTGATCATGGGCTCGGTGCAGGATGCGATGAGCTTGTTGAACGTGCCTACGTTTTATCAGTATCTGATTCGTGGCGGGATTCTGTTGCTGGCTGTGCTGTTCGATCAGTTTCGGCGGAGCAAGCGGAAGGTTTGAGTGGGTTGCGTCGCCTTCGGTGAAGGTGAGGGTTTTCGGGAGCGAGTGCGGAAGCACTCGCTTTTTGTTTTTTGGGGCTGTGGGGTGGTTGCGGTGAGTTTGAGGAAATGTGCTTGTAGCAGCGGAAATAACGGGTTTTTAGGTGGTGTGGTTGTATGAGCCGTGATGGGCAGCGTGTGGCATGCGAGTCGGTCCGACGCCGCTATACCCGGTAAAGGTGAGGGTTTTCGGGACCTTGTCACGTCGCACGTATGCCGCGCAAAACCTGTACGGCTCTGAATGTTCCGCGGGACCCGGCATGGCGCGGATCGCGGACTGTTACCGGGGTGCAGCAGGCTTCGGAAAGACCGATGGCCGCTGAGACCATCGGTCGCGCTCATCTGACGGCGGCAGGACGCGAAGACCTTTCAGTCAAAGCGTGGCCCGCCTCATCATGTCCGACATCAGAACGAGAATCCAAAGCTGGAGCTATAGCCGAAGTCGTAGGAAAACCATCCCCAATCCCAGTCATCGGCTCCGCTCCCGTATTCGTCGCCTAGCGTGAAGTTATATGCGCCTCCGCCGGACGAAATGAGCATGCCGCTGCCCCCATAGTCGGCCCATCCGAGTTCGTATCCGGTAGGCCCGTATGCGATTGCGTCATAGCCGCCGCCCGTGCCGTAGGTGTACTTCGTGAAGCCAGTCAGTTTTCCGCTGCTGTCGAACGAGTCGTATTCGAGTTCCTGTCCGTTGCCATTGAAGATGATCGCGTTTTGCGTGTTGTCGCTATTGAACAGGTGGGCCGTCATGCGGCCGTCGGTGTTGTACTGGTCGTATTCGGTTTCGCGGCCGGATGAGGCGTCGAAGAAGTAGTCGTCGGTCTTTTGGCCACCGGAGTTGAACTTCGCGAACTCGGTTTCATGACCGCCGGTGTTGTAGATCGTCGCTGTCTGCGAGTTGTCGGCGTTGAAGGTGTGGACGATCGTGTTGCTGCTGGAGTACTCGGTGAGTTGCGTCTCGCGGCCGCTGGTGTCGTACAACGCATCGGTTAGGATCTTGCCGTTTGTGCCATACGTTGCGTATTCGGAGACGCGGCCCGATGGGTCGAAGACGGCTGCGTTTTGTGTTCCGTCAGGGTTGAATGTGTGTGCAACGCCACCGCCGGATGCGTTGTAGTCGGTTTCCTGCAGCTCGCGGCCTGAGGTGCCGTCGAAGATGATGTCCTGCGTTATCTTGCCGTTGGTGCCGAAGGTGGCGTACTCGGTTTCGTGGCCGGCGGCGTTGAAGATGATCGCGTTTTGTGTGCCGTTCGCGTTGAAGATGTGCTGCGCCTGGCTGCCATCTGCGTTGAAGTCGTTCTCCTGTGTCTCGCGGCCGGAGGTTGCGTCGAAGAAGAGGTCTTGCGTTTTCTTGCCGTTGGTTCCGTATGTGGCGTATTCCGTTTCGTGACCGGCGGCGTTGAAGACGATTGAGTTTTGTGTGCCGTTGGCGTTGAAGATGTGGTCGACCTGGCTACCGTCGGTGTTGTAGTCGTTTTCCTGGGTTAAGCGGCCGGATGTCGCGTCGTAGAATAAATCCTGTGTCATCTTGCCATTGGCGCCAAACGCTGCGTATTCGGTTTCGTGACCGGCGGCGTTTAAGACGATCGCGTTTTGTGTGCCGTTGGCGTTGAAGATGTGATCGATCTGGCTACCGTCGGCGCTGAAGTCGTTTTCCTGAGCTAAGCGACCGGTAGTGGCGTCATAAAACAGATCCTGTGTGATCTTGCCGTTAGTGCCGAAGGTTGCGTATTCCGTTTCGTGGCCGGTGGCGTTGAAAACATAGGCGCTCTGCGTCCCGTTGGCGTTGAAGATGTGATCGACCTGGCTGCCGTCTGTGTTGAAGTCGTTCTCCTGCGTCAGACGGCCAGACGTGGCGTCATAGAACAGATTCTGTGTCAGATTGCCGTGCGAGTCGAACGTCGCCTTGCCGGTTACGATACCGCTGCCGTTCGCCATCGTGACACCCAATGAGCCGTCCGCATTGACTGCAAACTGATTCATTGTGTCTGTGGGGGATGCGCTATTGCTGCCGCTCCCATTGACCTTACCACCAGATACGATGAAATCCTGTCCGGTCACATCGTTGTGTATCGTATTGGTCTGGGCCGAAGTGAGCATAACGGCTGCGCCCTGTTTGAGCGTTATATCGTTGTTACTACCGCTGACCTCGACATTCAGGCCGGAATCGTTTAAGCCTGGTGAAATGATAAGAGCCTGATTTTGTGCGTTCTCGACAACGACCGTTGCGATCTTGCCAGGGCTGACCGTAATCGTCGGCAGACTAGTTTTTTGTGTGTTATCTCCAACGGCCATATTGAACATCGTTGCAGCGTTATCGGCGTCGCAAATGAAATTTGAACTACTAACGCTTGACGGCGTGAAGGAAACGTTGGGAGAAGTCGACAGCCCCGCGGCTTGGAACTGCTGAATTGCAACATTCGCAATCGTTGCAGAGTCGACGCCTGCTCCTGCGGCAGTCGCGATAAAGCCCGCCGCATTGATCACTTGACCAAGTGTAAAGGTTGCGCCACCAATGAGCGGACTAACTGTCGCCTCACTCAGGCCATAAAATTCAACACCTTGACCTGCCATCGTAATGAGTTCACCAACTACTGCCGTTAGTGCGCTTAACTTGTCGTTGCTGCTCATTGCCTTGCCGTTGATCATCAAATTATTGATGTTCGCGATAATTGCGTTCGCCGCAAACGCAGCGCCTTCGCCGGCGATATTGGCGGTAATAGTCGCGGCGGCGTTTGCAAGCGCTGCGTTGTACGTTGCGACGAGAGCTTTGTTACTGGGGTCCTTTTTCAATTGCGAAGCCGCATCCGAGACGGATGCAAAACCATCAAGCCCACCAATGCCATAACCTGCTACTGTTAGCGTCGTCATTAATTAACCTTTTTAGAATCAAGCGGATTTTAAGATCGAATAAATGCAGTCATCTCAAAGATTTTTATCTCCCTCCTATTTAAATTATTTGCACAACCTAGATTTGAAGTAACAAAAAACAATCAAGAAGCCTAAAAACAGCAATATCGAAATGCACCCTTCGCGATAGGTCACGGTCATCGTTGTCGATGTTTTTGACGTCTTTCCATAAACAATGAAATACCGCCACGCGGTGCAAACAACCGATGAGGCCACGACAATGCAATATCCCAGCATCAACAGGGTTGCGATGTCATTTGGTAATGTCCAAAGAAAGGAAGTGCCTACACCGCACACCAAAAAAAGCATTCCATAAAACAATGCCGCCATAAGTCCAAATGAGAGGAGAAATAGAATTTTGTTGCGCATTTTCTTTATCAATTAGTGTTGTACTTGTTCAGCATAATGTTTCATCTATCGAGTCAGATTCCGTATTTCACCGAACGTCTAGGGGGTGCGGCATCCCCAATGGGACACGGTGTCCGAAATAACAGGCATGAAAAAAATAAAGCCACCTACCCAAAATACGATGAGCGCGGCAGTACGTTGATTTATGGTGGCGCCGCCATTCCTGCCAGGTGTGCCATATATTTTAAAAAACAAAACCAACGCAACTATTATTGAAATTGCTGAAACGATGGCGGGTATTAATATAAGCGAGACAGCCATGATGTCCGGCGACGTGCGAAATATCTCAAGAAAGCCATCGCAGTCCGAAAAATAAACAAGGGAAAAAAAGATTGCTGGAATGGCAATTGATATGAGTAGCAGAATTCTATTTTTCATCGTCGCGAATTTGAGATTTTCTACATTAATTTAAAATTTTTAAAGCGATAAGCCTGATTCTAGTTATCGAAAACTTAATCCCGCATCGATTTCTGAATACCATCCCAGATCGGTTCAAACAGGTAGTCAAGCGCGCTGCGTGACCGGGTTTTAACAAAGACCTCCGCGCGCAATCCCGGTCCGAGCACTATCGGCGCCTTCGCGACCCGGTTTGCACGGGCGACAGCTAACGGCGAAATCTCGATATGCGCCAGATAGAACTGCTGCCGCGTGTCCTTTTCGTTAAGCGAATCGGCTGACAGATAGGTGACGGTGCCCTCCAGAACGGGCGAGGTACGCGGGTTGTATGCCGTCAGCCGCACATCGGCCCGACTGTTCTGGGCGATCTCACGCACGTCGTCGGGCTTGATCTTCGCTTCGACAATCAGCGGGGCGTCTGTCGGCACCAGATCGAGAATCGGTTCGCGTGGACCAATGGCCGCCCCGATCGTATGCACCCTGAGACCCACCACCTCGCCATCCACCGGTGCCACAATGCGCGTGCGCGCATTGGTGTCCTGCGCGGGGCGTAACTGTTCCCTGATCTGGAGAATCTTCGCAGTGGTGTCCTTTAACTGCCCGTCAGCCGTTTTCACATAGTCGTTGCGCAGCGCGCTGATCTTCAGAGCAAGTTCGGTCTGCTTTTGTCTGGCGCGTATCAGCTCCGCCGTATCCGATTGCTGGCGCGACTGATAGTCCGCCGCAGCGCGACGCAATTCCATCATCTTTGTTTCGGTGACGTACCCCTCGCTGCGCAGTTGTTCATTGACTAGCAGTTCCTGCTTCGAAATGCCGAGGCTCTGTTCGCTCGTGCGAACGAGCGCGGCCTCGGTTGCAATCTCCAGATGCGCCTGCGTCTGTTGCTCCTGCAGCAACGCTAGCTGGTCAGTCAGCGCCTGCCGCTCGGAGTCAAAGAGTGCTTTTTCACGCCGCAACAGTGCGGCAATGCGCGGGTCAGAAGACCGTTCAGACAGAAGTACCGGAAACGCGACAACAGGCTTCATGTCGCGCTCGGCTGCAAGTCGTGCAGCCTTCGCCTCCTCATCGTCCAGTTGCGAATCGAGTGCTGCGACTTCGGCATCCGGTCGCACGTTGTCCAGCGTGACCAGCACCTGCCCGGCCTTCACGTGGTCGCCGTCCTTCACAAAGACGGCCTTAACGATGCCTCCCTCCTGATGCAGAACCGTTTTGCGCTCGCCTTCATCGCGGACGACGCCTTCCGCCACGACAGCACCTGAAAGAGGCGCGAGTGCGCCCCAAACACCAAGCGCGCCCAGTCCGGCAAGGAGCGCGACGCAACCCCACGCGATCGCCGTGCGTGGCAGTTGCAAACGCGCTTCAACGGTATCGGTGCTGGATGCGTCGTCCGCCAAAAGCCGAACGAGCGCACGAAGCGCTTGAGTAATCGAGAGCCGTTTCATGTTGCAGACACCTCCTGATCAGACGCCCGGCGAGCCGATGGCCCAGCAGGTTTTGCGCGCGACCGTACCCACGTTTCAACCTGCTCACGTGTCCCGAAACAATCGATTTGCCCGCTACGCATCAACATCACGCGATCGGCAATCGACAACACTGTTTGCCGATGCGTCACCACGACGACCGTGACACCATCGCGTTTCAACTGCAGCAGTGCGCCGTTCAACAGTCGTTCGCCGTCCGCATCGAGATTGGCATTAGGCTCGTCGAGCAACACAAGCCTGGGATCGCCGTAAAGCGCGCGGGCCAGCGCGACGGCTTGACGTTGACCGCCCGACAACGCCGCTCCCGACTCGCCGATTTCGGTCTCGTAGCCGTTCGGCAAACCGAGGATCATGTTGTGAACGCGCGCCCGCTGTGCCGCCTGCACGATGGCAGCCGCGTCGTCGTTTGCGGGGTGGGGGTTGCGCGCGATGTTGCCTGCGACGGTCCCCGCGAACAGTTCGACGTCTTGCGGCACATAGCCGAGGAAGCGGCCGAGCGCATCGCGTGGCCACCGCGCAATGTCGGCACCGTCGAGGCGTACCGCACCGGTATGCGGCTGCCACAGTCCGGCGAGAAGCCTCAGCAATGTGGATTTCCCGGACGCGCTCGAACCGACGATCACCAGCAGTTGGCCGGGTTCCAGCAAGAACTGAATGCCCTTGAGCACCATGCGGCCACGCGGGTCGCCGGCGCTGCGGCCACTGAACGACAGCGCTTCAACCGTAAGCCGCCCCGTTGGTCGCGGTAGTTCGACAGGACGCGGCGCTCGCGGGCCGCGATACAGCGCATCGAGCCGGCTCCAGCTTTGGCGCACCTCGCTAAACTGCTTCCAGCTTCCAAGCATCTGCTCGACAGGTGCGAGCGCTTTCCCTAGCAGGATCGTGGTCGCCAGCATCACGCCGCCGGTCGCGAACTGGTTGATCACGAGCCACGCGCCCGCGCCCATCGTGACGACCTGGATCGCCTGACGCACCGTTTTGCCGATGTTCCGGTTCAGTGCAGATATGTCGGTTGCTGCAGCCTGCGCATCGATATCGATGTGCCGACGCGCCGACCACGCATCGATCATCGCGTCGTTCATGCCGAGGGCCGTCACGACTTCCGCATTGCGGCTGATCTGCGAATAGAGTTGGTCCGTTTCGCGTTGGCGTGCCGTGTACGCGCGTACGCTTTCACGGGTCATCCGGTCGTTGAGCAGCGTCAAAGCGACAAGCAATACCGCGCTCACGACCGCAATCAATCCGAGCGACCAGTGAAACGCGAACATCAGTCCGAGATAGACGACAAGCCAGGGCATGTCTAGAAACGCGACGACCCCCGGCCCCGACAGGAACGCACGCAGCGCGGCGACATCCTGCGATGTAGCCAGATCGGGACGCGGAACGCGCCGCGCCTGCGTATCGATGCGCGCGGCGAGCGCGAGCCGATCAAGCCGATCGCTCAGTTGCCGGCCGAGATTGGCGAGCAAGCGGTTTCGGGCAATATCGACTCCCAGCATCGTCAGCAGCGCGATGCCCATGAACACCATCAGCATGGCCAGCGTTTCGAGACTTCGGCTTGGCAGCACGCGGTCGTAGACCTGCAGCATGTAAAGCGTCGGCGCCAGAACAAGCAGATTGCTGGCGACGCCGAAGAACGCCGTGAACCAAAGGTGTCGCCTGATTGCATGAAGCATGGTCATTTGCTATTTGCTCGATGGGTCAAGCGGTGAGCTGTCGCCTGCAGCAAGTTGCGCGAGCGTCGTTTCATCGAGTTGCGCGACACTCGCTTTGAGGCGGAGGAATTGCATCAGCGTGTCGTAGCGCGCTTTTGCCAGGTCGCGCCGTGTGCTAAAGAGTTTGTCCTCGGCGCCGAGGACATCCGCATTGATCCGTACGCCCGCGCGAAAGCCTTTTTTGTTCGATTGCAATGCTGTTTCGGCTGAGCGTTGGGCGGTGTGAAGCGCCGCTATCTGCGCAAGTCCGTCACGCACCCCGAGGAATGCCTGCTGCGCGTCGAGCGCGGCCGAGCGGCGCACGTCTTCCAGATCGTCTTCGGCCTTGTCCTTCAGTGCTAGCGCTTCTCGCTTTTTGCTGACCGTGGACAGACCGTCAAAGAGCGGAATCGTGATCTGAACGCCGATCTCGCCGGAGGTGGCGCGATTCGCGCCGGTATAGAAGTTCGTCTGGCCGTTGATAAAAGCGGCGTTGCCGTGGCTGACGTTGCCGATGATCGACACGCTCGGCATGTACCCGGCGTCGACCTTATGAACTTCGCGCCGTGCGATCTCCAGCGCGATCTGTTGACGTCTGACTTCGAGGCCGGCCGTCTCGGCATCGGATACCCAGTTGTCGAGAGCGGTCGACGCTATGGGTGGAGGCTTCGAATTTTCGTCGAGCGTGTCGACGCTATCGATCGGATGCCCGACCATTTTTTGCAAGGCCGCATAGCGCCTGTCGAGCAGGCTTCGCGCCTGAACGACATCGGACTGAGCGGAGTCGGCGCCCGCCTGCGCTTCGTTCAGGTCGACGATGGTGGCGGCACCCAATGCGAAGCTTCGTCTTGACACAGCCAGTTGCTCGTTCACCGAGCGCTGGTGTTCCTCAGCTAGTTGAAGACCGATTTGGGCAACGAGTGCATCGAAGTAGGCCTGCGCGACGCGCAAAAGCAGATCCTGCTTCGCACTGGCGAACGCGAGACCGGCATCGATAGCGGAGAGCCTGCTTTCCTGATAGGTCTGCCAGTCGTCCCATTTGAACATCGACTGGCTCAACGAAAGCGTCGAGCCGATGGTGGAGTAGGGCGCTGCCGGCCTGCCCGGCACGTGGATCGCGCTCTTGAAGTCGGATTGTGTCAGTGCGAAATGTGGGAGGAATGCGGAACGTGCCTGGGGTTCCTTCTCCAGTCCTGCGCGATATGCCGCTTCGGCGCTGGCGAGCTTTGCGTCATGTGCAAACGCGTCGTCCGCGAGTTGGTGCAGGCTTGTTGCGTGACTCGCTAGTGTGGCGCTCGACAGCAAGGCGAGCGCACCGAGCCGACAGGCGACATTCCGCCATCGCTTTCCATAGCCGGCTCGCCTTCTGACGGGCTGGTGGCGTGGGTTTTCTTGTCCTCTTCTTATCGAATCTCGGTTCATTCTTATTGATTTTCAACGACATTTTTAACATTCAACCGCAACGAGGAAAATGCACACGGGCTGAACGGAGATGCAACATTCTGTTGCACGCTATCGGAGAAAGGAGGATGCCTAATTGATTATCAGGGCGTCCATAGGAGATATCCGAAACTGGCGGAGCCATCACTGTTTGGGCGGACTCGAGCTGTGGATCGGCGTTTTTGTCGCCGGCTCTTCCTGCTACCGGGACTTCCAGTCATACGGGTTCGTGCTGTCGGGTTACGCGGCACGCGTCACGGCCACACGACGAATACATCAAGGTGATTTCTGCAAGCCGAACAGCCGTCATCCATGCTTGCGGCCGCAAGAGCGGCATGCACCGCTGCAGAAGCGAATTGCGAGGCGGCTCTGGTGCACCAGGAAACCGCGCGTCTTGATCTGATGCGAAGCGAAGTTCGAGCACCGACGGACGGCTATATCACGACCTGAATCGCCATAGCGAAAGGCGCTTTACCCTTGCGGCAACTCTCTAACATCCGCAACCGGCACATTGCCAAAGCCGTCGCTCAATACATAGTCGATCAGCTTCGCCGCCGCGTCCGCCGGCGTAGCCAGCTTGCCGCTGCGCTTCATCTCCGCGAACCGTTCGCGCAACGGAAACTTCTCGAGCGTCGTGCCGCGAAGCTCAGCCTGCATGTTCGTATCGAGCGTGCCCGGCGCCACGCTGCAAATGCGCAGCGCGCGATTCGAATCCAGCATCACGGCACGCGCATGATGATCGAGCGCGGCTTTCGTCGCGCAGTAAACGCTCCAGCCGGCATACGGATTACGGCCCGCGCCGCTGGAGATATGCACGATCCGCCGATCGGCCGCATGGGCGCTTGCAGTGGCAAACGCGCTGGCCAACATCAACGGCGCGGTCACGTTCAGGCTGATCGCCCCGGCGATCGCACTCGGTTCCTGCGCGTTGAACGGCCCCATCGGCTGCACCGTTCCTGCATTGTTGAAGAGCAACACTCGTTGCGCTCCGCCGGCAAAGCGCTGCAAATGGTCGCCCGCAAGCCACTCTACGACGCGCTCCGTATTCGCGAGATCCAGTTCCACTTGCTCGAACATTCCCGCATGACGCTGCGCGAGCGTCGCATGCCGCGCGCGCGACAAGCCGAGCACTGCAATGCCGCGCGCCAGCAGTTGTTCGGCGAGTGCTTCGCCGAGACCCCGCGTGTGGCCGGTGACGATTGCGCGAGCAGTAGGGGAAGCAGAAGGGACAGGCATAGTGTCAATCCAGTGAAAGGTGGCCGTAACGACATATCATTTTCTCATGCGACCCCATCACTTGCGGGGCGCGGCAAGCGCCGTCAGTCGGCATCAGTCGCGCCTGAAGCGGTCGCGATAGAGCTTCGGTGTGGCGCCGATGCGCTTCGTGAAGACAATGCGCATGCGGTCCGCGGTACCGAAGCCGCAGTCGTAGGCGATTGTCTTCAACGCCAACCCGCTGCTTTCGAGCAGCTTGCGCGCCTCGTCCATTCGCGCCCGCTCGATGAATTCATGCGGCGTCACCTGCGTCTCCTGAACGAACACGCGCGCGAAGTTGCGCGCGCTCATGCCCGCGACGTCCGCGAGCTGCTTGACCGTAAAACTCTCCCGGATGTGCGCCATCACATGTGTCTGCACTTTCGCGACCGGCGAAGTTTCGTCGGCGGGCGCCGTCAGATACGGGCTGAATTGCGACTGGCCGCCCTGGCGCTGCGAAAACACCACGAGCCGCTTGGCGACCGCAAGCGCGATGTGCGGACCATGATCTTCGGTGACGAGTGCAAGCGACAGGTCGATGCCTGCCGTCACGCCCGCCGATGTCACGAGCCGTTCGTCGCGCAGGTAAATGCGGTCGAAATCGACACGCGCCTTGGGGAATTGCGTCGCGAGCTGCGCTGCGTGCTGCCAGTGGGTCGTCACGTTGCGTTCGTCCAGCAGCCCCGCATGGCCGAGCGCGAACGTGCCCGTGCAGATCGAACCGAAGCGCGTGCAACGCGCTGCAACGGTGCTGAGCCACTCGAGCAGCCGCGCATCCGGTGTGTGCTCCGGCAACCCGGGGCCGCCCGCGACCAGCGCGAGATCGTAGTCGCGGCGACCGTACTCGAACGTTGCATCGGCGGATATCGACATGCCGTTCGATGCGCGCATCGAGCCCGCCTCGGCGGCGAGCAGCGCCACGTCGTAGCGCTCGTCGGGCCCGATGAAACGATTGGCTTCGGCAAAGACGTCGACTGGACCGGCGACGTCGAGTGCCTGCACGCCTGGAAAGATCGCAATTGCGACGCTGCGCATCGAATTACCTCGGAGAAAGATGTGCGCCGCTGCATTGGCAGAGGACACGGTATGTCTGGCAGGGTTGGGCGGTGCGCCGGCATTGCTTGCGGTGCGTCGCAAGCCAATACTGCATGTCATCCACTTTATTCGAGGAGCACACCATGGAACAGCATATCAAACCCGCCTTTGAATCCGCCGCCTTTGAATCCGGCACGACCGACGTTGTCGCAGAGCGGGCTTCGGCTGCAGACCGCGAATGGCTGATCGATCAGGCATTGATGGACACGTTTCCAGCGAGCGATCCGGTTTCGCTTTACTCCGTCGATTGACGCGGCAACCGTTTCATTCGGATGCTTTACGGGTGTGCTTCGGCAAGCGTGACACACCTGCTGAAGAAGCGATGGCACGGGAACCGTAAAGCGTGTCAGAACGGGCGGTTTGCCCGTCTGCCTGCGGTGCGGGCCGCATCACGGCACAATACGCACCGACTCCCACTATCGCTTTTTTGCGCACCCCACCCATGGTTTTGAAGAATCTGTTGAGACGGCTCGACCTGACAACGCTTCAGCTATTCATCGCAGTTTACGAAGAGGGTACGCTGACCCGCGCCGCGGAACGCGAGGCGATTGCCATTTCGGCGGCGAGCAAGCGGCTGCTCGAACTGGAACAGGCGGTCGGCGCGACGCTGTTTCAGCGCACGGCCCGCGGCATGACGCTTACGCCGGCGGGCGAAACGCTGCTGCACCACGCACGGCGCGTGATGCGCGACGTGGAAAACATCGGTATCGAACTGGCCGGTCATGCGACCGGCGTGCGCGGTTACGTGCGCATGATGGCGAACCTGTCGGCGATCGTCGAATTTCTGCCGGAAGACCTGCACGCCTTTCTCGCTGCCAACCAGCAGATCAAGATCGACCTCGAAGAGCGGCCGAGCGGCGGCGTGGTCGAAGCGGTGGCCGACAGCCTTGCCGATCTCGGCATCTGTTCGGGCGAAGCGGATACGCGCGGGCTGCAGGCTACGCACTATCGGCGCGATTCGCTCGTCGTCGTGATGCGCGAAGATCACCCGCTCGCGGGCCGCGAGCGGATTCCATTCGCGGAGACGCTGGACAGCGACCACGTTGGCCTGCATTCGGCGAGTTCGATCAACGCGCGCTCGCACATGGCCGCGCGCCAGGCGGGCAAGCCATTGCGTTTGCGCATCCATGTGCCGGGTTTCGACGCCGTCTGCCGGATGGTGCAGGCCGATATGGGCGTTGGCGTGCTGCCCGCGAACGTCTTTCAGATCATGGGGCGCCCGCTCGGGCTCGTGGCCGTTAAGCTCGAAGACGATTGGGCCGAACGTAATCTGGTTATCGTCGTGCGTGACGCCGCGGCTTTGTCGCCGGTCGGCAGGCTGCTATTCGACCATTTGCGTTCGGTGGAGGCCGCTGCGCAATGAGCTTTCGCGTTTCGCGAAAGCTTTTTGGTAAAAAGGGGTTGGACGCTTCGTCCTGGCCCCTTCTAAGCTGTCTCCTAACGGGTTTCAAGATCAGGAGACAGAATCATGAGTGGGCCCTTAAAGGGTATCCGAGTCGTCGAGATCGGAACGCTTATCGCCGCGCCGTTCGCCGCGCGGCTTCTCGCAGAATTCGGTGCTGAAGTCATCAAGATCGAAGCGCCAGACGGTGGTGATCCCCTTCGAAAATGGCGCAAGCTGCATGAAGGAACGTCGCTTTGGTGGTACCTGCAGTCACGCAACAAGAAGTCGATCTGCGTGAATCTGAAGTCGGCCGATGGCGCCGACATCGTCAAACGTCTCGCGGCCGACGCGGACATCTTCATCGAAAATCTTCGTCCAGGCGCGCTCGAAAAGCTCGGGCTCGGCTGGGACACGCTGCACGCAATCAACCCCAAGCTCACGATGGTCCGTATCTCCGGCTATGGCCAGACGGGTCCGTATCGCGACCGGCCCGGCTTCGGCGCGATCGGTGAAGCGATGGGCGGCATTCGCCATACCACCGGCGAGCCGGACGGCGCGCCGGCGCGCGTCGGCGTCAGCCTGGGCGATTCGCTTGCTTCGCTGCATGGCGTGATCGGCGCGCTGATGTCGGTGCTGCGCGTGAAGACCGGACAAGGTGAAGGCCAGGTTGTCGATGTGTCGCTCGTCGAGAGCGTGTTCAATCTGATGGAAAGCCTCGTGCCGGAATACGACCTGCTGGGTCACGTGCGCGAGCGCAGCGGCGGTGCGTTGCCGGGTATTGCGCCGTCGAACACGTACCGCACGGAAGACAGCAGCTATGTCGTGATTGCCGGCAACAGCGATCCGATCTTCAAGCGGCTGATGCAGGTGATCGGCCGCTCCGATCTTGGGGACGACCCGGCGCTCGCGCGCAACGACGGCCGTGCTGCGCAATGCGTCATGCTCGATGCGGCGATTACCGCATGGACTTCGCGCCATTCGGCTGAAGACGTGCTGGCTGCGCTCGAGCGTGCCGAAGTGCCGGCGGGCCGCATTTATTCGGTGGCCGATATCGTCGCCGATCCACACTACCAGGCGCGCGAGATGTTGCTTCAGGCGGACTTGCCGGGCGGCGCGTCGGTGAAGATGCCGGGCATCGTGCCGAAACTCTCCGAGACGCCGGGTGAAGTCCGTTGGTCGGGGCCTGCGCTCGGCCAGCATACGGATAGCGTGCTCGCCGATCTCGGTTTTGCGCAAAGCGATATAGAGCGGCTTCGCCGCGAAGGAGCGGTGAAATGAGCGACGTTCACTATGACAAGCTGATCGTGCAGGAAGTGTCGCCGCGCGACGGCCTGCAGATCGAACCGACATGGGTTGAAACCGCGGACAAGGTGGCGTTGATCGACGCGCTTTCGACGGCCGGTTTCTCGCGCATCGAGGCAGGTTCGTTCGTCTCACCGAAGGCGATTCCGGCGCTGCGCGACGGCGAGGCGGTATTTCATCAGATCAGGCGCAACCCCAGTGTGATCTACGTCGCGCTGGTGCCGAACCGGCGCGGCGCCGAGCGCGCGCTCGAATCGCACGCCGATGAACTGAATCTCGTGATGTCGGCCAGCCAGACGCACAACCGGGCGAACATGCGGATGACGCGCGAGCAATCGCTCGCTGCTTTCAGCGATATCGTCGCGCTGACGCGCGGGACGTCCGTCAAGTTGAACGGCACCGTGGCGACCACGTTCGGCTGCCCGTTCGAAGGCAAGATCGACGAAAACCTGGTAGTGTCGATCGTCGATCAATACCTTGGGCTCGGCATACAAGGCATCACGCTCGCCGATACGACCGGCATGGCGAATCCGCGGCAAGTCGCGCGGATCGTCAAACGCGTACTCAGCATCATTCCCGCCGACGCGCTGACGCTGCACTTCCACAACACGCGCGGGCTCGGGCTCGTGAATGTGATGGCCGCTTATGACGTGGGCGCACGCCGTTTCGACGCGTCGCTCGGCGGCCTGGGCGGCTGTCCGTTCGCACCGGGTGCATCGGGCAACATCTGCACCGAAGACCTCGTGAACATGTGCGAAGAAGTGGGCATTCCGACCGGCATCGACCTCGACAAGCTGATCACGCTGTCGCGCGCGTTGCCCGCGCTGCTCGGTCACGAAGTGTCCGGACAACTCGCGAAAGCCGGCCGCAACAGCGATCTGCATCCGGCGCCGGATGGCATCGTCTGCATGTGAGCGTTTGAGTCACCCCCGTTGAACGACCCTGAACACCTGAACAACACCCCAGAACATTCACGACCGGAAGGCGCAGCCCAATCCGGCACGGAGACGTAAATGAGCGATCTAGGCGCAGTCGCAGCAGAACAGACAACCAGCGCGCAGGATGCCGCGGATATCATTCGCAAGGTTGCGTGGCGCTTGATGCCGCTCATCATGGTCTGTTATCTGTTTGCGTTCTTCGACCGGATCAACATCAGCTTTGCGAAGTTCCAGTTGCAAAGCGATCTCGGTTTCTCCGATACCGCTTACGGTCTCGGCGCCAGTCTGTTTGTGATCGGCTACGTGCTTTTCGAAGTGCCGAGCAACATGTTCCTCTTCAAGGTCGGCGCCCGCCGATGGATCGCGCGGATCATGATTTCGTGGGGTCTTGCGACCGCGGCGATGGTGTTCGTGCACACCGAATGGCAGTTCTACGGATTGCGCTTCGTGATCGGCGCGATGGAAGCGGGTTTTGCGCCGGGCGTGCTGTACTACTTGACGCTATGGTTTCCGGCGAGCTTCCGTGGACGCATCACGTCGCTGCTGTTCCTCGCCTCGGCGTTTTCCGGACTGTTCGGCGCGCCGCTCGCGGGTCTCGTGCTCGGACATATGGACGGCGTACTCGGAATCCGCGGCTGGCATTGGCTGTTTCTCGTCGGCGGGGTGCCTTGCATCGGGTTGGGCCTGCTCGTGCTGAAGGTGCTGAAGGATCGGATCGAAGATGCAGGCTGGCTGTCGAAGCAGGAGAAGACGTATCTGTCCGGCCAGATTGCGGGTCAATCGCAGCAGACGCAGCATAGCCAGTCGTTGGGCGAAGCGATGCGCACGCCGGGTTTCATGACGCTCGGGCTTGTGTACTTCCTGATTCAGGTTGCTTCTTATGGGCTGAACTTCTGGGCTCCGCAACTGATTCGCAGCGCAGGCACCCAGAATCCGACGATTATCGGCTTGTTGACGGCCGTCCCGTATATTTGCGGCGCGGTGTGCATGGTGATTGTCGGCCGGCTCTCCGATGCAACCGGCGAGCGCCGCAAGTTCGTCGCCGGGCTTCTGCTGCTGGCCACTATCGGCTTCTTTGCGGCAGGTATCTTCGACAAGCAGACGCCTTTCCTCATCGTCTCACTGGGCGTGATGGGCGCCGGCGTGGTCGCATCGATCCCAGCGTTCTGGGCGTTGCCGCCGAAGCTGGTCACCGGGGCGGGTGCCGCGGGGGGGCTCGCAGTGATCAATACGCTTGGGCAGGTCGGCGGGATCGTGAGCCCGGTGATGGTCGGCCGCATTCGCGACGTGACGGGCAGCACGACACCGGCGCTTTATGTGATCGGTTGCATGAGCCTGGTTTGCGCGGCGATCATCATGTTCGGCTTGCCTGAGGCACTGCGCAGGAAAGATCACGCCGCGCGTTGAGCGGCCGGGTTAGCGGCGAATTCGCCAAGGTGAGGCAATCCGGAGGCGGATGCACGGCTTGTCTAAAGCAGCCGCGCCCCGCACTTCCGTTGTGTCCGCAACCGTGTTTGCGACCCGTCGCGCTCGCAACTTGAACTTCGTGGCGCCTAGTGTGCGAGTTCCCGCAGGAATCCGGACACTCTCGCCAAGCCGGCTTCGAGCACTTCGCGGCCATTCGTATAGCCGATCCGCACATACCCTTCCATATCGAGCGCACTGCCCGGCGTGAACATCACGCCGGTCTTTTCGACCAGCGCGACGCAGAAGTCGCGCGACGTCATGTCGGCGTCGACGCGCACCAGCGCAGTCGTGCCGGACTTCGGCTTTACGTAGGAGAGCGCCGGCTCGCTCGCGATCCATGCATCGAGCAGCGCGAGATTCGTGCGCAGGATGCCGTGATTGCGCTTTAACAGCGCGACGCGGTTTTCGAGCGCGATCGACGCGAGCAGATCGTTCAGCATGCCGACGCTGATCGTGTTGTAGTCGCGGTGTATCCGCACGCTTTGAACGACGGCCACGGGCGCTGCGATCCAGCCTACCCTCACGCCCGCAAGCGACCACGTCTTCGACATGCTGCCGGTGCTGATGCCTTTCTCGTAGAGATCCGCGATCGACGCGGTGAAGCCGTCGCCGTGCTGATCCGTGCCGCGATACACCTCGTCGCACAATACGAACGCGCCGCACGAGCGCGCGATGCGCACGAGCGCTTCAAGCGACGCCTCGTCCATCAACGAGCCGGTTGGGTTGTTCGGGTTGTTGATCGCAATGAGGCGCGTCTTGCCTGTCACCATCCGCTTCAATTCGTCGAGGTCGGGTAGAAAGCCGTTTTCTTCGCGCAGCTTCAGGATCTCGACGCGTGCGCCGTAGCTCTCCGGAATCGAGTAATGCTGCTGGTACGTCGGCAGTACCGAGATCACATGGTCGCCCGGTTCGACGAGCGTCTCGTAGACCAGCGCGTTCGCGCTGATCGCACCGTGCGTGATCAGCACGTTCGGCACGCTCTGCTTTTCGTACAGCGACGCGACGTTCGTTCGCAGCCGTTCGGTACCGTCGATTGCACCGTACGTGAGTTTCATCGGCAGCATCTCGGCGAGTATCGTTTCCTCCTTGTCCGCGATACGCAGCAGTTCGCCGACCGTCAATGATTCGACGCAGGTTTCCGCGAGGTTCAGTTCACAACGGTTCTCATAGAGATCCATCCAGCGTTCGACTCCGAATTCCCTGATCTTCATTGGCCAGGCCCTTGTGTTGAAGTTGTGCGTCAGCGCGGGCGCGCGCATGGACGATTGCGCGCGATCGGTATATAACAACACTACGATTTCGGTTAACGACCCACCTACGGAAACAGCGAACCATCATGACGCGCGATGCCTCGGACAAGCAAGAAGAGGGCGATCAGCCCGACCTGGAACACCTCGATGCGGCGGTCACCCATGTGGGCGAAATGGTGTCGTCCGGCAACATTGCGGCGAGCGCTGCGCGAGGCATGCTTTACAGCCTCATCGAAACGCTCGGCACACTGGTCGGCGACCCGGATTTGCCGGAACACGCGCGTTCCGGCTATGAAGGATTGCTGGAGACCGCGCGCGAATTGCGGGGCAAGCTCGAACGGTAAAGCGCGCGCAGCGCGCTAGGCGCCAAGCGCGACCACTTCGCCCGACTGCGCGGCAAGCAGCTGATGGATTTGCGCGACCACCGCTGCGCCTTCGCCGACCGCGGCCGCGACGCGTTTTGTCGATCCGGCGCGCGCGTCGCCGATGGCGTACACGCCTTCAACGGAGGTAGCAAGATCGCAGGCCGAATCCGCGCCGGTCAGCACGAAACCCTTTGCATCGAGCTGCACGCCGCATGTGCGCAGCCACCCGGTGTTCGGTTCGGCGCCGGTGAAGAGAAACAGATGGCGCACATCGAAGCGGTCCGTGCCGTCCGCAAGGGGCGTTTTCAAACCGACCGTCGAGAGGCCGCTGTCGTTTGCATCGAGCGAGCCGATTTCCGTGTTCGGATGCACGGTCACATTCGGCAGCGAACGGATCCGGTCGATCAGGTAGCGCGACATGGTCGACTCGAACCCGCTGCGCCGGATCAGCACATGAACGTGCGACGCCTGCGTCGCGAGATAGACGATGCCTTGCCCAGCGGAATTGCCGCCGCCCACCACCACCACCTCCTGATGCTTGCACAGCTTCGCTTCGACCGGCGACGCCCAGTAGTAGACGCCGCGGCCGTCGAAGCGGTCGAGCCCGTGGATGGCCGGCCGCCGGTACACGGCGCCGCTTGCGATCACGATCGAATGCGCGCGGATACTGCCGCTGCAAGTCAGCTCCAGCCGATGCGGCCGTTCCTCGCAATGCAATGCCTTGACCCGGAGCGGGATCGCGACGTGTGCGCCGAACTTCTGCGCCTGCACGAACGCGCGGCCGGCCAGCGCCTGCCCCGAAATGCCGGTGGGAAAGCCGAGATAGTTTTCGATGCGCGAGCTCGCGCCGGCCTGACCGCCGGGCGCGCGGCTGTCGAGCACGATCACCGACAGTCCTTCGGACGCCGCATAAACGGCCGTTGCAAGCCCCGCCGGGCCGGCGCCGACAATCGCCACGTCATACACGTGCCGCTCGTCGAGATCGGGCAACAGGCCGAGGCACGACGCGAGTTCGGGGTCGCTCGGATGACGCAGCACCCGGCCGTCGGGACAGATGACGAGCGGCAGGTCTTCCGGCCGCGCCGCGAATTGCTCGAGGAGCTGCATCAATTCTTCGTCGCGTTCGTTGATGACTGAATGCGGATGCCCGTTGCGCGACAGAAAACTTTGCAGCGAGACGAGCCGCCCGTCGTAACTCTTGCCGACCAGAATGGGGCCGCCCGCGCCTTTTTCGATCAGCGCGACGCGCCGCAGGATCAGCGCGCGCATGATGCGCTCGCCCAGTTCGGCTTCCGCGACGATCAGCGCGCGCAATCGTTCCGACGTGATCAATACCGCGCTGACGGGCTCCACCGCCATCGCGTCGACGAGCGCGGGCCGACCGGACAACTGACCGACTTCCGCGAGAAACTGCCCCGGCCCATGCTCGACGACGACGCGCTCGCGGCCCAGCCCGTCGCGCTGGCTGACTTTCACCCTGCCGGACAGGATCACGGACATGCCCGGAGCGACGTGGCCGGTGCGATACAGCAGATCGCCCGTATGCCAGTGATGCAGATCGCCGAAACGCCGCACCCGTTCGATCTCCGCGGCTGTCAGGTTCAGGAACATCTGATGGTGGCGTGTCGACAGCGTCGAGTACGGCGCGTCGGCGACTTCGTTGTGTTGCTCGTCGCCATCTCGGGTTAAAGGCATCAGACTGCTCCTCACTTCGGTTGCATCGTATGCACGGCTATGTTGATTGGTCGGCGTGGCCCGCGTCGCTGCTGCCGCGCTAGACGGTTTTCGGCGAAATGCCGACGTTTTCCCGCGGCGCGGGTTCATCGTCAAGCGGCTCGAGCTGGCGCCCGGAGTCGCGCCACGCCTCGAGGCCGCCGCGCAGCGGCAGTACGTCGGTAAAGCCTGCGTCGGTCAACTGTTTTGCCATCCATGCCGCGGAAATCTCGTTCGGGCACGAGCAGTAGATGACGAGCTTCTGGTCACGCGGATACCTGGCGACGATCTCGTCGAGCTGACGTTCGTCGGCGAACAGCGATCCTGGAATCACAAACGGATCGAGCTTGCGCTTTTCGCGCGAACGGATGTCGAACAGCACCGGCGTGTGCTTCTCCAGCATCAGGTCGTAGAGTTCGTCGACGCTCATGCGCGCAGACGCGAGTTTCTTGAGCAACTGGCGCCGGCGCGTCCAGCGGTACGCCGCGTAAAGCAGCAGTAGCGCGGCGACGATCACCAGGGTCAGGCGCCCAAAGCGGCTCGCGCCGGCGAACAGCATGTCGAGCTGCTTGGAGAACAGCGCGCCGATTGTCAGCCCGCAGCCGGCCCACAGCGCCGCGCCGATGCTGTCGAAGCTCAGGAACGTTCGATACGGCACGCCCATCGCGCCGGCCATCGGTATCGAAACGATCGACAGTCCCGGCACGAACTTCGCGACCGCCAGCACGCGCACGCCCCACCGTCCGAAGAAACGCTCGGTCTTTTTCACGCATGTGTCGCGTGACAACGAAAGTTTGCACAGTGTCTTCAGCGTATTGCCGCCGTAGATACGGCCGGCGAAATACCATGCGCTGTCGCCGATCAGCGTCGCGAAGATCGCGAGCACGAGTACCGGCAAAATTTCCGAGCCCACCGACCCCGGATGCATGGCCGCCATCGCGCCAAAGAGCACGAGGCATGGCATCGCGGGCACGGGCAGCCCGATCGATGCGGCGAGCACGTTCGCGAATACGATCGCAGGCCCGTATTGCTCGACGAGGTCATGTAGCATCGGTTTAACTTTCGCGGCCGTTTCAAGCCGGAATCGCATAGGTGACTTAGGATTATGGACGCATTTCAGAGACGTGCAAGCGCTCTTAAACGCCGTCCGCCGCCACCCGAAACGAGCGGCGAAGCCCTTTGTGTCTGGATCTACCGGGAGACTACAGCGCAGTTGTCGTAGGGCCGGCTAGCCCTACGACACTGGGGAATCTTGTTGAAATAAGCGCGAAACGAGTAATGGACAGAAGGTTGAGCGGCGCTGACAGGCGCGATGCCGCTCGCGCTCAGGTTGCTTGACGATGGTTATGTTGTTCGCCCGGTAGTTCGGCGCCGTGTGCGCGAATGGCCGCAATCAGCTCTGCCGGTGTGATTTCGTAACGCACTTCGCGATGTATGCCCGGTTTGCGTTCATCGACTTCGACGAGAAGAATGCCTTTACCATCTTCTGTCGATTCGAGGCGCAGCGTGCGGACTTCCCGCCCAGTTGCGTCGTCGTA
>DASXXR010000307.1:0-1576 GCA_036502945.1 Paraburkholderia sp. | reverse complement strand
TCTCGTCCGACGTGCAGTTCAAGCGTCTTGGACTCGTGGTTATCGACGAGGAACACCGCTTCGGCGTGCGCCAGAAAGAAGCCCTGAAAGCCTTGCGCGCGGAAGTGGACGTGCTCACGCTGACCGCTACGCCGATCCCGCGTACGCTCGGCATGGCACTCGAAGGCCTGCGCGATTTCTCCGTGATCGCGACTGCGCCGCAAAAGCGCCTCGCGATCAAAACCTTCGTGCGTCGCGAGGAAGACAGCGTGATTCGCGAAGCGATGCTGCGCGAGCTGAAGCGTGGCGGCCAGGTCTACTTCCTGCACAACGAAGTCGAGACGATCGAGAATCGTCGGCAGATGCTCGAAGCGCTCGTGCCCGAAGCGCGTATCGCAGTCGCGCACGGACAGATGCATGAACGCGAACTCGAACGCGTGATGCGCGACTTCGTTGCGCAACGCGCGAACGTGTTGCTGTGCACGACGATTATCGAAACCGGCATCGACGTGCCGAGTGCCAACACGATCCTGATTCATCGCTCGGACAAGTTCGGCCTCGCGCAATTGCATCAACTGCGTGGCCGTGTCGGCCGCTCGCATCACCAGGCGTATTCGTATCTGCTGGTGCATGATCCGCAAGGACTGACCAAGCAGGCACAACGCCGCCTCGAAGCGATCCAGCAGATGGAAGAACTGGGTTCGGGCTTCTATCTGGCGATGCACGACCTCGAGATTCGCGGCACGGGCGAGGTGCTCGGCGACAAGCAGTCGGGCGAGATCCAGGAGATCGGTTTCCAGCTCTACACCGACATGTTGAACGACGCGGTGAAGGCGCTGAAGGAAGGCAAGGAGCCGGACCTCACCGCGCCGCTCGCCGCGACCACCGAGATCAATCTGCACGCGCCGGCGATTCTGCCCGCCGACTATTGCGGCGATGTGCAGGAGCGTCTGTCGCTTTACAAGCGTCTTGCCAACTGCGAGCACAACGACTCGATCGACGGCATTCAGGAAGAGCTGATCGACCGCTTCGGCAAGTTGCCGCCGCAAGCGCACGCGCTCGTGGAGACGCATCGTCTGCGGCTCGCCGCGAAGCCGCTGGGCATTTCGAAGATCGATGCGGGCGAAGCGGTGATCGGCTTGCAGTTCATCCCCAACCCGCCGATCGACGCGATGCGGATCATCGAGATGGTGCAGAAGCACAAGCACATCAAGCTCGCGGGCCAGGACAAGCTGCGTATCGAAACGCGCAGCCCGGATCTCGCGGTGCGTGTCGCGACGGTCAAAGAGACCTTGCGCGCACTTGGAACGCCCAGCCGTGGCACGGCGCCTGCTGCCGCCGCGCGCTGAGTTCGTCAAGCACGTCGCCCCGTTGGCGCTGCATTAGAAAAACGGGGGGACGTGCAGCGTTTTTTTACGCTCATGCTGCGGTGCGCCAATGGCCACCGCAGCATACGGGCGAGCTTTTTTTGGGTATGATCGAAAGACTCAAATGCTGGAGTCTTGTCATGTCTCACGTCGCTGAATCCGCGCAGTCCTCGCAGTCCAACTCTGCTTCGAACGCTTCGTCACCTGCTTCATCACCTGCTTCATCACCT
>DASXXR010000306.1:0-7165 GCA_036502945.1 Paraburkholderia sp. | reverse complement strand
CGAATTGGGCTGCTCGAGCGACATGTCCTTCAGGTAGATGCGCTGGATGTTGAAGAACGGCTGGTTGTTCTCGTCGGACATGATTCGGTGACTCCCTCGGGTTCGTTGCGGCGGGCCGAAGCCCACCGGATATAGGTAGATATTGGTGTGCGCGCCCCGGAGGAGCGTCGACGGGCGGTGCGGCCAAGGCCGTCGCCAGATTCTTTCGGGCGGCGTCTACGCCGCGCGAAATTGCGCGGCGCATGACAGGCAAAACCGCGGGCAAATATTCGCGGCGAATGCTTACGCAGCGAATGCTTACGCGGCGGCTGCTTCGAGCAGCGGCGCCAACCCACCCGCGCGATCGAGCGCCGAGAGGTCGTCGTAGCCGCCCACATGCGTTTCGCCGATGAACACCTGCGGAACCGTGCGGCGCCCGGTGCGAGTCATCATTTCTTCACGCCGTGTCGGATCCTTGTCGATGAGCACCTTTTCGACGTGCTCGACGCCGCGCGACTTTAAAAGACGTTCGGCCATCTGGCAATACGGACACACTTGCGTGCTGTACATGATCACTTTGTTCACTTCGCAACTCCTTGTTTGACGACCGGCATGCCGGCTTTCTGCCATGCGTTCACTCCGCCATCGAGCACATGGACTTCGGCGTAGCCCGCGTCCCGCACGACCCGTGCGGCCTTGTTCGACTGCTGGCCGGTCTGGCACACCAGCAGCACCGGGTTGCTCTTGTTCTTCACGAGCTGACCGACCTTCGCCTGCAATTCCGCGAACTCGACGTGCCGTGCCGACGGCAGATGACCGTTGGCGAAATCCGCCGCCGGGCGCAGGTCGACCACCACGGCATTGCGCCGGTTGATCAACTGCGTCGCAGCCGCGGCGGAAAGGCCGCCGCGGCCACGCTGCACAAGCGTTGGCCACAGAAGCAATGCCCCAGAGATGAGGGCGACCGCGATCAGGACAAGGTTCGTGTAATCGGTGAAAAACGTCACGGAAGATCCGCCGAAAAAGGGAGAAATAAAAAAGGGCAATCCGGCCATTATAAAATAACCGTCAGACTCGATGGCGACCGCGCAAATCCTGCGCCCCTGCCTCCTTTACCGCTTCCTTACTACCGACCGGCACGACCATGCACAAACTCGTTCTCATCCGCCACGGCGAATCGACGTGGAACAAGGAAAACCGCTTCACAGGCTGGGTCGACGTCGACCTGACGGAACAAGGCATTCGCGAAGCGCAGCAAGCGGGAGACCTGCTGAAGGAATCCGGCTATGCATTCGATATCGCGTACACGTCGGTGTTAAAGCGCGCGATCCGCACGCTATGGCACGTGCAGGACCGGATGGATCAGATGTACCTGCCGGTCGTCCATTCGTGGCGGCTGAACGAACGTCACTACGGCGCGCTGTCGGGCCTGAACAAGGCGGAAACCGCGGCGAAGTTCGGCGACGAGCAGGTGCTCGTCTGGCGCCGCAGCTACGATACGCCGCCGCCCGCGCTCGAACCGGCTGACCCGCGCACGCCGTACAGCGATCCGCGCTACGCGAAGGTTCCGCGCGAGCAGCTGCCGCTCACCGAGTGCCTGAAGGACACGGTGGCGCGGGTGATGCCGATCTGGAACGAGTCGATTGCGCCGGCCATCAAATCGGGCCGCAACGTGCTGATTGCCGCGCACGGCAATTCCATCCGCGCGCTGGTGAAGTATCTGGACAACGTGTCCGATACCGACATCGTCGGGCTGAACATTCCGAACGGCGTTCCGCTCGTCTATGAACTCGACGAAGCCCTGAAGCCGGTCAAGCACTACTACCTCGGCGATCAGGAAGCCATCGCGAAGGCGCAAGCGGCCGTCGCCAAACAAGGCAAGGCCGGCTGATCGACTGGTTCGCCGGTTGCGCCGCAGTCACTCGGCACGCACGCACCAGGTGGCACGACAGTCCACTCCGGTGCGTGCGCAACGGATATTTGCGCGCTCCGGCGCGGCCCGTGCCGGTTACCGCACATTACTTTGCGCCCGCAACGCCGATCCTAAGAACCTCGCTCTCCTGATGTTGTCGAATCCCCCTCACGCGTCTATACGGGCTGTTGTGGCGTCAAGAAGTTATACTTGTCCGTCCTCACCCCTTGACGCTGCCACGCGCTTCCGACCGCAACAGACTCTATGCGAAAGAACCTGAAAACTATCGGCCTGATCGCCGCGGGCCTTGCCACCGGCGTTTTTGCAACCCTGCAACTCTCCGCCTCGGCCCAGCAAACCGCGTCCAGTCCGCTGCCGCTCGACCAACTGCGGCTCTTCGCCGAAGTCTTCGGTCAGATCAAGCATGAATACGTCGAGCCGGTCGACGACAAGAAATTGCTGACCGCCGCGATCAAGGGCATGGTATCGAGCCTCGATCCGCACTCGTCGTATCTCGACAAGACTGACTACGAAGAACTGCAGGAGCAGACCAAGGGCCGCTTTGCGGGCCTCGGCATCGAAATCTCGCAGGAAGACGGCCTGATCAAGGTGATCTCGCCGATCGAAGACACCCCCGCGTTCCGCGCCGGCATCCGGCCGGGCGACCTGATCACCCGCATCAACGACAAACCCGTACGCGGCATGACGCTCGACAAGGCCGTCAAGCAGATGCGCGGCGACCCGGGCACGAAGGTCACGCTGACGATCTTCCGCAAGACCGACGACCGCACGTTCCCGCTGACGGTGACCCGCGCGCTGATCCGCGTGCAGAGCGTGAAGATGAAGATCCTCGCGCCGGGCTATGCCTACATTCGCATTACGAGCTTCCAGGAACGCACGGTGCCGGATCTCGCCGCGAAGCTGCAGGACATCGCGCGCCAGCAGCCGAACCTGAAGGGCCTGATTCTCGACCTGCGCAATAACGGTGGCGGCCTGCTGCAAAGCGCCGTGGGCGTGGCGGGCGCGTTCCTGCCGCCGGATTCCGTCGTCGTGTCGACCAACGGCCAGATTCCGGACTCGAAGCAGATCTATCGCGACACGTACGACAACTATCGCCTGTCGTCCTTCGACGGCGATCCGCTGAAGGACCTGCCGCCGATCTTCAAGACCGTGCCGATGATCGTGCTGACCAACGCGTACTCGGCGTCGGCGTCGGAAATCGTCGCGGGTGCGCTGCAGGATCAGCATCGCGCGCTGATCGTCGGCAAGACGACGTTCGGCAAGGGCTCGGTCCAGACGGTGCGCCCGATGACGGCCGACACCGCGCTGCGCCTCACCACCGCGTACTACTACACGCCGAGCGGCCGTTCGATCCAGAACAAGGGCATCCGCCCGGACATCGCCGTCGATCAATACGCGGAAGGCGATCCGGACGACGCACTCGTGACGCGCGAGGTCGATTATTCAAACCACCTCGCAAACACGCAGGATCCGAACGAGAAGAAGGAGCAGGAACAGCGCGAGCAGGAGCGCATGGACCAATTGCGTCTACTCGAAGAGCAGAACGACAAGAAGACGCCGGAACAGCGCCAGAAGGATCGCGATCGCAAACCGGTCGAATTCGGCTCGACTGACGACTTCATGCTGCAACAGGGGCTCAACAAGCTGGAAAACAAGCCCGTGGTCGAGTCGAAGTCGGTGATGGAGCGTCGTCTCGCGCAAAACAAGCCGGCTCAATCGGCGTCGGCGCCGGTTGCGGTGAAGCCGGTCATGCCGGTGCCGGGCGCATCGGGCACTCCCGGCGCCGCGCTGCCCATGCCGGCGTCCTCCGCCGCCGCAGCGCCAGCCAAGTAAGTAACTTCTCTGCCTGACGTGTCTTCGCAGCGTACGCTGCGAAGACACCGCGTGCCGCGCGGCTAGAATAACAACAGACAACGCCCGCGCCGCCTGCCGCCATCGTGCACGTGCAAGCCCGCGCGGCGACACCACAACGCGACGCGCCCCGCCATGAACGACGATCAGCTTCTTCGCTATTCCCGCCACATCCTCGTCGACGAACTCGGCATTGAGGCGCAGCAGCGCTTTCTCGATGCGCATGCGATCGTCGTCGGCGCAGGCGGGCTCGGTTCGCCGGCGGCGATGTATCTGGCGGCGGCGGGTGTCGGGCGGTTGACGCTGGTCGACGCGGACACGGTCGATCTGACCAACCTTCAGCGGCAGATTCTGCACGTCACCGCATCCGTCGGACGGATGAAGGTGGAATCGGGCCGCGACGCGATTGCGAGGTTGAACCCCGATGTCGACGTGAACGCAGTCACCGAACGCGTCGACGACGCGTGGCTCGACGCTGCCGTCCCCACCGCGACGGTCGTGCTCGATTGCACCGACAACTTCGCGACGCGCCACGCGATCAATCGCGCGTGCGTCGCGCACCGCGTGCCGCTCGTGTCCGGCGCGGCGCTGCGTTTCGACGGCCAGATCAGCACGTTTGATTTCCGCGACAGCGCGTCGCCCTGTTATGCGTGCGTGTTTCCGGAAGATCAGCCGTTCGAGGAAGTGGCCTGTTCGACGATGGGCGTCTTCGCACCGACCGTCGGCATCATTGGCGCGATGCAGGCGGCTGAGGCGCTGCGTGTAATCGCGGGCATTGGCACACCGCTCGTCGGGCGGCTGATGATGCTCGATTCCATGCGTATGAAGTGGACGACGATGCGCATCGCGCGCCAGCCCGATTGCCCGGTGTGCGGCCGCACGAGCTGACGGCGGCACCGCACCGAATGGCTCTCCCGGCGCCGCGCGCGTTCAGGCTTGCAGCACGCGTTTAAGCGCAGCCTGCAATTCGCCCGGCTCGAACGACGCAAGCACATCGGCAACCGGCTTCTCCAGCGCCTTCAGATTGGAACGTAGCACTTCCTGCTTCACCAGCAGCAACTGGCTCGGATGCATCGAGAACTCGGTGAGCCCCATGCCGAGAAAGAGTCGCGTCAACGTCGGATCCCCCGCCATTTCGCCGCATACCGAAACCGGCACGCCCGCCCGTTTTGCTTCGCGCAGCGTCAGCGCGATCAGGTACAGCACGGCCGGATGCAGTGGGTCATACAAATGCGCGACGGCGTTATCCGCGCGGTCTATCGCGAGCGTGTACTGGATCAGATCGTTGGTGCCGATCGACAGGAAATCGAGCCGCTTCAGAAACATCGGCAGCGCGATCGCCGCGGCGGGAATTTCGATCATCGCGCCAACCTGCACGTTCGGATCGTAAGCGAGGCCGGCGTCGTCGAGCTGCCGTTTCGCTTCGCGGATCAAATCGAGTGTCTGGTCGATTTCCTGCGCGTGCGCGAGCATTGGAATCAGAATCTTGACCGAGCCGAACGCCGACGCGCGCAGGATTGCGCGCAGTTGCGTGAGAAACATCTGAGGCTCCGACAAACTCCACCTAATCGCACGCAAGCCCAGCGCTGGGTTAGGAGCCGTCTCATAGCCATCGCCGGTGCTGCCCATCGACTCGAGCGGCTTGTCCGCACCGACGTCGATCGTACGGATCGTCACCGGCAATCCGTTCATCAACTCCACCGCGCGGCGGTAGGCATCGAACTGCTCTTCCTCCTCCGGCAGCCGGTGGTCCTTCTGGTTCATGAACAGAAACTCGGTGCGAAAGAGACCGACGCCGGTCGCGCCCGCGTCGGCCGCCGCGCGCGCGTCGTCCGGCAATTCGATGTTCGCGCACAGCTCGATACGCGTGCCGCATAGGGTTTGCGTCGGCGAAAACTTCAGGCGCTGCAGCTTGCGTTGTTCGAGCGCCTTTTCGCTTTGCCGATACGAATACTCTTCGAGCACGATTGGCGCGGGATCGACGATCACAATGCCGTGGTCGCCGTCGACGATGATCAGATCGTCCTGACGAATCAGCGCGCTCGCCTGCTGCACGCCGACCGCGGCCGGAATGCCGAGGCTGCGCGCGACGATGGCCGTGTGCGACGTGCGTCCGCCCAGATCCGTGACGAACCCCTGGAAAGTTTGCGTCTTGAACTGCATCATGTCGGCCGGCGCAATATCATGCGCGACGACGATCATCTCGTCGCATGCGCCATGCACCCCATGCGCGAGCTTGCCCGACGCCCCGGCGAGCGCCTTCAGCACCCGTTCGACCACCTGTTCGATATCGGCCTTGCGCTCGCGCAGATATTCGTCGTCGACTTCGTCGAAATGGCGCGACAGGCGTTCCAGCTGTTCGGTGAGCGCCCATTCCACGTTGTAGCGACGCGTGCGGATCAGATCGATGGTTTCCTGGACGAGCATCGCGTCGTTAAGAATCATCGAATGGACGTCGATGAACGCGCCCATCTCGGACGGCGCATCGGCAGCCAGATCGGCACGCAATTCGACGAGTTCGTGATGCACCGTGAGTTGGGCCAGGCGAAAACGCTCCACCTCGCCCTCGATCTCGGCAGGTTCGATCAGATAGTGGTCGACGTCCAGTGCGGCCGGGGCGATCAGATAAGCTCGCCCGATGGCAATACCGCGTGACACGGGAATTCCATGCAGCGTGAAGGACACGCGCACCTCCTCTAGTTGTGTAATGCCGCGGCAAACCGCTGCAATGCTCTCAGACCCCGCCCTCGATTATAAATTCCAGCGCGTGCTGTCGTGCTGTGCACTGCAACACGAAACGCGTTCGGATCGACGTCGAGCGTGGACGTCGAGCGCCTTTCTGCGACATTTCCGCGCGGCTAAACAAAACGCCGCGGCAAAGCGCGGCGTTTTTTGCACATGACACGTCGCTCGCAAATGTCTACTGCCCTTCGCCGAATTTGTCCGCAATCAGTTTCAACAGTGCGTCCATTGCGTCCTTTTCGTCGGCGCCTTCGGTCTCGATCAACACCGTGCTGCCGATCCCCGCTGCCAGCATCATCACGCCCATGATGCTCTTCGCGTTGATACGCCGCCCATTGCGGCTCATCCAGATTTCCGCCTGGTAGTTGCCGGCCAGTTGCGTCAGTTTCGCCGATGCACGCGCGTGCAGCCCCAGCTTGTTCACGATGGTCGTTTCTTGTTGCAGCATGCAATGGTCCGAAAGGCTGTTGTTAATGTTGATATCGTCGGAGTGAAATAAGGCGGCCATAAGCCGCTTGTCTTGCCGCTTGCATCGAGCACGTCTTGCGGCGTCATGGCCGGCATGCAGTCGGCGGCGCTTCCAATCGGCGCGACCGGCGGCGGCGTGCCCGGGCCGATCGCATGAATGCCTTTCGTTGCGCCCGCAAGCGCTTTGTCGAC
>DASXXR010000305.1:0-4837 GCA_036502945.1 Paraburkholderia sp. | reverse complement strand
GGCCCGCTTGATCGTATAGCGATTCGAATTGCCCGCGAACATGCACTTGCGCGGAGAAATCACCCGCCGTGCGGGCGCCGTAGCAATGCCCCGTATCGCGGATGAACCCGTAGTGCGTTTCGCGCCAGAAATCGGTGGCGTGGTCCGTCGTTACCTGCAGGCGCTCGCCGTCGCATTTCCAGTTCGCGGGTTCGTTGAGCCATTCGCATTGCTCGAACATGGGTGTCTCCTGGTTCCTGATAGCGCAGCGTGCGCGTTAGCGCGGCCGGCAGCGAGTCGGCAGAGTCCGAACCATAACGACTTCGTCCTATGTGCGTGCTTCACTTGATCGTACCGACCGACGCAAAAAAGATGCAAAAACAAGGATGCACACGGATTGAAATATGAAGATCAGCGCATTAGGATGGGGTCCCCGCCAATGCTAAAAGCATGAAGCGGTCGCATGAATTGTCAGATCAAATAACGGTACACCGCATTGGCGAAACGCAAGCGCTGGCCGTCAAAAGTCAGGAGATATTTATGCTGAGCCCCCATGAGTTTGCAACACTCATACTGATCAAAGACGCGCGACAACCGGCGGACCTCGACCAGGCGGACCTGCGGACACTCCTTGACCGGCAACTCGTCGAACTCGACGAACATGCTGCCCCGAACAGGCTTGCGCGCCTAACCGACCGTGGCCGTGCACTACTTGCGCGGCTTCGCGCATTGCGAGGCCCTGACGAATCGGTACCGCATGCTTCAGTTCAGGCATTGAATGCCGGAGCATAGCCGCACAATGGTTCTCAAGCGCTGCGCGGGCCTGTACGGCCTGCGCGCAGGCTACTGGTTGGCGAGTGTAGTAACCCGGGCGCGATCCCCGCGTCTGGCGCTTTCAGGCCCGCTGCTAGCGGGCCTCTTTTTATGCGAGTCTGCTGGCGCATGCGGCCTGCTGGCGATCCTGCGCTTGAGGGGTAACTGAGGGGTTACCGCTTGGGTACGAGCGCATCGACAAGCGCTAGCGCCGTTTGCCTGAGGCGCTTCGGATCTTCATAGGCGCGTTCCATCACGGCGATGCCGCGCGTCATCGTGACAATGATGCTCGCGGCTTGCTGCGGCGACACCGCAAGCCGAGCGCGCGCCTCCTTCGTGGTCAATGCATCGAGCACGGCGGCCTCGAGTTCGCCGAGCATCTGCTGCAGCGCTTCGCGTAAACGCGGAGACTCAGGCTCGATCTCGATTGCTGTTTTCGTGGACAGGCAGCCGCGCGCCGGCGTGCCCTGTGTGATCGAACGGATCACGAACGTGAAAAACGACGTGAGCGCGTCATGCACATCGGGTTTGTCGAGTGCTTTGCGTGCATCGGCGATAAAGCGCCCCGTGTACCGCTCGAACACGCGAATGAAGATCTCTTCCTTGTCGCCGTATGCGTTATACAGCGAACCCCGCTGCACGCCGGTAGCCTCGGCAAGGTCCAGCATCGACGTAGACCGGAAGCCTTTGCGCCAGAAAATGTCCAGCGCGTGCGTAAACGCGCTGTCTTCATCGAACTGTCGGACTCCTGCCATGACTGACCTCTGTAATGAACCTAGTATGGTCGTATTTTGACATCGATGGCGAAAATGCGCAAAGCACAGTTCGATTAATGAGGAATTCGGTACGAATAGCGCGTCGTACTCGTTTCTTACCGACCGTTCTGCATCGTGTTACCCGGCGCGCCGGGCGACATGCCGCGGTTCATCGGGGCCGGTTGCGGCGCAGCGCCGGTGCCTGTACCGACGCCGACGCCGCCGCCGGTGCCGGTCACGCCCGGGCTGCCGTAACTGTCGGAGTTCATGCCCGGCCGATTCATGCCGCGGTTCACGCCGGTGGCGGGTGTTGCGACGCCGGCCGCGCCACCGGTCGTGCCGCCGCCTGCGCCGATACCGCCGCCCGCAGCGCTGCCGCCGCCGGAAGTACCGCCGCCCGCGCCACCGCCTGCCTGAGCATAAACGCCGCCGGACAGTGCCATCACCAGCGCCGAAACAACAATCTTCTTCACCGTGCTTTTCATCGTCGGATCCTCCGAGATAGGGTTTATGAATACGAGCGTTGCCGCTCGCCTGTATTCGTGTTGCGCAAACACCGTGCCTCGCACGGCGTACGGATGTCGGACGCGCAGGTTCGCTGCCGGAGAACATGCAATGCACGAACGGCAGCATGAGAGTCCTGCAGCGAATGGATGTGCGCACAACGAAAGCAATGGGCGGGAACAACGATTGCGCGATACCCGTTACCGCGCGGCCCGAAACGCGCCCGCACACGTCGTCACAAGGAGCTCGACTGATGGCAAGCAAACCTCGCAACCGGCAGTCCACTGCCGCACCCGCCACTGACCGGAAGTCGCAAGAACTCGAAGCGTCGCGCGCGCGTCCGGCCGGCGAAGCGCTGCGCACAAATCAGGGTGTGAAGATCGCCGACAACCAGAACACATTGCGCGCGGGCCCGCGTGGTCCTTCGTTGCTCGAAGACTTCATCATGCGTGAAAAAGTCACGCATTTCGATCACGAACGGATTCCGGAGCGAATCGTCCATGCTCGCGGATCGGCGGCGCACGGCGTGTTTCAGGTGTACGAGCCGATGTCCGAGTACACGAAGGCTGCGTTCCTGCAGGACCCAGCGGTGCAGACGCCGGTCTACGTGCGTTTTTCAACGGTGCAGGGCCCGCGCGGCTCCGCGGACACCGTGCGCGACGTGCGCGGTTTCGCGGTGAAGTTCTACACAGCCGAGGGCAATTACGATCTGGTCGGCAACAACATGCCGGTATTCTTCATTCAGGACGCAATCAAGTTCCCTGACTTCGTGCACGCCGTGAAGCCTGAAGCGCCGAACGAAATGCCGACGGGCGGCTCCGCGCACGACACGTTCTGGGACTTTGTGTCGCTGGTGCCGGAATCCGCGCACATGGTGCTGTGGACGATGTCGGACCGCGCGATTCCGCGCAGCTTCCGCACGATGGAAGGCTTTGGCGTGCATACCTTCCGCTTCGTGAATGCGCAGGGCCGATCGCGCTTCGTGAAGTTTCACTGGCGGCCGGTGCTGGGCTCGTACTCGTTGCTGTGGGACGAAGCGCAGAAGATCGCCGGCAAGGACCCTGACTTTCATCGGCGCGACTTGTGGGAATCGATCGAGCGAGGCGGCTTTCCGGAGTACGAGCTCGGCGTGCAGATCGTCGAAGAAAAAGATCAGGATTCGTTCGGCTTCGATCTGATCGACCCGACCAAGCTGATTCCGGAAGAAATCGTGCCGGTGAGGATCATCGGCAAGATGACGCTGAACCGCAACCCCGACAATTTCTTCGCGGAGACCGAGCAAGTAGCATTTCACCCCGGACACGTCGTGCCGGGTATCGACTTCTCGAACGATCCGCTGCTGCAAGGCCGGCTCTTCTCCTACACCGATACGCAGCTAAGCCGGCTCGGCGGGCCGAATTTTCACGAGATTCCGATCAATCGCCCCCTTTCGCCGTTTCAGAATAACCAGCGCGACGGGATGCACCGGCAGATCATCAACGTCGGCCAGGCGTCCTATGAACCGAATTCGCTGAACGACGCGTGGCCGAAAGAGACCGACCCCGCACCCAGCGACGGGGGATTTGAGAGCTATCCGGAGGAGGTTAAAGGACCGAAGATTCGCGTGCGCAGCGAATCGTTTGCCGATCACTTCTCGCAGGCCGCGCTCTTTTACGAGAGCATGAGCGACATCGAGAAAGCGCATATTGCCGCCGCGTATCAATTCGAACTCGGCAAGGTAACGCGGCCGGAAATCCGCGCGCGCGTGGTGAACGAAGTGCTGGCAAACTTCGCGGCAGATCTCGCCGCGCAGGTCGCTGAAGGGCTCGGTCTGCCGGCGCCGGGCAAGGGCGCGCGCGCAGCGGGCAAACAGCAGCCGTCGCCCGCGTTAAGCCTGCTCAATCGCGGGAAGCCCGGCATCAGGACGCGCAAGATTGCACTGCTTGCGGCGCCGGGTGCGGATACCGCGATGCTGCAGTCGCTCCGGAAGACGCTAACCGGCGAAGGCGCCGCACCGTTGCTGATCGCGCCGACGCTGGCGCCGATCGGCAGCCTTGCTCCGGATGCGACGATCGCAGGCATGCCGTCGATCATGTTCGACGCGGTGATCGTATGCGGCGGCGCCGCGAGTGCGAAGACGCTCGCGCAGTCCGGCGATGCCCGCCATTTCGTGCTCGAGGCATTCGCGCATCTCAAGGCGATCGCCGCTATTGGAGCGGGCCGCGACGTGCTCAGCGCCGCCCATCTGCCGGACAACGCGGACGGTGTCGCGACGGGGAGCGACGGGGACGTCGACGCGGTGCTGGAGACGTTTATCGCGGCGGCCGGTCAGCACCGGGTGTGGTCGCGGGCCGAACTGGCCGCATCGGTGCCCGCGTGAGCTAAAGACCGTCGCCCAAAGCAGGGCCGTATCTGCTATCGTCGCGGGCATGCAGCCGATCATTTCAATCTCCAATCTTTCAAAAACGTACGCATCCGGTTTTCACGCGCTCAAACATATCGATCTGTCGATCCGACGCGGGGAAATCTTTGCGCTGCTCGGGCCGAACGGCGCGGGCAAGACGACGCTGATCAGCATCGTTTGCGGGATCGTCAAGGCCACTGAAGGCACGGTCGTCGTCGACGGACGCGATATTCAGAATGACTACCGCGCCGCGCGATCGATGATCGGCCTCGTGCCTCAGGAACTGACCACCGATGCGTTCGAAACCGTATGGGCGACCGTATCGTTCAGCCGCGGCCTGTTCGGCAAGCCGAAGAACCCTGAGTACATCGAAAAGGTATTGCGCGACCTGTCGCTGTGGGAC
>DASXXR010000304.1:0-6654 GCA_036502945.1 Paraburkholderia sp. | reverse complement strand
CTATCCAGTGACGCACCGGCGTGCGCCCCGCACTGTCCAGATGCGTCTGGCAGCCGATGTTGGCCGTGACGATCAACTCCGGCTGGCCGCTTTCCAGCGCATCGAGCCGGTTGTTGCGCAATCTCTCCGCCAGCTCGGGCTGGGTGATCGAATACGTGCCCGCCGATCCGCAGCACAAGTGAGCATCGGGCACGGCGGTGAGATCGAAACCGAGCCGTTGCAGGATCGACTCGACCGCGCCGCCCAGTTTCTGCGCATGCTGCAACGTGCATGGGCAGTGAAACGCGATGCGCCGTTGCGTCCGCGTTGACGGATTCCCCGGCAACGCCCCTGGCGAACTCGTTGGCAAACTCGCCGCTGAATTCGCCTGCAACCGTTCGAGCGGCTCGCGAGCCAACACCTCGACGAGGTCCCGCGCCAGTTCACTGACCCGCTGCGCTTTCGACGCATAGCGCGGGTCGTCGCGCAACAGATGCCCATACTCGTTGACGAACGCGCCACAGCCGCTCGCCGTTTGCACGATCGCTTCGGCGCCGGCCTCGATGGCGGGCCACCACGCGTCGATATTGCGCCGTGCACGCGCCAAACCGGCCTCTTGCGCGTTCAGATGATAATCGGTCGCCCCGCAGCAGCCGGCCCGCTCGGCATCGATGATGCTGATGCCGAGCCGGTCGAGCACGCGCGCGGCGGCCGCGTTGGTGTTCGGTGACAGCGCGGGTTGCACGCAGCCCTCCAGCATCAGCATTGTGCGCGGATGCCGCGACGCCGGCCGGGCTTTCGGGCGGGCGCTACGCTTGGGGATTTTACGTCCAAGCGCGGCCGGAAGAAACGGCCGCAGCGCGCGGCCGGTCTTCAGCAGCGCGTCGAACACCGCGGGCTGCGGGATCACCCGGCGCAAACCCTCGCGCAGCAGGCGTTCGGCGGCGGGCCGCTGGACCCGCCGTTCCAGTTCCGCGCGGCCGATATCGAGCAGCGCGTGATAGGTGACGCCGGACGGGCAGGTGGTTTCACAGTTGCGGCAGGTGAGGCAACGGTCGAGGTGCAACTGGGTTTTCTGCGTGACCGGCTCGCCTTCGAGCATCTGCTTGATCAGATAGATGCGCCCGCGCGGGCCGTCGAGTTCGTTGCCGAGCAGTTGATAGGTCGGGCAGGTCGCGTTGCAGAAACCGCAGTGCACGCACGAGCGCAGGATCTGCTCGGCTTCGTCCGCGCGCGACAGGGTTTTGGCGGCGTCGCTGAGATTGGTTTGCATGCTGATGTTCCCCTTCGGAGATTCGCCTTCAGGTTTTCATAGCTCGGCGTACAGGCGGCCGGGATTGAAGAGGCTGTGCGGATCGAGTTGCTGCTTCAGTTGCCGATGAAAGCGCAGCAACGCGGGCGGCAGCGGTGTGAACGGCTCAGCGTCCACTCGCGGCGTGAAGCAGGTTGCGTGACCGCCCGCCGCGTGTGCGATCTGGCGAATCGTCGCGGCTGGCGCGTCGCTTTTCAGCCAGCGTTGCGCGACGGCCCAGTCGAGCAGCGTGTCACCGGGCAGGTCGAGCAACGGCGAGGCGTTCGGCAACGACAACCGCCACAACGGACGCGGGTCGGCGAAAAATGCCAGCCGGTGCTCGCGCAAGTCGTCCCAGAAGCGCGGCTCCAGTTCGTTGCCGCCGATGCGATCCACCGCCGACGCCACCGAGCCCACGCCGCCTTCGAGCCGAACCTGCAGGCGGCCGTCGACGTGGCACGCGGCGCTCACCGGCAGCACGGCACGGCGCCACGCCGACAGTTCGCGCAGCGCTTCGCCCGCGTCGAGATCGAGCGCGAGGCAGGCGAGCGCGCGCGGCTTGGGCAGCACCTTCAGCGACACTTCCGTAATCAGCCCGAGACAGCCGAAGCTGCCCGCAAGCAGACGCGATACGTCATAGCCGGCGACGTTCTTCATCACCTCGCCGCCGAAGCGCAAGTGCTTGCCTTCGCCGGTGATCAGCCGGCAGCCAAGCACATAGTCGCGCACCGCACCGGACCACGGACGGCGCGGACCCGACAGCCCGCTTGCAACCGCGCCGCCGATCGTTGCCGCTTCTCCGTATGTGGGCGGCTCGCAAGGCAGCATCTGGCCGGCCGCGTCGAGCACGGCATTCAATTCCGCGACGGGCGTGCCCGCGCGAGCCGTAATCACCAGTTCGGTAGGGTCGTAGGTCACCACGCCGCGATGGCGCCGCACGTCGAGCGTGTCGCCCTCGACAGGCCTGCCAAGAAACGCCTTGCTGTCGCCGCCGCGGATGCGCAGCGGCATGCGCCGCTCGACCGCCGACAGCACCTGGTCGACGAGCCGGCTGCTGTCATCCATTGATTCGAACTCGCGCCGCATCAGAAACGCTCCAGTTCAGGAAAAGGCAATGCACCTCGATGCACATGCATCGATCCGAACTCGGCGCAGCGATGCAAGGTCGGCACGTTCTTGCCCGGATTCAGCAATCCGCGCGGGTCGAACGCCGCTTTCACTGCATGGAACACCGTGAGTTCGTCGCTATTGAACTGCGAGCACATCTGGTTGATCTTCTCGCGCCCGACACCGTGTTCGCCCGTGATGCTGCCGCCCACTTCAACACACAACTCGAGAATACGGCCGCCGATCGCTTCGGCCCGGTCCATTTCGCCGGGAATGTTGGCGTCGAACAGAATCAACGGGTGCATATTGCCGTCGCCCGCATGAAACACGTTGGCGACACGCAGGCCGTATTCAACGGACAGATCCGCAATGCCTTTCAGAACACGCGGCAACTCGCGGCGCGGAATGGTGCCGTCCATGCAGTAGTAGTCAGGTGAAATGCGTCCGACCGCGGGAAACGCGTTCTTGCGGCCAGCCCAGAAACGCTGGCGTTGTGCTTCGTCCTGCGCGAGGCGAACTTCGGTCGCACCCGCCGCGCGCAGCAGCGCTTCGACGCATTCGACGTCTTCATCCACGTCCGATTCCGCGCCGTCCAGTTCGCATAGAAGAATCGCTTCGGCGTCGACCGGGTAGCCTGCCTTGATGAAATCTTCCGCCGCACGAATCGCCAGGTTGTCCATCATCTCGAGGCCGCCGGGTATCACCCCCTCGGCGATGATCTTGGCCACTGCGCCACCGGCCTTCTCCACGTCGTCGAAACTTGCGAGCAGCACCTTGGCGCTTTGCGGCTTGGTCAACAGCTTGACGGTCACTTCCGTGACGATGCCCAGCATCCCTTCCGAACCGGTAATCAATGCAAGCAAATCGAAACCGGGGCTATCCAGCGCCTCGGAGCCTAGCGTCAAGCGCTCGCCATCGATGGTCAGCATCTCGACGCGCAGGATGTTGTGGACCGTCAAGCCGTATTTCAGGCAATGCACTCCACCCGCGTTTTCAGCGACGTTGCCGCCAATCGAGCACGCGATCTGCGATGAAGGATCCGGCGCGTAGTAAAGACCGTAAGGCGCCGCCGCGTGCGAGATGGCGAGATTGCGTACGCCCGGCTGCACGCGCGCGGTGCCGGCGTCCGGGTTGACTTCAAGGATGCGGTTAAAGCGCGCCATCACGAGCAGAATGCCCTTCTCCAACGGCATTGCGCCGCCCGAAAGGCCCGTGCCGGCACCGCGCGCAACCACTGGAATGCGGCGCGAATACGCGTACTTCAACAGCGCTTCGACCTGTTCAATCCGCTCCGGAAGCGCGACTAGCATCGGCGGGCAACGGTAAGCCGACAAGCCGTCGCACTCGAATGGCCGCAGTTCCTCTCGCGAATGCAGAAGCTGCAGGTCGGGAACAAGACTATGCAGCTCCGCCACGACGGTGTCCCGGTCATTCGGAGCAATCGCCCCGTCGAGCTTTTCGTCGTAAAGGTAAGTCATTGCGTCTCCTTCCGCCTCGTGGTGTTTGTGGTGACAAATGAAGTGACAAGCGAACAGGGGCGCACAACGCAGCAGCCAACAAGGAATCGATCGCACCCTTATACTGTCGCCCGGTCTACTGGTCGACCACTTTACCAGAGACAATGCTAGGTGGCTGCGCTTCGATCGGGAACAGGTGAAAACCCTGGCTCGGAGTGGCGCGTCACGGCGGCGCGACGGCCTCGCTGGAAGGATAGACGCAAAAGTTATCCGAGGCCGTTGCGGTGTTCCACATGCACGGCTGATAGGGCTTACCTTGCGGCGCTTCGCGCATGTCCTTGTATGTGCGCTACGCGGAATGACCTCAAGAAGGACGGCGTTCCTCGCTGAGGTCCCAAAGGTTAGGGAGCGTGTCGTTCGAATAGCCGGAGATAAACGGCTTCGGTGGCGCGTTGAGCGGATAGGTCGCGCGACGGACCGCACCGATGTTTGCACCGTAGACATGAATGCTGATCGATACGCGATCGTCGTAGGCATTGCGCACGCGATGAATATCGCCGATGGACGGTGAGACCGCATCGACGGTGCCGCGTTCCAACCATATTTCGTCGCCTGTCGGGCGCAGCGTGCCGTCGTCGTCGCGCGCATAGGAGGCCGCGAGTTCGGCACCGCGCAGCACGCCGATCAAACCCCACACCGTATGATCGTGAATGGGCGTGACTTGCCCTGGGCCCCAGACGAAGCTGACCACGGAGAAACGCTGACGGACGTCGGTGTAGAGCAGGAACTGCTGGTAGCGGTCCAGCGACGGCTGCGCATAGACGTCGGGCAACCAGTTGTCGAGCCGGATCAGTTCGCGCAACGCGTTTGAGCCATGTTCAATCAGATCGGCCTCGCCCGCTTTCGTATCGACCAGTTCCGAAATGTCGCTTACAAAGTTTCTGAGTTTTTGAGTCGCCATCATTTGAATCACTCCGGTTTGGTTTTGACGAGAGCCCAGGTATCGGCGCTCAAACTGCGCGCTGCCGGCTGGCCGACCGATGCGTGCGTCGCGCGGCGACGTCGTGACCAATCGGTTGCGACTGACCGGCTATCTCGGCTGTTCAGCTACCGTGTACAGATAACAGGCTAGCGCAGCTCGCTATTCCAAGCGTCTAGTGAGAAAACGGAGGTTAACGTGGCTTACGGATCGATCCAATGCAAGCACGATCAATGCAGAACCATCGAAGCACGAAATGCGAAAGCGTTTAGACCGTTTTAGAACACGACCAGGTATCGTGATACGGTATTCCTGCGGCTTAAGTGTCGCCGTTGACCGAGCGACACACCCAGGCTATCCGGCGGAATTAACGCTTAATCGGCTTCAGCCGTCAGCATATCGACAAGTTCGCGCGAGAACTGCGGCAAGTCCTTCACGCTGCGCACGCATATTTTAAGTTTGCGTTCCGACCATGCATCGTTCAAACGAACGATCTTGATGCTCATCGTTTTCGCGTGCCGCAAAGCCACCGACTCCGGCACGATTCCAATGCCGACGCCTGCCGCGATCATCCGGCACGCTGCTTCGAAGTTGCCCACCTGGATGCGAAGTTTGACTCTTCGGCCAAGCGCGTCCGCGGCGATGTTGATAAACGAGTGAATGGCGCTGGATGTCGGCAAGCCGACAAAGTCGTCGTTCAGCGTTTGCGCGAAGTCGGTGGACGTGCGCTGTGCAAGCGGATGATCGGGCGCCGCGACAAGAACCAGTCTGTCGTCGCGGTACGGAATCATTTCGAGGTGGCCCGTATCGACATTGCCGGCCACGATGCCGATATCGGTCGCACCTTCAGCGAGGCCCTTGACGATCTCGCCGCTCAGTACCTCTCTAAGCTCGATGTTGACGTCTTGATGCTCGCGCAGAAACTGGCTTAGAACAGCAGGCAGAAATTCGCTGATCGCCGTGGTGTTCGCCCACACGCGCACGTGCCCCTTGATGCCTTCGCCGAAATCCTGCATATCCGCGGCAAGGCGTTCGGTCTGTTCGAGAACCTGGCGTGCGTGGCGCACGAAACACTCGCCGGCCGGCGTCAGCGTCATGCCCTGGCTAGTGCGATACAGCAGACGAAACCCCAGCCCCTCTTCGAGATTCTTCACGCGGTTGCTGGCGGCCGGCGCCGATAGATGACAGCGGCTCGCCGCACGCGCCAGGTTCTTCGTGTCGGCAAGCGCGGTCATCAGGCTCAGATCAACGAAGTCGAAGTGCATCAACAGGACCGTCAATTCAGGAATCGCGAAGCATTTATAGTACCGCGATCCATCTGGCCTTGCCGCGATGCCGAAGGGTCCGCGCGACGAAGCCTTAAACATGCTCCGGTGTTAGCGCGGGTCGAACACGGGGTTCACGAATCTACAATTCCCCTCCTCCACGCGTTCTGTCAAAGTCGCTACATGCGGGCGAAGGGGAGCAGGTGCCGCCGTCGCCCCGGCATCGACGTGATGAACCATTAAGAGGAGTCAGGCTTTGAAAATTCTGGTGCCAGTCAAAAGGGTGGTCGATTACAACGTGAAGGTGCGCGTGAAATCGGACAACACAGGCGTGGACATCGCGAACGTGAAGATGTCGATGAACCCGTTCGACGAGATCGCGGTGGAAGAAGCGGTGCGCCTGAAGGAAGCGGGCGTGGCGACGGAAGTGATTGCGGTGTCGGCCGGTGTGGCGCAGTGCCAGGAGACGCTGCGCACGGCGCTGGCGATCGGCGCGGACCGCGCGATCCTGATCGAGTCGAACGATGAGCTGCAGCCGCTCGCGGTCGCGAAGCTGCTCAAGGCGCTGGTCGACCG
>DASXXR010000303.1:0-51791 GCA_036502945.1 Paraburkholderia sp. | reverse complement strand
CGGGTGCGGCCGCCTTCAGTTCATAGGGCGCGACACTGCCTTTCTGCATCACGAGCGCGTACGGGCGGCCCGTTGCATCCATGTGCGCCGTCGCGCGGTCGAGCGCGGGGCCGATCGCTTCGGGTTCCGTCGGGAACGTCTCCCACGGAATCTCCATCGTGTCGAGCATCGCCGGTGTGACGGGGCCCATCAGCGCGTGCTGCGGCTCGTCGGCTACGCCCGGCTGGCCGCGCCATGTCACGATCAGCAGTTGCGGCAGACGGAACGTCCACGTGAGCGACGTCAGCGGGCTCACCGCATTGCCGAGGCCGGAGTTCTGCATCATCGTCACGCCGCGCCGGCCCTTGCGCGCGCCGAGCGTCACGCCGGCGATCAGCGCCACCGCGTCGCCTTCGTTCGCCGCCGACACATAGTGCAGCGACGGGTCCTGCAACACGTAGTTGATGAACGGCGTCAGAAACGAACAGGGCACGCCCGCATACCAGTCGAAGCCGCGCTCGCGCGCCGCCTCGACGAATTGTGCAGCGTCGATCATTGCGCGCCCTCGTCGCCGGCGTTGCCTTGCGCGAGCGGCGTCTGCGCATGCGCGAAGTCGCCTGCGCGGCGGAAATCTTCGAGGTCGTTGACACCGCGCCAGTGACCGTGCACGTATTGCACGTCGATTGCTTCGCCGGCTTCGATCAGCGCGTTGAGCAGCGCCGGCATGTCGAGCGAGGCGAATTCGGGGCGCGCGCGCAGTTCCGTCATCACCGTCTGCAGGCGAGCCAGGCCCGCGCCGCGCACGTTCAGGAGCCCGACCCAGCGGCCGTGCGGCACTTTGGCAGCGGCGCCGGCAGGCGCGTCGCTTTCGTCGCTCGAGACGCGGCGCAGCAGCACCTTGTTGCCGAACAGCCCGCGGTCGTCCGCGGCGGAGCACCACGCGAAATCGCGCACGTTGCGATTGATCGCCTGCGTGTCCGACGAATCGACGACCACGCTGAACGCCGCTTCGCTTTCGACGAGGTCGCGCACGATGTAGCTGCGGAACAGCAGATCGCCGTACGAGATGACCGTGTCGTTCTGCAAGCTGTCGATCGCGCACGCGAGCGAAGCGAGTTCGCCCGTCTCTTCATGGCGCTCGTTGACGACGAGCTTGATGCCGGCCGTATCGATCGCATCGGCGCGATAACCGCCGACCACGGTGATGTCGTTGACGCCCTGCTTCTTGAACGCATCGACGAGCCAGCGCAAGAGCGGCTTGCCCGCGATCGGCAGCATCACCTTCGGACGGTCAGTGGTGACCGCCTCGAGGCCCTTGCCGCGGCTCGCCGCGAGCACGACCGCCGAAGCCGACGCGCGCGACGCCGACAGATAGCGTTCTTCAGCTTCCGAGTATTCGTCCGCATCCTGCAGGCGGAAGATCTCGTTGACCGCCGCGATGCGGTCTTCGACGTTGACGAGCGTCTGGTTCTCGTAGATGTCCTTGACGACCGCCTGCATCGCCGAGGTCGCCGCGCGGATCTGGTGGTTCGCCCAGATCACGGTGCTGATACCCGCTTTGCGGAACACTTCGGTCGGCGTGCTGTAGTACTTGGTCGGCACGATCACGAGCGGGCCGCGGCCGGCCCATTCGCGCGCGAACGTGAGGATCTCGTCGGGCTTCGACAGCTTGCTGTGAATCAGGATCGCGTCGGCACCCGCCTGCCAGTACGCTTCGGCGCGGCGCAGCGCTTCGTCCATGCCCCAGCCGGCGATCAGCGCTTCGACGCGTGCGACGATCGAGAAATGCTCGTCCTGCTGCGAGTCCTTGCCGGCCTTGATCTTGCCGCAGAACTCATCCATCTCCGCGAGCGGCTGGCGCTCGCCGTTGATGAAGCTGTTGGTTTTCGGGAACTGCTTGTCTTCGATGCAGACGCCCGCAATGCCGCGCTGCTCGAGCTTGCGCACGAGGCGGCGCACATTGTTGAAGTTGCCGTAGCCGGTGTCGCCGTCGAGCAGGATCGGCAGATCGCTCGCGTCAGCCATGAATTCGAGCGTATCCACCACCTGCGTCCAGCTCGCCTCGTTGTTGTCGCGCACACCGTACTGCGCCGAAATCGCGAGGCCGGACGCCCAGATGCCACGGAAGCCGGCTTCGCGCGCAATCCGCGCGGACAGGCCGTTATGCGCTTCCATCAGGAATTCCAGTTCGTTGCTGGTAAGCATCTCGCGCAGACGCGCGCAGCGCGAGGCGATGGACAGAAAAGAGGGATCGCGTGCATTCATCGTATGGCTCCTGCTGACCGCTGAAGTTGCGGCAGAACATCTTGAGTTGCTCGCGCAACATTGTTGGGAAAAGAATTGAATTGATTTATTCGGCTCTGGTTCAGCTCAAAGCGTGGCTGTGCGTGTGATTCGGACGCGTTCTGTTTTCGCCAAAAATGGCGACTATATCGGAAATAAACCCGGCACGTCGCTCCCCACATGCCGTTTTGGCAATTGATGGAATTAGTTTGAAAAATGTGTAATTCCGATCCCATTTGCCGGACGCAGTTTGATTTAGCGCGAATGGGCGCACCGCGATAGAAACGCCGAATAGCTCCGCAAAGCGCTGCTTTTGTTTCCACGGCTACCGTCGCAAAAGGTTGATTTATCAGACAAAAGAAGCGCGTCCGGTTACGGGTTTCCCCTGCTGCGCCGCGCTGCGGGCACTGCCGTAAACGCCGTTGAAGGACCGTCACCCGGCACCTCATCCGCCACCCCATCCAGATATCCAGACATGCAGACGATGACTCTCAACAAAAAGCTCGGCTCGATGATCGCCGTTTTGTGGATCGGCTTGATCCTGATCGGCGCGTTCGGCGCGTGGCAGACCCGCGTATCGATGATTTCCGAGCGCCGCGCGCAACTCACTTCGCTCGGCCAGGAAGCCAACTCCATCGTCAACTACTACTACACGCTGTCGCAGCAGCACGTCCTGACGGAACCCGAAGCGAAAAAACAGGCGCTGGCCGCGATGACCGCAATGCGCTACGGTAAGGACGGCTACTTTTCGATCAACGACTCGCATCCCACCATGCTGATGCATCCGATCAAGCCCGCACTGATCGGCAAGGACCTCACGCAGTTCGCGGATCCGGATGGCAAGCACCTGTTCGTCGAAATCGTCAAGACCGGCGACCGCGATAGCGCTGGCGGTTTCGTCGATTATCTGTGGGCCAAGCCCGGCAGCGAAACACCGGTCGCGAAGACCAGCTTTTCGCTGCGCTTCGCGCCGTGGGACTGGTATCTCGTCACCGGCATGTACATGGACGATGTGCAGAGCGCGTTCATCGCGAACCTGCTGGGCTGGCTTGCCATCACGGTGGCGCTCGGCGCGCTCGCCAGCGTCGTGATGGTGCTCGTACTGCGCAGCGTGCGGCGCACGCTCGGCGGCGATCTCGAAACGGCGGTCGCGGCCGCGCAGCTGATGGCGCGCGGCGACCTCGCGACCAGCGTGCCGGTCGCGCACGGCGACCAGAGCAGCTTGCTGCATGCGTTGCGTACGATGCAGCTGGGGCTGGTCGACACGGTGTCGCGCGTGCGGGCCGGCACCGAAAATATCGATATGGGCGCAACGGAAATCGCCGCCGGCAACACCAATCTGTCGCAGCGCACCGAGGAGCAGGCCGCCGCGCTCGTGCAAACCGCATCGAGCATGGACCAGATGACAAGCAACGTGAAGCACAACGCCGACAGCGCGATGCAAGCCGCGCAGCTGGCAAGCCAGGCGGCGGACGTCGCGACGCGCGGCAGCCGCGTAGTCGACGATGTCGTGCGGACGATGGGCGACATCACCAGCAGCTCGCGGCAGATCGGCGACATCATCGGCGTGATCGACGGCATCGCGTTCCAGACCAACATCCTTGCGCTGAACGCGGCCGTCGAAGCGGCACGGGCCGGCGAACAGGGCCGCGGCTTCGCGGTCGTCGCGGCGGAGGTGCGCAGCCTCGCGCAGCGTTCGGCCACCGCCGCGAAGGAGATCAAGGCGCTGATCGAGACGTCGACCGGCAGCGTCGACGAAGGCGCTTCGCTGGTCGCGAATGCCGGGTCCACGATGACCGAGCTCGTGCAGTCGGTGCGGCGCGTCAACGAGATTCTCGAAGAGATCAGCCGCGCGTCGCGCGAACAGAGTGCCGGCATCGAGCAGGTCAATCGCGCCGTCGGCGAAATGGACCAGGTGACGCAGCAGAACGCGGCGCTCGTCGAACAGGCCGCCGCGGCCGCGCACTCGCTGAAAGACCAGGTGAGCGAGCTGCGCGAGGCGATCTCGACATTCGCGCTGCCGGCCTGACGCGCGGCCGTCGCCGTCTGGCCGGGAGATCTGCGCCGGACGGCCAAAACCTTGCGGCATCGCGCCGCAATGACAATTCTTGACACTCATTTTTCCGTAGTGTGCCTAAACTTTCGCGCTCGGGAGTCCGGCGGCTCGCATCGACAATCAAGCCGCCGCGCGCCCGCTTGTCGAATTTTTAAGGAACACACACTATGGGCTTGTCAAAGCGTCTTGCCGCCGAATTGTTCGGCACTTTCTGGCTGGTGCTCGGAGGGTGCGGCAGCGCCGTCCTTGCGGCCAGCTTCGCCGGGCCCGAGCACGGCCTCGGCATCGGCTTCGTTGGGGTCTCGCTCGCGTTCGGTCTCACCGTGCTGACGATGGCCTATGCGATCGGCCACATCTCTGGCTGTCATCTGAACCCGGCCGTCAGCATCGGGCTCGCAGTCGCGGGCCGCTTTCCGGCGCGTGACTTGCTGCCGTATATCGCGACGCAAGTCGTCGGCGCGATACTCGGCGCGTTTGTGCTGTCGATGATCGCGACCGGCAAGCCCGGCTTCGATCTCGTCGCCAGCGGTTTTGCGAGCAACGGTTATGGCGAGCGCTCACCAGGCCACTATTCGCTCGTCGCGGCGTTCCTCTGCGAAGCCGTGATGACCGGGTTCTTCCTGTTCGTCATCCTCGGCGCAACCGACAAGCGCGCGCCAGCCGGCTTCGCGCCGATCGCAATCGGCCTGTGCCTTACGCTGATTCACCTGATCTCCATTCCGGTCACCAATACGTCGGTCAATCCGGCGCGTTCGACAGGGCCCGCGCTCTTCGTCGGCGGCGCGGCAGTCGATCAACTGTGGTTGTTCTGGCTCGCACCGATCGTCGGTGCGGTCGTGGCCGGCGTCGTCTATCCGGTGCTTGCCGGGCGCACGCGCACAATCGGCGACGCTCGCGCGCCGCAAGCCACGGCTTGAGCGCATAGCGCAGCGGCGGGCGCGGCCTGCGCCGCCGCTCGCCGTTGCTGTTGCTGTTGCTGTTGCTTTATCCGCATGGCGCTCGCATTGAGATTACGTTTTAATTACAATCGGTGCGGCGCCAGCAAATGGCTGCGTCACGTGTTCAACCTCGTCCGCACCCATGGCTCAAAAAAAGAAAGCGCAGTCTCACGACCCGTACGCGCCTGTCGCAAAGAACCCCGTTCTCGCACCGCGGCTGCCGGTGTGGCGTTCCAGGCTGATCGTCGTCATCGCGTTCGCGGCCTTCGCAGCGCTTGTCGGGCGCGCGTTCTGGGTGCAGGTCGTGAACCGGCACTTCTACGTCGAGCAAGGGCAAAAGCGCTACCAGCGCACGATCGAACTCGACGCGATGCGCGGCCGCATCGTCGACCGTCACGGCGCGCTGCTCGCCGTCAGTCTCGCCACCTATGAAATCTGGGCCACGCCGAAGCTCATCGACGAAGCCTCGCTCGGTCCGCTCGCGCAACTGCTGGATGTGCCGCCTGCCGAGCTGCGCCGGCGCGTGGCCGGCGACAAAACCTTCGTGCTGCTGAAGCGCCAGGTGGACGCCGACACCGCGCAACGCATCGGCAAGCTCGGCCTTGCGGGCATCACACAGATTGCCGATTCGAAGCGCTTCTATCCGGAAGGCGAATCGGCGGCGCACGTAGTCGGCTTTACCGATATCGAAGATAACGGCCAGGAAGGCGTCGAGCTGGCCGCCAACCAGCCGCTGAGCGGCACGCCGGGCCGGCGCGAAGTGATTCGCGACCGCCTCGGCCGCATCGTCTCCGAAACGCGGCCGCTCTTGCCGGCGCGCAACGGCGCGACGATCCAGCTGACCATCGACCGTCGCATCCAGCAACTCGCGTATGCGCAGTTGAAGGCGGCCATCGCGAAACACCACGCCGAGGCGGGCAGCGTGGTCGTGATGGATGCGCGCAACGGCGAGATTCTCGCGCTTGCGAACTATCCCAGCTTCGATCCGAACGACCGCGCCCGTCTGACCGGCCGGCAGTTGCGCAATCGCGCGGTGGTCGACACATTCGAGCCGGGTTCGACGATCAAACCGGTCGTCGTCGCGCTGTCGATCGAGGCGGGCAAGGTCAAGCCGCAAAGCATGATCGACACTGCGCCGGGTTCATACCGGATCGGGCCGAACGTGATTCATGACACGTCCGACCATGGGCGCATGACCGTCGCGCAAGCGCTGCAGAAGTCGAGCAACATTGCGCTCGCGAAGCTTGCGCTGAATCTGCCGGCCGAAACGATCTGGACCACCTACCAGCAATATGGCCTCGGCCGCGCGCCGGAGCTGACGTTCCCCGGCGTCGCCGCGGGCAAGGTGCGGCCATACAAGCGCTGGCGGCCAATCGAGCAGGCGACGATGGCCTACGGCTACGGCCTGTCGGCTTCACTGCTGCAGCTCGCGCAGCTTTACACCGTGTATGCCGGCGACGGCACGCTGCGGCCCGCGAGGCTGTTGCAAGACACGGCGGCGGGCACGCCGCCGCGCGCCGCACAAGACGCACCAGCCGGTCCGCGCGTCACGACGCCCGCGACCGCGGCGTCCATCCGCGCGATGCTCGAGATGGCGACCGGCCCGGGCGGCACGGGCCAGGCGGCGTCCGTCGCCGGATACCGGGTCGGCGGGAAAACCGGCACGGCACGCAAGCAGGTCGGCGCAACGTATGCGAAGAACCGTTATCGCGCACTCTTCGTCGGCATCGCGCCGATGAGCGATCCGCGCCTGATCGTCGCCGTGATGATCGACGACCCGGCCGGTCGCGTGTTTTATGGCGGCACGGTCGCAGGGCCGGTATTCGCGGCGGTGACGGGCGGCGTGCTGCAGTTGCTGGGCGTGCCGCCCGACGCATAAGCGCTCGAAGCGGGTTGCAAAGCAGGCTGCAAAGCGGGCTGCGGATCGGGTTGTGAATCAGGTTGTAAATCGGCCGCCCGCATGGCCGCGAATCACGGCACGGGGATCGGTACGAACCACGTCGACGAATCGCTGTCGGCGGTCTTATACCGGTAGGCAATCGCGTCACCACGGTCGCCGAGCGACGTGCGTCTGTCGAGCCTGCCCCGTTCGGCCAGCACGCTGATCGAAATCGCGCCTTTCTCGTCTTTCGAAACAACCGCCTCGGCAACCCCGATGCTGCGCTGCTTGTCGTCCGGGTCCATATAGTTGAATGTCATCATCTGCCAGCGGCGCCCCTCGCGCGGGCCGTACGCGTGACGCGGCACGTCGAGCTCCGCATTCGGCACCGGGTCTTTGGTGTTGGCGACCACTGCCGCCACAGCGCTGGCGCCTGCGACAGCGCGGGTTCGCGCCAGATATTGACCGCTGTAGACGAGTGCCGAAAAAGGATACTGCCGGCCCACTGCGATGAGATCGGTATTGTTGTTCTGCCACGGGTGCGGCACTTTGTCGGGCGGGCCCATCAGGTCGTGCGCATCTGCAATGCTGCGCGCGCCGTCGCTCGACGTATGCCAGCTCGCGTTCAACGAGGCCGTGCCGGCGTGGTACGCATACAAGGCGTTTTTATCGGCTGCGAACAGCATCGTGCAGCCGTTCATCGCGCCGCCGGTCACCACGACCGACGAACCCGGGCGGAGATTCGCAAACGGCAGCTTGATCGCCCCGACGCCGTCTCGGCCATTGCCTAACTGGATGACATCCATATTGTCTGAAAGCATCGCGGGCCCATGTCCCCAATATCTGCCCATGTGAACCTTCGAGTCGGCCACGTATGAGGTGACGTCGTCGCCGTTGCCGACTGTCAGCACGTCGCGCCGCATGTCGTGGTCGGTTTGGCGGACGGCCCGCGGCAGCCCCATGTCCTTCACGTCCCGATCATTGCGGTAGTAGAAGAATGGCGCGCGGACCTGCTCGACCGACTTTTTGTCCATCAGCGCATCGGTAGCGGGCATCAGGCTGACCGGACCTTTGCCGGCGAGCCGCTTCAAGTCGCTGCCGGCAGCCCAGACCGGCACGCCCGGCAACGGGTTCTCCCCGGTCGAGTAGCGCCGGCCCGGACAGCAGGCGCCCGATGGACCGTCCAGATCAGCGCTGTTAGGGGCGGTGGTAGAGCCATTCGCACCGGGCTCGGGCTCGCTACCCTTTTCGGGCGGCAGATGGGGGGGCCGTGTGGGGCTCAGCACATAGCCGGTCTGGCCGTTTTCCAGTCGCGTGGGCGGTTTGAAGAACGGTTTCGCCGACACGGGCGGTTTCGGTGACGCGGGTGGCTTCGCCGACTCGACAGATCTCGACGCCTGCGACCAGTAGGAAGGCGGGACCCTCAGCTTGGGAAAGTCGAACAGATCTCTATGAACGGGCCGCTTCGGCGGAGGTGGGACCTGCACAGGCCGTTGGACCGGCGCTTGTACCGTGATGGGAGGGGCCGGCGCCTGCGCATCCCCGGGCTTTGTGATGGAACCTCCAGACACCTTCGTTTTGGTCCGCTCCGCAGTCGACATCGGATTGACCATCCCATGCGGTTGGCGAAGATCGTCAACCAGCTGTCCCGGCGGCGGCATCTCGCCGTCGATCGCACTATTCAGCATGTCGATCGTCGTACCGGTCATCTGCATGACAGCGCCAGCCGGTGTCAGTGACATAAAGGAATCCACAATTCCCGCGTACCGGTAAATCGATTGCTGCTCTTCGGCTGTCAGTGCCTTCCCTTCAGTGGCTTTTTTCACCAGATCTTTTGTGCTGGAAACAAACGACGCAACCGGCGACTTCGCGGCAGCCGCCACCGTGCCGAGCACATCGCGCAACGAGTAGTCGTTCTTGATCAGCACCTTGCCGCTAATGTCCTGGCTCGTTACCGTTCCGTCGTTCGGGTTCTGTGCGGGTTTAGCGGGTTTGGCAATGACTGGTTCCTGCGGGTTCTGCCGCGGCATCGCAACGGGTCCTCCCGCTGGACGCAGGAACGCCAGCCGATCGCGCAACAGATCGCGCGCCTTGAGCATCTCGCCGTCCTCGATCGATAGCTCGCCACCGTTGCCCTGCTTTTCCTCTGTCTGCCGAACCTTGTCGTCGAAGAGAAGAAAACGCGGAACCATCTCGGCCCCACCCGGATAGCGTCGCAAGACGTCTGACACATCTGGCGCCCGCGCTCCGCCCTTTACCTGCGCATCCGGCGGCACGCCGGGTTTCGAGTCAAGGCGCTTCCTTAACCGCGGCGGGGGCCACTTTGGATCTTTTCCAGTTCGCCTGTCCGGCTTGGGCGAGGGTGACGTCAGGCTGTTGTCGTAGAAAGCATCTTGAGATTCATTTGTGTAGCGACCGCCTATCTGCATGATGAAACCTCCTGGATGGCTATCTGGCTAAGCGCGGTTAGCGTCCACTGCAGATTACGACGTCGAATCACGGCGATGCGGTAATAGTCCAGGACAACGGTTGCGCGCGCGAACCGCGCGGACACCGTCTTAAGGTTCGTTTAATTCTTCGCTGCAATGATGCGTCTAACCCCTGTTGAGCCGCCGAAGTTCTGGCGGCACTTTTTTGCCCTGTTGGGGAAACCTTGTCGACGCCTCCTGGTCGACGCTTCGCGAACCAAACCGAAGCGCATGCAATGCGACGAAGGAAACACGCGATGGTGGAAGATACGGTGTTCGAGCATCTTCGTGCGATGCCCGGCAACGAACAGGCGCTACAAATTCAGACCTGTACGATTTCGGCCCCATTGCAGCAACCATGGGGGCGCTCATGTCGGCTCGTCGAATGGACGTTCAAGCACGATGCCGGTTCATGCCGGCGCGTCGTGCCTGCGGAAAGCACACCACGGCAGATCGCCGAAGCAGTCGTGTCCCATTTGCCCGGCCGGCGGTACTGCCACGAAGACAATTGATCTTTGCGCGCGGCAATTCAAGCAAGCCACTCAGGCAACCCGCCACCCATTCATCGCCGGCCGCTCCGCTGCGGGCGGGAACACATTCCACGAACCGTCGTCATGGCGGAAGAAAAAAATCGACAGCAGTCCGCCGGGCTTCGACGCTTCGACACGAACACAACGGCGGCGATACGCTTGCGTGCGGCAAAAGCGAGTCACGCGTGCGGGCATAGCCGGCGTCGGCGCAAGCCACTTGTCGACGGCCCAGTGCAGTGTCTTTTCGGTGGTAATCATGTCGATCTCCGTCAAGCGTGATTCGTAGAAACCGTCGGCGTCATGCGACGCGCGCGACAACGTAACCGCCCTTCAACCCGCTTCCGACCCATGCCGTCACGAGGCACAGCAGCGCATGCAAACCGGTGCTCGGGTGAGTCAGACAGACATGCACCTGTTCGCTGTGGCTTTCGCCGAACAGGCACCACGCGCAGAAGTGCTCGCAATTGTTGGTCAGCAGCCGATAGCGGTTTTCGCCGAGCCTCGAGCGCGCGCGGCGCACCGTTTCGTCGCCGGCGTAGTTCGGAAGCGGATGCGGGCGCACCGCGACTGCATGGCCCGCGGCGAACTGTTCAAGCGTGACTTCGGCAACCGGAGCGCGGTGCGTCGAGTTGGCAAAGCCCGCGTAGTGAACCACCTTGCCGTCGCCGGCATAGATGCCATGATGTTCATAGCCGCGGCGCTGTGTAACGAGATGCGCGCCGCGTGCCGGTTCGTCGTCGGGACCCGCGAGCGTGACGTCGGCGACTGTGCCAGCCGCTGCATAAGCGGCAGCGCGTTGCGCTTCGATGCTCACGGGTTGATGGGTGGTGTTCATGGCTTGTTCCGGTTTCCGATTCAAAAGGCCAACACTGTTGCCAGCTCTTTTGCATCATCCGGACCAGCGTCCGCAAGCCATTGAATTTTCGGGAATTTCAAGCAAAGCGACGCTGTTGTGCGCACACGGCTGTGCGGCCTCGCCCGACAGAATTACGATGCATATGTTGGCGACAGGCCATCACTTCATGCCTGTTTCGAATGCGCGTCGCGCGACGAATTGCGCCAACTGCCGAATCGCATGTGTTGGGTGTGCCGCCGCTTTGCAGTGGGCAGTGTTGGACACGTGCCAACGATAAGCAGTCGATGCGCGCTTCGTCGTCCGGGGCGCCATGCAAAGATCGAAGCGCAATCAATGTGTTACCTCGAAAACATCCGCGCGCCGTCAAACTGGCATAGCCCTTGCACCATTCGACGCAGCGACTTTTGACTTGCAGCCGTGCTTTCGACGGCCATCCTGGAGATACACCATGGCTTCCATCGCAATCAACGACCTCTCGCACAGCCTCGCTCTCGACCGCAAGGCGATGACCGCCATTCGCGGCGGCGGCGGCGCACCTTGGGTGTTCGGCTGGATCCAGCCGTACGTGCGCAGTTCGCCGAGCATGGGCCCGGTCGTCAATCTGTACGAAGTTCAGAACAACTTCTATGCTGACCAGATGATCAACCAGTTCCAGACCGTCGACGTGCGCAATAGCGGCACGAACGCGAACATCAACGTCTCTCCCGACGAACGCAGCAAGAACTTTGCTTGATAAAAGCCGTGACCTGCGCGAGCCACTTCAGATGGGCGTCTTCAGCCCGTTCCGACGCCGGCCGCGTCCGTGAGATCAATGAGGACGCGTGTCTCGACGAGCCTCTGCAAGGCCGCTGGGCGGTTGCGGACGGAATGGGCGGCCACGCGGTCGGCGATCTCGCGAGCCGGCTCGTCATCGACATGTTGAGCCGGCTGCCGGCTGCCGCCGGGATGACGCGCAGTCTCGCCGAAGCGCGCACCCGGCTGCAAAGCGCCAACCGGCAACTGCGCGAAGAGGCAGTGCGGCGCCACGTGCAGCGGATCGGCAGCACGGTCGTCGTCCTGCTTGCGTGCGATCGTTTCTGCGGTTATCTGTGGGCGGGCGACAGCCGCATCTATCTGTGCCGGCAAGGGGCGTTGCGGCAGTTGACGCGCGATCACAGCCAGGTGGAAGCGCTGCGCTTGCTGGGCCATCTAACCGATGAGGAAGCGCGCAACCATCCGGCGCATCACATCATCACGCGCGCAGTCGGCGCCACCGACCAGCTCGACCTCGACGAAGACGCGGTAGAAGTTCTCGACGGCGACGTGTTCCTGCTGTGCAGCGACGGCCTCTCGAATGAAATCAGCGACGATGAGATTCTCGCCGCGCTCGCGACGGTTCCTGCAGCCGACTGTCGCCGCGCGACCGATGAACTCGTCGACATGGCGCTTTCCCGCGGCGGCCGCGACAACATCACCGCCGTTGTCGTGCAGGCCGAAGATCCCCACGCGTCGGACAAGACACTGCTGAACCCGTCGCCGTAACACCGCTTGAGCGTGGCTCGCGTGACCGACTGGTCAGCGGCCGCCGGTATCGGTGTCGTCGTCGCCGCTCTCGCCATGCTCGGCGCCGACGTTGTCGTGCCTGTAAGGCAAGCCGTGCTGCGTCTGCGGATGGCGAAAGTCTTTTGAATGCAGCCCGTGCTTCTTCAACAGCATCTGCAAGTGCGAGCGGTTCATGTCGACGCGCCGAGCCAATTCCGCCACCGTGCCGCCCACTTCGCGCAGTCCGCGTTGCAGGAAAGCTTTCTCTGCTTCGTCGCTTGCGGCCCGCTTTGCATCGCTAAGCGACAACAGATTCGACGCCATGACCTCGCCGTTCACTACAACGTCGAGCACCGATGCGGCAACGGCCGAAGGCGCATTCGCCGCCGGCCGCATATCGGCGGGCAGATGTTCGGTATCGGCCATCTCCCCCGCAAGGCACGACATCCGGTACATGATGTTGCGCAGTTCGCGAATGTTGCCGGGATACGCATAAGTAAGCAGGAAGTCGCGCAAGCGCGGCGTCATCCTGATGGGCCGGCGCTTGAGCACACCGGCGGCCTCGTCGCCGAAATACGCGAACAGCAACGGAATCTCGTCGCGGCGCTCGCGTAGCGGCGGCAGCGTCACGTGAATCACGCTCAGGCGATAGAACAGATCCTCGCGAAACGCACCCTCTTCGCTCAGCTTGCGCAGATTCCGGTTCGTTGCGGCGACGATGCGCGTATCGACGGCAATCGGTTCGTCGGAACCCACACGCTGGATTTCATGCGCCTCGAGCACGCGCAGCAGCTTTACCTGGCCCGGCAGCGGCAATTCACCGATCTCATCGAGAAAGATCGTCCCCGTGTGCGCGCTTTCGAACTTGCCTTTGCGGTCGCTGGAAGCGCCGGTAAACGCGCCCTTTCTGTGGCCGAACAGCTCCGACTCCAGCAGATTTTCCGGAATCGCACCACAGTTGACAGAGATGAACGGCTTGTCCGGCCGGCCGCCGTTCGCGTGTATCACCTTCGCCATCAGCTCCTTGCCAGTGCCGCTTTCGCCGTCGATCAGCACCGGCAGATCGGTGGGCGCGGCTTTCTCCGCAATTTCGAGCGCTTCAAGCAACTTCGGATTGTCGCCGAACGTCCCTTCAAAAATGAAGCTGCGTTCAAGCAGCGCCTGACGACGCGCGCCGCGCGACTGATCGGCGCGGGCCGGCTCCGCTACCGCCGCCTGCACGAAGCGCTCCTTGTGCGACATCTGCATTACTTCGTCGCGCAGCGTGCTCGCCTGGCGCAGCAGCTTGTCGATGTCCGCGCGTTCGAGCCGCGACGACCAGCGCAGCGTCGAGCGCAGAATCTCGATCTTCTCGATCAATCCGGCATACGAGATGGCCGGGCTGCTGTCTTCTGGCTGGTCAAGTATTTTCATCACGTGCTCAACTGTTTCTGGACGAGCTGGTAGTACATGCCCTTCCGGTTGACCAGTTCCTCATGCCGCCCTTGCTCGACAATCGCGCCTTCATAGAGCACGAGGATCTTGTCCGCGCGCATGATCGTGCTAAGCCGGTGCGCGATGATGACCGCGGTACGCCCCTTCAGAATGTCGTGCATGTTGCCGAGGATGTTGCTTTCCGATTGCGTATCCAGCGCTGAAGTCGCTTCGTCGAATACGAGCAGCCGCGGGTCGTGATACAGCGCCCGCGCAATGCATAGCCTCTGGATCTGGCCGCCCGAAAGCCCGACGCCCCGCTCGCCGACCACCTGCTCGTAACCGAGCGGCATCTTGCTGATGAACGCGTGCGCATCGGCCATCTTCGCGACTTCTTCGATGCGGCGCCGGTCCGGTGCATCGTCGCCGCTTGCGATGTTTTCAGCGATCGTTCCTGAGAACAACAGGTTGCTTTGCATCACGTAGCCGATTTGCGCGCGATAGTAGGCCTTGTCGATCACGTTCAGATCGTAGCCGTCGACGGTCATCTTGCCGTCGCTCGGCGCATAGAAGCCGACCAGCAGTTTCGCCAGCGTCGTTTTGCCTGAGCCGCTGCGGCCGACTATCGCGACGAGTTCGCCTGGCTTGATATCGAAGCTGATGTTCTCGAGCACATAGGGCGCGTCGCTGTCGCCATAGCGGAAATACACGCCGTTCAGGCTGATTTCGCCGTGCAGATCCGGCAGCATCACGCGCGACTGCAGATCGGCCGGCTTCTGCTCCGGTTCGATATCGAGCACGTCGCCGAGCCGTTCCATCGCCACGCCCGCATCGTTCAACATGCTCCATAAGCCGACGAGGCCCATCAGCGGGCTCAGCACGCTGCCCATGAACGCATTGAACGCGATCAGCTGGCCGATCGTCATCTCGCGCGCCAGCACGAGATTCGCGCCGACCCACAGAATCGCGATCGTGGTGGCCGCGTTCAGCAACTGGCTGCCGAAACTGACCAGAATGTTGAAGGCGTGCGCGCGATACTGCACTTCAAGCGCCTTCGCATACTTCTTTTCCCAGCGCAGCCTGACCGGGCGCTCGATGCCCATCCCCTTCACCGTTTCGACGCCGGACAACGCTTCCATCAGGAACGACTTCGAATCGGTGGAAGCCGCGAACACCTCGCGCGCGTACGCCTTGATCCTTGGCGTCGCGATTACCGTCAGCGCGAGAATCGGAATGACGAATGCGATCAGCGTCAACGTCATCTTCACGTTGTAGAAGAACATGATCGCGAAGTAGATGAACACCATCAGCAGATTCAGCGCGGTCGTGACCGTCGATTCGGTCAGGAATGCGCGAATGGTCTGGTTCTCCTGGAAGCGCGCGAAGATGTCGCCGGTCTTGCGCTTCGCAAAGAACGAGAACGGCAACGACATCGTGTGCTTGAAGAACTGCGACATCATCGCGAAGTCCATATTGCGGACCATGAAGTTCGACAGATACGCGCGGATCGTCGACATCAATTGCGTAAAGACGTTGGAGATGATCAAGCCGATGATCAGCAGGTGCAGCAGCCCGATGTTCTGATGGACGATCACGCCGTCGAGGATGTTCTGGATGATAAGCGGTGGAACGACGCCGAGCACCTGGATCACGAAAGTCGCCATGAACAGGTACCCGAGGATTTTCCGGTAAGGCGTCAGGTAACCGACGAAACGCAGCCACGGCGAACGCGACGCGGCCAGCTGCACCAGATTCGCGCCTGCGGTGAAGAGCAGACACGTGCCGCTCCAGCCGCGCTCGAAATCCTCGACACTCAGCTTTCTGAAGCCAAGCGCCGGGTCGGCGAGCCATACGTAGTTGCGCGACACGCCATACACCACGACGTAGTGATACCCCTCCCAGTGGATGATGAATGGCAATTCGAACCCGCGCAGCGAATCGAATGTGCATTGCACGCCGTGTGTCGTGAAACCGAGCGCTTCGCCTGCCCGCGCAAGGCTGTCAAGCGTCGCGCCCTGCGTCGTCACATTCGCGAGTTCGCGCAGCTTGCCGAGCGTCATCGGAATGCCGTAGTGCTTGCACACCATCGCGAGACACGCCGCGCCGCAATCGATTTCCTCGGCCTGATCGACTAGCGCGAAGCGTCGGATCACGTGTTCGCCGAGTTCCGGCTTCGTGTGGAGATCGAGCATCGACGGCAGCTTGCGCCGCTGTGCCAACCGCTTTTGACGCTCCAGTTCGCGGTCGGAATAGCGAACCCGTTCGTCGAGCACTTCGCGCAGCTTCGGGTTGCGTTCGAGAATGAAATGCACTGTCCGCTCAGGAATGACAAGCAGGCGCGTATCGGTGGCCGCAATGACCGAAGCCGTCTGCTCCTGGCGCATCAGGCACGCCTTCTCGCCAAAGATCTCGCCGTCGCGCAGCGTCGCGAGCGTGTAGTCGGTTCCGTCCTCGTGCCGCACGATCCGCACTTCGCCCTGGCGCACCACGTATAGTCTGCGATCGTCGCGTGCGTCCTGCTTGAGAATTTCCTTTCCTGCGCTAACCCGCTTGACGCCGACGCTGCGCACATACTCTTCGAGTTCGGCCTTGTTCAGCTTGCCACGCAAATCGAATAGCTTCGCAACGAAGCCGCCCGCCGAATTGATCGCGACGTAGCTCGCGACAAATGAGAGTGCGGCCTGATTGCCCGCTGTGATGGGCTCGATCGCCGTGCGCGGGACGAACAGCAATTCGGTCTTCGACGACGCCCTTACCGACGATTCATGCAGATACGGGCGCAGCATCGCAATGTCGGCAAAGATCTCTCCTTGCTTGCGCACGCCCATGCTGATTTCTTTACCGTGCTCTTCGGTGAAGATACGTACCGAACCGGACTTGATCACGAAGAGTCCGTCCGCCGGATCGCCCGCGTTACACACCGTCTCGCCGAACGTGTAAAAGCGCGTTTGCGCATGTTCAGCCAGCCGCTCCAGTTCCTCGCGTGAAAACGGCGACAGGATTTCGACCGTCGACAGGAATTCGGCGGTGGACGGCGAGGTCTGTGGAGCATCCATGTGCTTGCGGTCTCTGGCTTAGGTGGATTGTGGGCGGCTTCAGGTGGCCTCAAGCAGCTTCAGACGGCTTTGCCCTCAGCGTGCTTCGATGACATGTTCCTGCGCGCGCGCCACCAGCCATTCCTCACGCAGCAAGCGCTTGATCTCCGACGCGACGTCGGCGTCCAGCGACGCCGGATACTTCGCGGTCACCGCAAAGATCTCAAAGCACGAACGATCAGGCGACGGAAACGGCCCGAGCAGATCGCCGACCGCCGCGTTGAAAATCTTCGCCTCGATATCCGGCTTCAACGAGCCACGCAGCACCTTGCCGATCACGCCGCCCGCATCGCGCGTATCGGCGATCGAATGTTCGCGCGCCATATCGGCAAAGCTGTCCGGATCGTCGTGCAGATACGAGATCATTTCCTTCGACTTGCCGTCGTTGTCGAGCACGATGTGGCTCACTTCGATTGCATCGAACTTCGGCGAGTGCAGCGAGAAGTACTCTTCGATCGCGTTGTCGTCGGCAACCTTCTCGAGCATCTTTTCCTGATACAGGCCATCCACGATAAAGGCTTCGAACTGGTCGAGCGTGACGCCGAGCGTATCGAGGTACTGGTTGGTATCAGTAGCGCGGTGCAGGCCGCGTACGCGGCGGAACTGATCGGCACGCTGCTGGATTTCGTCGGCGGTCACCGTCATGCCGTGCTTTTTCGCCGAATGGACCGTCAGCTTGTCGCGCACCAGTTGCTCGATCAGGCTCTCGAACTGGCCGGTCAGTTTCAGCAAACGTATGAACTCGGCATCGTCGACGACTTCATCGTCGATTCGTACAATCGCGGTCATCTCATCCGCTCCTCAGGTTTTCGCTCGCGCAACGCGCGGGCTTGCGGTTGTGCTGTCGACTACGGCTTGCTGTGCATCGCTTCGAATTCCGCTTATCCGGCCAGTTGCCTGAACGGATCCAGGCCCAGATCGATCAAGCGCCGTTCGCGCACGACGATTTCTGCGCTTGCCGTCATTCCGAAACGCAACGGATAGCGGGTTTCCGCAATCTGGTAATAATCTTTGTCGAGCGTCACGCGGCCTTCGTAGACAGGCTGCTTGTCCTGTCCGGACGGCTTCGTCGCCGGCGAGATATAAGCGAGCGTGCCGTTGATAAGCCCGTAGCGCTGATACGGGAAGGCGTTGAACTTCAGCTTGACCGGCATCCCTTCGTGCAGGAACGCGCGGTCGCGTTCGGCGATTTCGATCTTCAGCACCGGGCGCGCATCCTTCGGCGCGATGCCGCCGAGCGGCGCGTTCGCCTGAATCTTGTCGCCCGGCTGCGTCGACGTCACGTCGGTGATCACACCCGACACCGGCGACAGAACCAGCAGGAAATTGTCCTTGTCGATGTTCTCGAAGCGAATGCGCGCGGCGGCGTCGGAAACGAGGCGCGCGGTCTGCAGTTGCAACCGCAACTTGTCTTCGGTGCTGGCGACTTCGCGCACCGCGGCGTCATACTGCAATTTCAGATTGGTGGATTGCTGGCCGCTGGTTTCGAGTTGCGCCTTCGCCTCTGCGTATTCGTGACTCAGCTTGAAATCCAGTTCGGCAAGCTTCGATTGCGCGACACGGTACGCGTTTTCGGCTTCAAGATAAGCGTTGCGCTTCGTCTCGACCTGCAGCTCGGCAATGCCGCCGCCGCCCGGCTGCGCGAAGAGGCGTGAGTATCGGTCCAGTTCAAGCCGTGTGGCGTCGCGCATCCGGCGCGCGTTGTCGAGCGCGCTGCGGGCTTCCTCGAGTTGCGCCTTCTGCCCTTCCGCAAGCTTGCTTGTGCCTTCCGATACGCGATTCTCGTGCAGCCGTTCCTCGACTTCCAGTTGATCCTTCAACGCGGCCGCCTTGCGTTCCATCAGTTGCTTTTTCTCGGGGAACTGCTTCCACTCGCGTTCCGCGTCATCGAGTTTCAGTTGCGCCTGCAGTGCGTTGGTGGCCGCCTCGATCGCGCCGCGCGCGTTCAGCCGTGCAAGCACATCGCCTTTCGAAACCGGTTGCCCTTCGGCGATATACAGGTCCGCAAGTTCACCGTCGATCGGCGTATAGATGCGTCGCACTTCCGATTCCGGCGACAGCGTCCCCTGCGCGGTCACGATCACATCCGCGCGGCCGATGAACGACCACAACAGTCCGGCCACGACGAGCGCGATCATCGCGAGCACGAGCGCCCGCGCGATCCGCGCGGGTTCCGCCGTCAGGATCGCAATGCCTTCGACGCTGTGGTCCTCCAGCGCCTCGTGGAGCGGCTTAGGGTGATTGTCTCGCTTCACCGCGTTCGCCTCCGATCAATGCGAGTTTGGCCTTCAAGAGGTTCGGCTCCAGTACCATGCGCAACTCCTGCAGCGAGCGGCGCTGCAGATCGCTTTCCGCGTCGACGTCCTCCTGCAACTGGTCCGATTCCGCGGGATGCTCCGCCTTCAGTTGCGAATAGATCCGCATGCCTTGCTGCGCCGAAGCCTGCGCATTGGACAGCAAACGCGCCTGGCTGCGAAAGCGCTCGGAGATTCCCGCTTCGAGCCGCTGCGTGCCGCCGATCGACCCGTTCGCACGATACTGACGCCATAACGACTGCGCCCGCGCAAGCAGATCGTGTGCGCGCGCCAATGCCTTGTCGCGCAACGCGGCCACGTCCGGCTGAATGGCGTGCACGAACCAGACATCTTCAACAGGATCAAGTGCGGCAAAGAACGACAGCAGATGCTCCTCATAGTCGTTGCCGCCACGGTTCTTATGCAAATCAGCGAACTGGTCGACGATTGTTTTCTTATGCGCCTGTTCGGCTGCGATCACGTCGGACCAGGAGCCGCCCGCTATGCGTTGCAAACCGGCTAGCGCCTGCTGGCTGTCGCCGCGCTGCCACGCGGCTATCGCCGCGTCGTGCCGGTGGATCACATCCGCCGGCGGCAAACGGGTCGCCGCCAACTGCTGGAATTGCGCGTTGAACGGTGGCGTTGTGAACTTCACCTTGTTCAGCAGCGCGAGCAGCGGCGTCAAATGCCGCGCCAGCATCTCGTTCAACACGGCTGTGTATTGCCGCACGTCTTCGCGCACGCCGTCGAGACCCGCAAGCCGCGGATAACGCTGCCCGTAGTCGTCAAGCACCGCCGGCAATGCATCGGGCTTGTCGCGGCCGAGTTCGGTGTTGATCGTCGCGTTGAGCCGCTCGATGGCGGCAACGTACACCGAGTCGTCGCTCTGCAGTTTGCGCAAATGGCTTAACGCTAGCGCATAGGGTTCAGCGAACTGCGGTACATACGACGCGATCCGGTCGAGCGTGCGCTGGTGGCTTTTCGGGTCGTCGTCCCAATGCTTGAGCAAACTGTCGATCCGGTTTTCGTCGGCGTAGATGCGGATCGGCGCGTCTGCACCGCCACGGCCGACGACGAAGCGCTCCAGTTCACCAACCCACTGCAGTTCGCCGACCAAAGTGGCTGTGTCCGCATTTTCCGCGCCAGACGCTTTCATGCCCTCGATCAGCGCGCTAGCGCGATCGAACTGCCGTGCCTGCAGCACGGCGAGCCATCCGGGCACTCTTGCTTTCATTAGCGCTTCGCTAGCCAATGCCTTGACCGCATCGTCGGCGGGATGGCGATGCAGATAGGCATTCGCCGCTCCAACTGCCTGCTCATATTCGCCGCTTGCCAAAAGATTCTTCAATTCGCGCTCCGATGCGCCCCTCATATACAGCGCCAATGCGATCGCCGCAATCGCGATCACGCCCGCCAGCGCGCCCCAGCCGATGCGACGCAGCACCGTTCGGTCGCTCCCCGCAAAGGTCCGCGTCAACTCCGATGCAAGCGCTATCCAGCGGTGCCGCGGCCGGCGGGTTTGCGTTTCGTCAGCGGCACGATCAGCCGGCGGTTGCGCCGCTTCGTTGACTTCGTCTTCGCGCTGCACCGAACGGTCGACATAGAAGATGTCGAGAAACGAATGCGCGGCGCCGACGAAGGTCGTCTTGTCCATGTCGACGGCGGGGTCGATGGCAGGTTCGACTGCGGGCGCAGGCGCGGCCCGTTGCGGCGTCATTTGCGTCAAGGTCGGCTCGACCTCCAACGCCTTATGCCGCTTCACCCTATAGACGAAATGATCGCTGCCGAATCCAAGCAGATCGCCGTCGTGCAGCGCAACGGCGGATTCGTCGAGCCGCTCGCCGTTGACGAAGGTGCCGTTCGTGCTGCCGAGATCTTCGACATACGGTTCGCCGCCGCGCAGAAAGAGGTGCGCGTGGCGGCGCGAAATGTAGTTGACCTGGTGCGGATAGCGATCCTTGTAGCGCGAGAACAGTTCGTCGGTCTTGCTGACGAGAAACGGGAACGCGTGCACGTCGATCGGCTCGAGCCCGAGATCGCCACGATCCGGGATGAGCGTGACGCTGAATTGCTGCGCTGCACGCGCGGATGCTGGGTTAAAGGCACGCGGCTCGATGCCGACCCGATAGGAAAGCTCAGCGCCGAAACACAATTCGTCGCCGGCACGCACACGGCTCGGCGACTCGTGCACGCTGACGCCATTGACCGCCGTGCCGTTCTTGCTGTCCAGATCCGCGACGTAGACCGCGCCATGTTCCGAGAAAATCCGCGCGTGGCGGCGCGATAACCGCGCGATCAGATCACGCGGATAGTCGGCGAACGGCACCTCGCTGCGGCCGACCGCGAACAGGTTTTCGGTGATGCGGATTGCGCCCAGGGCCGGATGCGAGACGGGCAGGAGCACGACATCGAACTCCTGGTCCAAGGTCGCCCGCATCTCAGCAATCGGAGCTTCGCCGGGGTTCATCTCTCTGCATCACTAAGCGTTTACCCGCTGCCGCCTAAGCGTCAGACGAATGCCGTTGGAAAGCGCGGCGGATAGAGCGTGTGCAGCCGGTTTGCCGGGGCGGCAGGCACACAGCGATTGTAAGTCACGCATGACGGTAGTCAATTTTCACTCTTCATTTATCTTTTACTTGCGTCTGAATCTCGACCGTCGGCCAACCGCCGCCCAGCGCCTTGTAAAGCAACACCGTATCGGACAGGATCTGCTGATGATTCGTGAGCAGCTCGAGACGCGCCTCCAGATACGAGCGTTCGGTCTCAAACACGTCAAGCTGAGAGATCACGCCTTCCTTCAACTGGGCATCGACCTGATCCGCGACGATCCGCAAGCGGTCCACCTGCTGCTGCAATTCGACCCGTTGCTCCTTGTGCGCGTTGAGATTCACCAGCGCGTTTTCGACCTCTTCGAATGCGCCCATCACGGTGCGCCGGTATTCCTGTTCGGCAACGGTCGTTTGCGCCTCAGTGGTCTTCACATGCGCACGCACGCCAGGATCAAGAATAGGAATGTTGATGCTAGGCATGAACCCGAACGTGAACGACTTCAACAAGTCCGATAACGCAAAGCTTGCGGTGCCGCCGTGAGCGGTTAGGCTGACGGTCGGCAATTGAGCCAGCTTTGCCTCGCCAACCAGGTCATAGGCTTCGAGCACTCTTAGTTCGGATGCCACGATGTCCGGTCGCCGCGACAACAACTGCGACGGCAAGCCACCCGGCACCGGCGGCAGTTGCACGCGTTGTTGCAGGTGCCCGGCCGGCACCTTGTACTCGCCCGCCGGCACGCCGATGAGCGTGCACAGCGCGTTGTTCGCGAGGTTGCGCGAGCGGCGCAGATCAAGCAGATCTTTCGTCAACCGGTTGATCTCCGCCTGCTGCCGCAACACCTGTGTCTTCGGGATGAGACCGCTGCGGCTCATGCCGTCATAGATCGTCAGGATCTGCTTGTTCGTGTTCACCGTGTTCTGCTGCTGTTCGATCTGATCGTCGAACTGCAGGATCTGGAAGTAAGTGGTCGACACGCTCGACACCAGTTCCAGATAGCCGGCCCGCCAATCGGCCTCGGTCGCGCGGAACTCGGCCTTCTGCGCCTGCACGCCCTTTTCCACCTTGCCCCAGATGTCGATGTCCCAGTTCACCTGGGTTCCGAGGTTGTACTGCCGTGAAAACGGTTGGCCGGTGGTCGTCTGGAAATTGGCGCCGGCGCCGGCATCCATCGTCGGCAGCGCGCCCGCTTTCGCCTCCCCGATCTGCGCACCTGCAACGTCGATGCGCGCGGCCAGTATCTTGATGTCAAAGTTACCTTCGATCGACTTCGCAATCAGTGCATTCAGGTACGGATCCTGGAAGCCCTTCCACCAATCGGGCTCGATCGTGTCGGCAGCGGACACCGTTGCGCCGGTCTTGTCGGTCCACGATGTTTTCGCGGGCGTGTCCGGGCGCTGGTAGACGGGCACGTGCGCGTCGATGCATCCGCACAGCAGTGCCACGCAGAGTGTCGCGGCGCCCCATGTTCGCGTCGTCGCGGCACAGCGATCGTGTCGCTCCGGCAGACGGTTCGACGAGCAGCGAACGGTTGAGTCAGGCAACGCGAACACGGTTTTCTCCGATCGGTCCCGGCGATACCGCACATGGAAAACGCGCCATTCAAGTAAAGCACGTCCTGCGTGGCATCTCTATCGATGTCTACGTGAATCGTGCGGCGTGGAGTGCGTCGGGCGGGGGCGTGTGGAAAGGACGATTGGGTGACAGGGCTTTTTGACGAGGGATCCGCAGTTGCAGAGGCCGCGGCACGCGGAGGCCCGGTCCAGCCTCCGCGAAAGCCGGCGCGCGTTAGTGAACGTCGACGTTGTTCGTCGCGGTCATCGTCGGCGTGATGGTCGTGTTCAGGTTCTTCGCGAACGCGTTGCCGTTGTTGCTCACGTTGTCGATGCCAAGCGATTGGTTGACGAGCTGCTGCGCACTGACGTCCTTGCTGTTGTCGAACTTGAACGACAGGCTCGGGAAGTACGGATAGGCGATGTAGCCGCCACGCACGGCCTTCATGGCCTTGCTGTCGAGTTGTTCGGTAACGGAAAGGTCTTTGATCATCAGCGTGTTCATCACAGTTCTCCTAAGAGGGAAGAGGCAAAGTCTTGCGGTTCGGATTCGAGCATTTTGTCTGCTCGAGGCTCACTAACGCATAGGCCGTGCCAGTGCTATCAGCGCATCGATTGAAAACGTTTAATCCATTGAAAACACAGTTAATTCTGATTCGCGGGGACGTACGGAGCACTGCATAGCCAAGCATGCAGCGTCGCTTGGGAGATGGCCCGCCGCCAACAGTTCGGCACCTTGTGTCGGTTCGCTAAAGACGCTCTTCGCCTAGCGCTTGCTTGACGGCCCGCGTCACTTGGCAATAACCGTGATTTTCTTTGAGTAGATCGGCGGATCGTGCGGCACATGCTTGTCGTCGCCCATCAGCAACTGCAGCGTGTGCTTGCCCGGCGGCAGTTCGATCATCGTTTCGGTTTCGCCTGCGCCGAAGTGCAGATGTTGACGGTCCGACGGAATCTCCTGGTCCATCGGCGGCAAATCGGTGTCGATCAGCAAATGGTGATGGCCGGTGTTCGGATATTTGACGCCTTTTGGCGCAACACCCATATAGCGCAGCCCGAACCACACGCGAAACGGTTTGTTCGCGGGAACGACCTGTCCATCGTTTGGATAGCCGATATACGCAATCGCGTCACGCGGGGCAGGCGTCGTGCCGGCCCATGCGAAATTCGTTATGGCGACAGCGGCGAACGCCGCCGCAGCAATGATCTTGTACATGGGTTGTGCTCTCCGTCGTCGCAAGCCGAAGCGCTACAGGGCCTGATACAGGCGTCATTTGACGATGATCGTGATCTTCTTCGAATACACGGGCGGAACGTGTGGAACGTGATTGCGGTCGCCTAGCAGAAGCTGCAGCGTATGTTTGCCGGGCGGCAGTTCGATGCGCGCGTCGGTTTCGCCTGCGCCGAAATGCAGGTGTTGGCGGTCCGACGGGATTTCCTGATCGAGCGGCGGCAAGTCTGTGTCGATCAGCAGATGATGGTGCCCGCAGTTGGGGAAATCGACGCCCTTCGGACATATGCCCATATTGCGCAGCCCCATGCGCACCCAAAGCTTGCCGCCCTGGATCACGGCGCCGTCGTACGGCCAGATGATGTATTCCTGTGCATTCGGCGGTGACGGCGTCTGTGCGGCCGACGCCGGTACCGCTAAACCCAGCGCGACGGAGACAACCCAAAGCGCGGCCAGAACGCCCGACGTTATTGTTCTTCGCATTGCGCATTCTCCCGAAGGATCGTCAGTGCTTCGCGATTCTGCTTTAGCTTAGGACGGAACTTGCCAAAATGAAACGCCACGCTCGTTAACGTTCTGACGCTCTAACCGCGTGCTATCGTTATCGATGATGGTCGGCGAGACGTCCGGTATCTATATACGGTCCAGAACTGACAGGATTTGAATATGTGGCGAAAACTCCTGCTGGTATGCATGATCGGGATCATCGAGGTGCACTGGAGCGGCGCTCAGGCAGGCCTTGCGCAAGCCGAGGTCGGCACGGATGGCCGAAAGATCGCGCTCGTGATCGGCAACGGCCACTATCCAGGCAGCCCGCTCGGCAATGCGCGGCGCGATGCACAAGCGGTCAGCGCCGCGCTAACGTCGCTTGGCTTCGATGTCGTCGCTGAAACGGACGCGACGCCGCAGCGGATGAACGACGCCATTGCCGAATTCGGCCGGCGGCTACAGGCGGGCGGAGTCGGCCTCTTCTATTTCGCCGGACACGGATTTCAAACCCCCGGGTCGACACTGCTGGTGCCCGCGGGCGTCGACGCGCGCTCACCTGCAATGCTCGTGCGCGACGGCGTCGATCTGGCCAGCGTGATAACGGCGATGTCCGCTCCACGTCCACATCAACGCAATTTCGTGATTGTCGATGCGTGTCTCACGCAGCCATTCGAATCTACAAGTCAATTTACCGTCGCGTTGCCCAACCAAACGCTGCTTTCCTTAGCGACGTCACCGGGCAAGTTCGCAGCGGACGGCGCCCGTCACGGCGTTTTTACTGCGGCATGGCTGCGCGAATTGTCGGAATCGCCGCATGACGACGTCGCCATCATGTTGCAGCGGGTCGCAGCAAATGTGACCGCTGTCACGCACGGCCGGCAAAGACCGTGGTCAGCCTCTTCGTTCGATGCGGCGGTGAGCCTCGCGGAGGCTTCACCCGCTTTTGACGCGCCGCGCGACATCGCAGAGCTTCAGGCCCAAGCGGGCAGCGATACGGTTATTGCACCGCACAGCCGCGGCATCATGCCTAAAGACAGCAACGAGCAATACGAGCTGACCTTCTGGGACTCAATCAAGGACAGCAACTATGCAAGCGATTACGAAGCGTATTTAAAGGCCTATCCGAACGGCCGCTTCGCGACACTTGCGCGTGCGCGCATCGAACGGCTCAAGGCGGCGGCGCCAAAGCCCGCCCCCGATACAAGCCGCGCGGCGCCTGCCAGCACGCCACCGCCCCAGCAGCAGCGTCCCAGCGCTGCGGCTCCGCCCACCCCGGCTCCCGCTGCGCCGGCTGCAACGGCCCCTGCGCAGGCAATCACCAAAGCCGCGCCGGCCACCCACAGCAGCGGCGAAAGCAAGGACTGTGCTGCATGCCCGGTTATGGTGCCGTTAGCCGCGGGTTCGTTCACGATGGGCAGCAACTCCGACGACCCTTCCGAGAAGCCTCCGCACCACGTAGCTATCGCCACACCATTTGCTATCGGCAAATACGAAGTGACGGTCGAGCAATGGAATGCATGCGCCGATGCTAACGGCTGCCCGCGCCTCTCGCCGGAGAACAACACCGTCAAGAACGCACCGGCACGCGACCTAAGCTGGGACGACGCGCAGCTCTATGTGAAATGGCTGGCTAAGGTAACGGGAAAACCTTACCGGCTCCCCACCGAAGCGGAATGGGAGTACGCGGATCGCGGCGGCACCGCGACGAAATACTGGTGGGGCGACCCGATGCGCAAGGGCAATGCGAACTGCAAGGACTGCGGCGACCCGTGGCATAAAGAAGGCCCGGAAAGCGTCGGGTCGTTCGCCGCCAATCCGTATGGCCTCTATGACATGAACGGCAGCGTATGGGAATGGGTCGGCGACTGCTGGCACAACTCATACCAGAACGCGCCGACCGACGGCCGGATCTGGGACGCGCCGGGCTGCAACATGCGAGTCATTCGCGGCGGCTCGTGGCGCGAGGGCAACGACTACATGCTGGCGTCGACGCGCTTCAAGTACAGCGCGAGCGTGCGTCAATCGCAGGACGGCTTTCGCGTCGCTAAAGATCTCAAATGACAATGCGCGGCGATGAAGCGCAGTGCAACGAACCGCGCGCGCCGCACGCGGCCCGCTTCAATTTCCGCGTGCCTTGCTCGTGATCTGCGCAATGTCGGCCACGATGCGGTCCTGACCATACTTCGCGGCGATCTGTTTGAGGCGGGCATCGAGCACGCGCAGGTAATCCGCACGTGATTCGCTTTCCGGCCTCGAACTGTCGAACAACGGCACCGGGGTAATCAGCAGCACGACCAGTTCGGAGCCGAACGGCTTCGAAACGATCCAGTCGCCGGCCGAGCCGATCGTCGCCGCGTAGCGCGGCGGCGCTTGATTGTTCTTCGCCCGCGGCCCCGGCACCATGTGCACGACGCTGCCGTCCAGCACGTAGTAATCGACGTTGACGTACGAATCGTAGCCCGGTGTCGTCACATCGACGACCAGCGGGTCGCCCTCGGTCAGTTGACCATGTGGCGCGCGTACGCGGACCGCGGCAATGTGGCCCGCTTGCCAGTTGCGTGTCCAGTAAGGCGCGAGTGCGTTGATTACCTCGCACTTGTCGTCGCCGACCTGCTGGACGTCGAGATTGAGTGCTTCAACACCCGGCAGCGCGCCCACCGTCTCTTTCAGTTTTGCGATGCCGTCGCGCTGCGGAACGAAGCCGCGCACCTGCACGGCTCGGTCATGGATCGACGCCGCGAGCGCCGAACACGGTACTTGCGCGAGCAACGGCGCAACCATAGCTATCGTAGGTGGCGGCGCGGGAACTCGCGGCGGTTGCACCGGCGGCGCGGCGACTTCCGACGAAGCGTCGGGCGGCTGCGGCCCGGCTTCTTCGCGGCCCGGCGCGGCACGAAACAGGTAAATGCCGGCACCCGCCGCAATCAGCACGGCAAGCGCTGCCATGCCTGATTTCAACGCCCAGCCGGATGGCCAGCCGGTCTTCATGGTGCCCTGCGATGTCCCCGTTTTAGGCTTCCCATTGCGCGGTTCGTCGGCGCCGAATTCTTCAACAAAGCGTGCGACGCCAGGCATGCGCGTATTCCGGTCAAACGACAATGCCGAACGCACCGCGCGCCATTGCCGGTTGCCGAGACTTTCGGGGCGTTGCGGCTGGCGATTTGCAGCGCGTGCCTGCGTCGCGGACATGCGGTCGAACGGATGGCGCCCCGTCAACAGCTCATACGTGATGCAGCCGAGCGCGTAGATGTCGTCGCGCGGGTCCGGCTCGCGATGCTCGAGCATTTCAGGGCTTGCATAGGCCGGCGTCAGCGCGCCGAGGCTGCCCGGGTCGAACACGGTTGCATCGTTTTCTTCTTCGGTACGCTGGAATACGCGCGCAATGCCGAAGTCGATCACCTTGACCTCACCCGTGTCGGTCAGAAACACGTTCGCCGGCTTGAAATCGCAGTGCACAAAGCCGCGCTCGTGCGCGTACGCGAGTGCATTCGACATGCCGCGCACAATGGGCAGCGCGGCGTTGACCGGCATGCCTTTGAAATCCGGGGTCCGAAGTATCTGGCTCAGCGGCTTACCCGACAGGTGCTCCATCGTCAGATAGACGATCGCGCCGTCGCGGTCGAAGTCGTACACGGTGACAATGTTGCGGTGCGCGAGCACCTGCGCTTTACGCGCTTCACGCTGCAACGCAATCAGCGACTTCGGGTTGCCGCGAAACTGGACGTTCAGCACCTTGATCGCAACATACGGCTTGCGGTCCGATGCTTCGAGCTTGCGCAGATCGAGTGCCTTGTACACGGTACCCATTCCGCCGACACCGAGACATTCTTCGAGTACGAAGCGGTTGTTCAGCGTGTCGCCAGTGCCTTTGGTCTGGTCGAATCCCGGCCCTTGCGCGATCGAGGCACCGAATGTGGCAGACGCGGTGGACGGCGGTGCCGCGCGCTGCTCGAGTGCTGTCTGCACGCGCGTTTCCTCGCCGCCCGTCGCGAGATTCGACACCGGCAGTTGCTCGATTCTGCGGCGCACTTCGGCGTACAGATCGGCAGGCAGCGGCATCTTCGCATGCGCTTCGCCGAGTATTTCCAGCAGACGCGCAGAGCCGAGGCCTTCTGTCGTCAGCGTGCTGTCGAGTTGAGCGACAAACGCGTCGTGCGATAGCGCGCCGTTCTGGAAATCCCGAATCACATGCGCAAGGTTAGCCATTTGTGCAAAGCGACGCAGTGCTTGTTGGGCGGAGGAAGATCCTGTCGTAATCAATTACATGCGCTCGTTCGATAGTAGCCCGCACGTTTGTCTTTCGCAAACCAGGATTGCCCCGCGACAAATGAGAGCGCCATGTGTTGCGAACCGGCCAACAGCACTGGGCGGATAGTCGGCCTTGAACCGTCATCGACCGCGCGCGCTGACATCGCACAGCGCAGCCGATGATTCTGTGGCAGGGCGGATAAGCCTTGTCTATCAAAGGCTTGATCGCTTTGTTGCGGATTGGACGAGCGCCTGGCACAGCCTGTGCGTTAGTGACGCTCGAGCAGACAAGATGCTCAAACGAACCGCAAGACCCCTCTATTCCTTCTTAGGAGAACTTTCATGAAAGCGCTGATCATCAAAGACCTGTCCGTTACCGAACAACTCGACAGCAAGGCCATGAAGGCCGTGCGTGGCGGCTACATCGCCTATCCGTACTTCCCGAGCCTGTCGTTCAAGTTCGATAACAGCAAGACGGTCGACGCACAGCAACTTGTAAACCAGTCGATGGACGTCAACAACGTAAGCAACAACGGCAATGCGTTCGCGAAGAATCTGAACACGACCATTACGCCGACGATGACTGGCACGAACCACGTCACGGTTTATTGACCACACGTCGCTTAACGGGGGAACCGGGAGCGCGCCGCCACGCGCGCTCCCCGTGAATTCAGTCCGTCTCACTGCGAGATGCAACTATCTTTGGAGAAACATTATGTCGTCCATCATCATCAGCGATCTGTCCGGCACCCGGACGCTCGAGCGCCGCGCGATGTCAGCCATCAGCGGCGGTGGCGTTCCCGGCAATAGCTGGCTGGCAGGCCTCGGCCCGGTCGCCAACGTCAACATCGGGGTGAACCAGAACATCACGCAAATGCAGTTCGTCAATGTCGAAGCGTTGAACAATATCGGCGTGATCGGCGCCGGCTTCGTTCCGCCGAACCTGAACGTCAGCCCGAAGCTTTGGGCCAGCACGAATGCCATCGTGTGATTGCGCGCCGTAGTGGAGGTCCCGGGACCTCCGCACTGCGCTAATGCGCGCTAGCGCATACCGGAAGCGGATACGATTTCCTATACTGGTTGTTCGAACCGTCTGTGATTCATGCAATGACTCATGCGATGGTTCATGAAGCGGCTCATGCGGCGACGATGCTGCAATCGGTGCGATCGGCCAGCGGTTCGACCCGCGCCGCACGCCACTCTGATACTTCTGGAACAGCCATGGCCAAGCTCGTCATTAAAGATCTTTCCGCCAGCGTCGAACTCGACCGGCAAGCGATGACCGCGATCATCGGCGGGGCACGTGCCGGTGCACGCTTCGGCGTGACGGCACAGACGCAGCCGGCGGCCTCGCAGACAGTCGCGCGAATCGTCGACTATCCGCCGGGATTTCCGCCCGCGGCACGGCAACCCGTCGACGAACGTATCCCGCCGCAAAGCTTGTTGCGCAAGTAAGCGTTCAGCGTGGGAGTGCCGTGCGGTCAACAGCGCAGCCGTGAGGTTTCGATACGGCTTCTGCGCCGTTTCTATACGGATGCGTGTCTTGCCGCACGCATTGTCCTTTCCTTGGCATCTGCGTTGCGGAATCAGAGCGGATACGCTAACACCTGAGCGGATGAAGCATATCGTCGGCGGCCGCGCGGTCATCGTCAAAGTCTTCAAACCGCGCTTTAGAGAAAGGGAGATGACGGATCACCGGACGAGGAATCCGACTTCGCTCCAGCCAGAAGCTAGATCCGTCACCTGACCGATTATCGGGCGCATTCGGGCTCGCGTCATTACACAACTTGACAAGACACCGTTACTAAATCCCCCAGAATACGGCGACGGATTTCTTCACTGACATCGCGGTTTAACCGCGCTCCCCGCATCCGTTAACATTGCAAATGGGCACCTTGCCTCCTTTGCGCTTCATCAATCGATTACCTGCCTTGCCAACCTATACGCTCCCCGCCGCTCTAACCGCGGAACTCGAAATACGCAAAAGCCGATTTATCGCTTATGCGCTTCCCGTTGCCGACCGCGACGCCGCAATGGACGAGTTACGGCGCCTGCGCGAAGCACATCCCGCTGCAACGCATGTGTGCTGGGCGCTGCTCGCAGGCGGTCAGTCCGGCATGTCGGACGACGGCGAGCCGTCCGGCACTGCCGGCCGGCCCATTCTCGAAGTGCTGCGCCACCACGACCTGGATGGCGTGCTGGCCGCTGTCGTGCGCTACTACGGAGGCATCAAGCTCGGAGCCGGCGGTCTTGTACGCGCTTATACCGATGCGATTGCTAGCGCGCTGCAAGATGCGCCTCGCATAGAACGCATCGCAGTTGCGTCGTTTGTAGTCGAAATGGGATATCCGGACGAGGCGCGCGTGCGCCGCTGGATCGAACAGGAGAATTACGTGCTGGAAGGTAGCGCGTACAGCATGGGCGTCCAGCTCACGATCCGTATGCCCGTTACCGCGCTGGGCGGCGCCCAAGACGCGTTGCGCGATATCACGCAGGGGCGGGCCGTCTTTCCCGAGACCCGATAAACGATGCGTAAGCATCGAATTTGATCAACGCAAACCGCGAAGCAAAACCGGCGACTAGCCGGCGACTAAACGACGGATACTTGCCGCTTCGCCCCATCGACTGCCAGCTTGCCTTACCGCGCGCGGTGACGCTGGGCACCGCGCGCCGGCCAGGTCAATTCATCGCGACGGCGCCATTGGCCGCTGCCGGCGCCACCGTGACCGCTTTAGTCGACGTCACCGCGGGTTTAGCGCCGCGACCCGACTTTCTGCCCGCCCCTTTCTTTGCCGCCACTTTCTTCGTCGCTGCCTTTTTGGCCGAAGCCGGGGCAGCCCGCTTTGCTGTCACCTTCTTTGCAGCCGCCTTTCTGCCGATTGCTTTCGCACTCACGGCCTTCCGTGCGACCTTCTTCGCAGCTTTACCGGTCTTCTTTGCTGCGGCCTTCTTGCCAGCGGGTTTAACCTTAGTCGCAACGCTTGCTTCGGCTGCCGCGCTGCCGGCATCGATCAAGAACCTGGTTCGGTCTTTTACGTTCTTGATCCATGCCGGCGGCCGGGCGTGGCCGCTCCACGTGGCGCCCGTTTTGGGATCGCGATACTTCGGCGGCAGCTTGCCCTTGGTTGCGCCCACCGCTTTGAACTTACCTGCGGCTGCCCCGATCCCATTAGCTTTTGCACGATTGCGGCCGGTTTTGGCGCGCACTTCGATGTCCTGCGTGGTAAGCCCGTGCTTGTGCATCAGTTCTGCAATTTGATCCAGCGCACCGCGTGACCGCTTCGCCATGATCGCCTCCGCCTCGGCCTGCAGTTTTTTCATGCGAGCCTGGATCTGTTCCAATGTGGCCATCTCATCTCCCAGTTGATTGACATAGGCGGACTATGCCATGGATATAGCCATAAGTGCTATCTTTTGAACGTAAAGTAAGGTAATAACAACAGGATTTCGCTTAGCAAGCGCTGCCGATAGCCGTTTTAACGGCATATTCTAAATATGCGCAACGCGGTGGAAGTGCGCGTTATTTGGGGTTATCGCGCGCTCACGGCGTCAAACCGTTAGCCGTCTTTAACAGAACGGCAAGCCTCTTTGGATTACAACGACGTAGGCTGTTGCCGTTTCGGTTTAGTAAAGTGCTTGCCGCATGCCGTCGATCTTAAACACCGCTACCACGCCGAGCAGGTCATGAGCCTGCTGCGCCATCGAATGGGCTGCTGCCGACGCCTGTTCGACTAGCGCCGCATTCTGCTGAGTCACGTCATCCATTTGCGTCACAGCACGATTGATCTGTTCGATGCCACTGCTCTGCTCATCCGACGCCGCTACCACGCTGATAATTTCAGAAACTTTCGCCGAACTGTCGGAAATCCCGTGCATAGTGTCAACCACACGCCGATTACGTCGCCGCCACGCAGAGCCACTGTCGATGCGGCGGTCGCAAGCGAAGTCGCCTGCTTTGCGTTATCGGAGTTCTGCCGGAGCGTCGCGGTCAATTGCTCCATGCTTGACGCCGTTTCCTGCAACGATGCAGCCTGCTCTTCGGTCCGTTGTGAAGGATCCGTGTTGCCTTGCGCAATTTCGTCTGCGGAAGCGGATATGGACACGCTGAATTCTTGATACCGCGCACGATCGCGTTTAGCTGATCTTTCATCGTGCTTAGGGAAAACATCAGGCTTGACCGGTCCCCGGCTTTCAATCCCACGGCCACCCCGACGTCGCCGTTTGCAATGGCCTCCGCGAGTTCCGCGGCTTCACGGGGTTCGCCGCCTAACTGTCTGGTGCAGATCGTGGCTGATCGCGCCGGCGGCAGTCGCGATGTTGACGCGGTCGGAGTATTGGAGAAGGTACAGAAGGCAAATCAGCAACAGCACGCAACTGCCCGCGCCAGGCTTCCATCGACGCGTTTTCTTCACGACTCATGCTGTTCAATGCGGCGCAGCGACCAAACAATTGCACAGCTTCGCGAAACGCCGGGATTGACTGAGAGGCGAACTGCCTTTGATAGAACAACTGCTTAATGCTGGTAAACGGCGTCCATGTTCAAAACTTAAATGAACTTTTGATTACGGGTTTGCATGGTTATTGAAAGAACATTGGCAGCACGAATAATCACGGTGAACGCGTGGTGAACACAAGCGGTGAGTCTGAAATTTTCCGTAACACTCGCGGCTGCCGCCATCGCTTCCGAATGTCGCTAAAGAACCGGCAGTTCATCAGCCAGAGCGACTTGCCTGCCGTGCGCGATGCCGGCGGCTCCTCTGCGCGCCAGGGCCCAATGCCCTTAGACTGATAGACTTTAGGAGCCGGCATCGCCAGAAGAACCCTACGGCGCACGCTTGTCCCATACCGTACTAGAACATCGGGAGAATTCAATGGAGCATGCGTACGTCCAGTTTCTGCATCTGCTCATGGGGCACGCTGGATGGGCATTGGCTATCGTCTTTCTGGCCGCGTTTTTCGAAGCCGTAGCCTTTGTCGGAACGTTCGTGCCGGGCAGCACCGCGATGTTCATCGCGGGCGCATTGGTGGGCACCGGCTCACTGAATCTCGGATGGCTGCTGGTCTGCGCAATCGCCGGGGCAGTAGCTGGCGACGGCATGAGCTACTGGATCGGCCATCGCTACAAAGACACGATTGCCGGACTATGGCCGTTCCGCTCGCATCCGAAGCTGCTGGAAAACGGCCACCAGTATTTCGCGAAGCACGGCAGCAAGAGCGTCATATTCGCGCGGTTCGCGGCGCCGCTGCGTGCGATCGTGCCGGTCGTCGCGGGCATGCTCGATATGCCGCCCGCGCGCTTCTATGCGATGAACCTGCTGTCCGCGCTGCTCTGGGCGCCGGCGCATATCCTGCCCGGCGTCGTGTTCGGCGCATCGATCCAGCTTGCGGGCGACGTGTCGTTCCGGCTCGTCGCCGCGCTCGCGATCGTCGTCGGCGTCGTCTGGCTGATCTTCGTCGTCACGCGCGTCCTGGTCTCGCATGCGCACACGTGGTCCATCGCTTCGCGCGACGTTATCGCACGATGGGCACGCGCGCATCCCGGTACCGTCGGCGGCCTCGTGCTGGGCATCGTCGAGCCGAAAGGTCGACGCACCAGTATCATCATCGTGATCTCGGTGTTCATGCTGCTGTTCGCTGCGATTTTCTTCAGCGTGCTGCAGGACGTCGTGCAAGGCAACCCGCTCGTGCATGTCGACATGTCGGTCTACCGGTTCATGCAATCGGTGCGCTCGCCATGGACCAGCGACGTGCTGTCGCATGTCACGGCGCTCGGCACGGTGCCGACCCTGTCCACATTGATCGCGACCGGCGTCCTCTGGATGGCCTACGAGCGCCGCTGGCGCACGGTCGTCTACTGGCTCACCGCCGTCGTGTTCTCGCAACTGCTGATCTTTGCGATCCAGTTCATCGTTCATCGCGCGCCGCCATGGAACGCGAGTTCGTCCGCCTACATGTTTCCGAGCAATCATGTCGCCGCAAGCGTCATCGTCTACGGGTTTTTCGCGTTCGTCATCGCGCGGCGCTCCGGCGCGTTTCTCGGCATCGTGGCCACGGGGCTCAGCATCGCGATCATCGTTGCGATCGCTTTCGCGGACCTTTACTCGAGCCGGTTTTCGTTTTCCGATGCGATAGGCGGCGCTGCGTTCGCGGCCATCTGGGTCGCCGTTGTCGCGCTGACTGCCATCTGGTGGAGTCCCGAAGTGCCGCCAGCGCGGCCGTTCATGCCCGCCGTGGTGCTGGTCGTGATCTGCACGAGCGTCGGGCTGCAATACCGGCTCCATCTTCGCTCGATCGCGATGCCGGAAGCCGTGAATCGCCCGCCGATCGTCGTGAGTCAGGCGCAATGGACGGATGTTCTCTGGAAGACTTTTCCGTGCTATCGCTCGGACCTCACAGGCGACCACCGCGAACCGATCACCTTGCAGTGGTCCGCCGACCCGCAACAAATTGAAGCGCAATTGCTCAGCAGGGGCTGGGTTGCCGGAACGCGCGTGTCCACACGCAGCCTGTTCTCGCTGATCTCGCCGGACGTGCCCGCGATGGACTTACCGGTTCTGCCAAAACTGAACGACGGCGAACCTTCGACATTGGTCTTCGCCCGCCAGCGCGAGCGGCGCGACGAGCGTGACGTGCTGCGCTTCTGGCCGACCGAATATGCAGTGCAACGCACAGCAGGCGCGGCCCCGACGCCGATCTGGCTCGGCTCGCTCGTGCACGAACGGCTGATGCGTCCGTCGTGGCCGTTCAACGTGCTGCGCGCCGACCGGCAAATCGATCCGGTGGTGTCCGATACGGGAAAATCTGAATGGCGAGCGTTCGAGGTATCGAGCAGCGTCGGATGCAAGGGCATTCCGGTGACACTGATCGCGACAGCCGCGCACTAGGCCAAGCTGCGCTGCACACGCATCCGTGCAACAATAATCCGCGCATATTCCTTCCGCTTTACTCAGCGGCACGCAAGGAGGAACTCAATTGATCGAACTTCCGGCTACGGCCATATCGACGTGGGGCAGCGCATTGGTTTTTCTCAACGTGCTGCTGGCGCGCCTTGGCATTCCGATTCCCGCTGTGCCGCTGCTGCTGTTCGCGGGGGTTGCCATCGTCGACCACAAGCTGATGTTCTGGCATGTGCTGGCTGCGGCGGTGCTCGGCGCGTTGACGGGCGACGCTGTCTGGTTCACCGCAGGGCGCGTGTTCGGACGCCGTTTGATTCATGGTCTCGCGCGGCTGTCTGTCGCCGTCGAATCCCGCATCAGGAAAGCACGCCTGCTGTTCGTCCGGTTCGGGCCCGCAATTGTTGCAGTATCGAAGTTCGTGCCGGGTCTCGCGATCATCACGCCGCCGCTGATGGGCACGACGCGTGTCAATCCGGTGATTTTCTTCGCGTGGGATGGGCTCGGCGTCACCGCATGGGCGACGTTCTGGCTGCTAGGCGGTGCGCTGTTCGAGCGGCATCTGCGCATGTTGCTCTCTGAAGTGAGAGCGCATGGCGGGACCGTCGTCGATGTCCTTGTCGCGCTCGCGGCGACTTATCTGCTCTATCGACTCGTGCAGCGGTGGCGCCTGCAGCCGCCGTTCACGCTTGCGCAAATCACGCCGGAGCGCTTCGAAGCGATGTTGCGCCCCGCGCTGCCGCCGATGATTCTCGACGCGCGCCCCGAACCCGTGCGGCAGCAGGAGCCGTATCGGCTGCCGCGGGTGATGAGTATCGACCGCGCTTCGCTCGACAAGGTCGACGTAGCGCTCGTCGCCCGCAACACCGTGGTTTATTGCGTGTGTCAGGACGACGAAACGGCGCGCATGCTATCGCAACAGATGCGCGACAAGGGCTATAAGCGGGTTCGCGCTATCAAGGGCGGCCTCGACGCGTGGGAACGGCGCGGCTACGCAGTCGGGCCCGTGCCGTCGCAGCGCTCGCTATTTGGGCAGCCGCTGCCGGGTGGGCCGCTTATGCATGAACAGCACGATGGTGTAACACTGCGATGCATCGCCCCGGGGCGTGCGCTGGCGGCTTAAGCCGCAACGGCTTACCGAAGACCGGCATCCGCTACACTGCCTCGCCCGTCAGGTCTGCTCTTTATCGGCCGGTGCCGATACCGTGGCGGCCACGCGCGCGACGACGATGCGGTCGCGCCCCTGCGCCTTCGCCTGATACAGGCTGCGGTCGGCCTCGAGCAGCCACGTATGGTAGTCCGGCATGTCGGGCGCGAGCTGCGCGATGCCCGCACTGATCGTGCAAGGACAGGATGCACCCGGCTCTTTCGACCGTGCACGAACCCGCAGCAACAGATCCTTCGCGATCGCCTGCGTTTCGCGTAGTGTCGCGCCCGGCAGCACGACGCCGAACTCCTCTCCGCCGTAACGGCCGATGCTGTCGCCCGCCCTGAAATGCCGGCGCAACAGATCGGCGAATGCTTGCAGAACAGCGTCGCCGGCGGGGTGGCCGAGCGTATCGTTGATTTGCTTGAAGTGGTCGAGGTCGATCAGCAGCAGACACGACGAATAGCGGTTCGCGCAGCAGCGTTCGAACTCTTCGGCCAGTTGGCCTTCCCAATGGCGCCGGTTCCAGAGTTGGGTGAGGCCGTCGGTGCGGCTCAGATGTTCAAGCTCCTTCTTGCGCGCAGAGAGCTCTTGCGACATCCGGTAAGTCGACCAGCCGAGGGCGAGCGGATAGACAACCAGAAACGGCAGGCAGGCGACGATGGTCGCCATCCGCGACATCGGGGTAAACACGATGCCGAGCACAAGCGCCCCAGCCGCCATTCCGGCGAAATGCGCGCCGAGCCCGCGCACGAACAGACGCATGCCGCCTGCTGCAATGTTGTCCATACTCAGCATCGCGAGAATCAGCACGCTCGGCAATACGTTAAAACGCATCGCGACGACCCACAGGCCACCCAGCAGCGAATCGATCATCAGGTTGAGGCGCTCGCCGCGATACGGCACGACGCACGCGAGCGCAGCGCGGCGCGCGACATGCGGCCAGATGAAAGCGTGCAAGACCAGCAGGCTCCACAGCAAGATGCCGCGCTGTTGTTCGAGAAAAACTGAAGCGACGCAGAAGAAACCGAGACCCAGGCCCGCGACGCGGAGACGGTAAATGCGCGCGACAAAGCGCTTGCCCTGGCCAGCCGTTTGATTTGTTTCTAACGCCATTTACCACCTGCGCAGTGGGCCTAGGGAATTCGGAGAGACAACGCACACGACGAGCCAAGGTGTATTCAGCACGCGCTGCACTGAAAATTTTACCAGTTTATTGCCCTGCTACCGAACCCGATAACTCGTTCTGCTATCAATTTCAATCACCATGCATTTTTACTGTCCGATGAGCATTGCCAACGGGCTGCGTCCCGTATTCGTCCGTTCTTTCAGCCCCCGCCCGTCACGCCATTGTCATCCTGACGACACACTTGCGCCGCAGGATCAACCAATCACGCGACCATTCTGGGAGGTATAGGCCATGCCGGAACTCTCCTACCCGCAATCGGGTTCCTCAACTGGTAGAGGTCGCAGTGTCGGCCTCATCATCTTTCTGCTCGTCATCATCGCAGGTGCCGTTTATTGCGCGACCCAGCTGATCGACGATCTTCAGGCCGTGCGACATGCGACCTTCCTCCCGTATCTGCTGCTTGGGGTCGCGTTACTGATCGCACTCGGCTTCGAATTCGTCAACGGCTTTCACGACACCGCGAACGCCGTCGCCACCGTCATCTATACGCATTCGCTGACGCCGAATCTCGCGGTCGTCTGGTCGGGCACCTGGAACTTCCTCGGCGTGCTGACTTCGTCCGGCGCGGTCGCGTTCGGGATACTGCAGTTGCTGCCCGTCGAACTGATTCTGCAGGTTGGCAGCAGCGCCGGCTTCGCGATGGTGTTTGCGCTGCTGATCGCCGCAATCGTGTGGAATCTCGGCACCTGGTACTTCGGTCTGCCGTCGTCCAGCTCGCATACGCTGATCGGCTCGATCATCGGCGTCGGTCTGATGAACCAGGTGCTGCACGGCGCGTCGGGCACGAGCGGCGTCGACTGGAATCAGGCGCTAGGCGTCGGCAAATCGCTGCTGTTCTCGCCGCTGGTCGGCTTTCTGGCGGCGGGGTTATTGCTGCTCATATTGAAGGCGGTGATCCGCGTGCCGGCGCTCTATACGGAACCGAAGGGCAAGGAGCCGCCGCCGTTCTGGATCCGCGCGCTGCTGATCCTGACCTGCACCGGCGTTTCATTTGCACACGGCTCGAACGACGGGCAAAAAGGCATGGGCCTCATCATGCTGATCCTGATCGGCACCGTGCCGACCGCGTATGCGCTGAACAAGGCCGTCACGCCCGCGCAAACGCAGACGTTCCTCGCCGTTTCGCAGCAGGCCGCGACCGCGCTCGGCAAATACACGAACGGCGCACCGCAGTCGGCGGACCCGCGCGGCGAGGTCGAACACTACGTGCAGACCCGTCAGCTCACGCCGGCTACCGTGCCCGCACTGCAGCAGTTGACGGAGCGCATCGGCCAGCAGGTGGGCGCGTCGGGTTCGATGGCGAACGTACCGCAGGACAACGTCAATAACGTGCGCAACGACATGTACATTGCGTCCGAAGCGATCCGTTTGATGGGGAAGGCCAAGCAGCCCGCATTCGCCGCCGACGACGCAAAGGCCATCGACAACTTCAGGAAGCAAACGGACAACGCGACGAAGTTCATTCCGACGTGGGTCAAGGTTGCCGTTGCGATTGCGCTCGGGCTAGGCACGATGGTGGGCTGGAAGCGGATCGTCGTGACGGTCGGCGAAAAAATCGGCAAGCAGCATCTGACCTACGGGCAGGGCGCATCGGCCGAACTGGTGGCGATGCTGACGATCGGCGCCGCGGACGTCTACGGGCTGCCGGTCTCGACGACGCATGTGCTGTCGTCGGGGGTGGCGGGAACGATGGCCGCGAACGGCTCGGGCCTGCAATGGAACACCGTGCGCAGCCTCGTGCTTGCGTGGGTGCTGACGCTGCCCGCATCGATCGCGCTCGCGGCGGGCCTGTATTGGTTGTTCCGTAATCTGTTCTGAGTTCTGGGCATGCATGCAGCGCGGCCCAAAATGAACTGCGCCCCAAGCGTGCGGACAAGTGTCCAACCCTTGGGGCGCAGTGCAGAACCACTCTGTTTCGCTTGAACCGTTCGTAGCTAGTACAGTTCGGGCACGATCATCCCAGAGGGCACCTGCTGCCGGATATAGTCGTCGTGATGCACGCGCTCAGGCAGCGTGATCGGCGCATGCTCGACTTCCTGATACGGCATCTGGGTCAGCAGATGGTGGATGCAGTTCAGGCGCGCGCGTTTCTTGTCGACCGCTTGCACGACCCACCACGGCGCTTCGGCGATGTGCGAGCGCTGCAGCATCACTTCCTTGGCCTGCGTGTACGCTTCCCAGCGGCGCCGGCTTTCTAGGTCCATCGGGCTCAGCTTCCATTGCTTCAGCGGATCCTGGATGCGCGCCTGGAAGCGGACTTCCTGTTCTTCGTCGGTAATCGAAAACCAGTATTTGACGATCTGAACGCCGCTTCTCACCAGCATTTTTTCGAACTCCGGAACCGAGCGGAAGAACTCTTCGTATTCGTCGTCGTTGCAAAAGCCCATCACGCGCTCGACGCCCGCACGGTTATACCAGCTGCGGTCGAACAGCACCATTTCGCCGCCGGCGGGAAGGTGGCTGACGTAGCGCTGGAAATACCATTGCGTGCGCTCGCGGTTGTTCGGCGCGGGCAGTGCGGCGACGCGGCACACCCGCGGATTCAGCCGCTGCGTGATCCGTTTGATCGCGCCGCCCTTGCCCGCGGCGTCGCGGCCTTCGAAGATCACGACAAGCCGGTGGCCGGTTTGCACGATCCAGTCCTGCAGCTTGACCAGTTCGCCCTGCAGACGAAACAGTTCGCGGAAATATTGCTTGCGTGCATCGCGCGCTTCCGGCGAAAACACGCCCGCACCGTCGAGCATGCGGTCGTCGACCTCCATTTCCAGTTCCTCGTCGTACGCGTCGACGAGATCTTCCTCGAAGCGCCGCTGCCGTGCGGCCAATGACATGGCGTCGGATTCCCGGTCATACTCCTTCATCGCGTTTTCTCCACGGTTGCGCGCTGCACAAGAACGGCAGCGCCGACGGATCGATTATCGAAGCGCGAGGTGTCAGCCGTGTTACCTCGCCGCGCGACCGTCCCGCTGCACGATACCCGCTGAGTTTACCGCAGACGCCTTGCGAAGCTTAGTTGATGGCCATCCGGATCGGTAATATGAAAATGGCGTTCGCCCCACGATGCATCGGACGGCGCGAATTCCGGCACGAGGCCCGCGCTGAGCGCCCTTTGATAGAGGGCATCGACGTCGGAGACGTGGAGGATCACGCGGCCCCACCCGTGAATCGGCCCGTGCGTCTGCGCGATCAGGTTCAGGTACGACGGGCCGAATGCAAATGATGTAAATGCGGCGTCGGGGCCGCCGTACGAGCGCGGGAAACCAAGCGCCTCGTAGAACGGCACGGCGCGCGCCATGTCGCGGGTGGCGAGCGTCACCGCGCTTAGCGATTCGATGCGCGCTTCAGCTGGTGGCGTGTGTTCTGAAGGTTTCGCGGCTCTGGCCATTGTCTCCTCCTCCGCCCCTGGGTTTGAGGGGCTTGGGCGGCCAGTGCCTCTTCGGTTCGGTCCGCCGCATTGATTCTCGACCCATGGGGATGGCTTGAACTTTCGGCGCGCGACAATGATGCGTTGACTAACCAAGTATCACTCGTCGCTTGTCCTATACAGAGATGACAAGATCGGTATAACCAGCGAGGTGACTGTCCGCCGTGACAAGTCGAAGCGGTTCACACAAAGCTTGCGCGACCAGAAGCCGATCAAATGGATCCCGGTGAATGTCGGGCAAGTCGCGCACCATCGCGGCATGCGCCGCCCGCACCGGCAGTTCGGAAAAACCGCCCGCGTTAATGGTGGACACGAGTTGTCTTACGTCGACATCCAGCTTGCCCAGACCGACTTTAATAGACGCCTCCCAAATGCTTGCACTGCTGATGAAAACTTCGTCCGCATCGGAAATAAGCTTGCGAGCACTTCTGGAAAGCTTGCGGTCATCGGCAACGACCCACAAATAAATATGCGTGTCTAAAAGCAGGCGCATCAGCGACCCTCGAACGTGGCAATCACGTCGTCGGGCAACGGAGCGTCAAAATCGTCGGCAATCTGGATCTTGCCTTTTAGCAGACCAAACCGGCGCGACACCTTGGTCTGCTCCATGGGGACCAGCCGCGCGGCCGGTTTGCCCGCCTTGGCGATGATGATTTCCTCACCGCCTGCGGCCGCGTCAACGAGCCTGGAAAAGTTCGTTTTTGCTTCGTGAATGTTGACCGTTTGCATATTCGCTCCTACTGGACTTAGCCCATATTAGTCCAGCTAGAGGAGCCGGTCAAGACCCAATGGGCGTCCGTCGACGCCCACCTCGCAATACCGTGAGATTGCACGTCGATGCTCGGTCACCCGCCCCCTACTGAATCACCCGTGTCACCCCGCGACCGCGCGGGTCGGCGACGGCTTCCGGTGTATCGCCGTCGATCTTGATCGCCTGAATGTCGCCATTGAAGTTCTGCCTCTGCAACACATAACCTTTCGCTTCGATCTGCTGGGCGAGCTCGCCGTCGATCGGCGCATACGGCTCCCAGTAGATCGTGTTCGGCGGCAGCAACTGATGATGAAAGCGCATCGCGGCCACCGCGTCGCTCAGCGGCATATTGAAGTCGTACACATTGGTGATGACCTGGAAGATCGACGTGAAAATGCGCGATCCGCCCGGCGTGCCGACCACCAGCGACACCTTGCCGTCCTTTGTCAGGATAGTCGGCGTCATCGACGACAGCGGGCGCTTCTTCGGCTCGATCGCATTCGCGTCGCTGCCCACTACGCCGAACATGTTCGGCACGCCTGGCTTTGCCGCAAAGTCGTCCATCTCGTCGTTCAACACGATACCGGTGCCTTCTGCGACCACCCCCGAACCAAAATAGCCGTTCACCGTATAAGTGTTCGATACGGCATTACCCCATTTGTCGACGACCGAGAAATGCGTCGTTTCCGCCTTCTCCGGCATCGATGTGCCGAGCCCGGGTTGTACGCTCTTCGTATCCGACAGCGCATTCGGGTTGACTTCGGCCGCACGCTTCGCGAGATACGCGTCGTCGGTCAATTGCGCGACCGGCACCTTGTAGAAATCCGGGTCGCCGAGATACTGCGCGCGGTCCGCGAACACGCGCTTCTCGATCTCCGCCATCAAATGAATGTACTGCGGCGAATTGAGCGTGACCTCGTTGAAATCCGGCTTGAGATCCGCCTTCATTTTCAGCAGTTGCACGAGGCCGACGCCGCCCGAACTCGGCGGCGGTGCGGTGATCACGCGATAGCCGTTCCATTCCGCCTGCACCGGTTGACGCCATACCGCCTTGTAATCCTGCAGATCGCGCTTCGTCATCGGGCCGTGACCGCGCATCGCCGCGGCGATCAGATCGGCGGTCTTGCCGTTGTAGAACTCTTTCGCGCCGTTGTTCGCAATGCGCGTCAGCACAGCGGCGAGATCGGGCTGCTTGAAGTTCTCGCCCTCTTTCATGCTGCCGAAGTACGTATCGAAATTCGTCTTGCCAGCGAAGTCTTTTGCCGCGTTGTCGCGGCGCTGCTGCAACAGCGCGTCGACAATAAAGCCGTCGCGCGCGTACTGGATGGCGGGCGCCAGCACCTGCTTCCACTTCAGCTTGCCAAAACGCTGCTGCGCTTCCCACATGCCCGCCACCGTGCCCGGCACGCCGACCGCGTAGTAGCCGTACAGGCTCTTGCCCTGGATGACGTTACCCTGATCGTCCAGGTACATCGTTCGTGTCGCCGCGAGCGGCGCACGCTCGCGGTAGTCGATGAAATACGGCTTGCCGTTCACATACAGCGTCATGAAACCGCCGCCGCCGATATTGCCCGCTTCCGGATACGTCACGGCTAGCGTAAACGCAATGGCGACTGCAGCATCGACCGCATTGCCCCCTTCCTTGAAGATCTGTTCGGCGGTATCCGCGCCGTATTTGTCGGCAACCGCGATCGCCGATGCGGAAAGAACCGCCTGCTGTTTCGCGGGAGCCTTGGCACAGGCCGGTGCAGATTCGAGAAAGCCCGCAGAAAGTGATACGAGCCCGGCAAATGCCAGGCTCGCGATGGAGAGTTTCGTTTTATTGTTTGCCTTCATTGGGTATCCTCCATGACAGTTTTTACGTTAGACGAAAAAGCCTGCCTTGGGCTTATAACATGCCAATGATCGGTTGCGAACCCCGCCGCCTGCGTCAGGCGCGGCCGCGGCCGCCGCGCGCGAGTTCGTCGCCGCTGCCCTGCGGCAAACGCGCGGTCACCGGAATCGATGCAAACGAGAACAGTCCGACGGCGAGAAACGCGGGCCAGAAATCCGACCAGACGATCGTCGCGTGCCCCTGCAGGTCATGCGAAACCTGTAGCACGATGCCCGCGATTGTCACGCCGAGACCGAGCGACAGTTGCTGGATCACGCTGGCGACACCCGTCGCGCGGCCGACGTCGCTGCTCGGAATGTCGGCGTACGCAAGCGAATTGAGCGACGTGAACTGCAGCGAAGGAAAAATGCCGCCGACCAGCACGACACACCAGATCAACCAGTGCGGCGTGCCCGGAAAGAACAGGCCGTAAATCGCGATCGCGATGCCGGCGAAGGCCGCGTTGAACATCAGCACAGTGCGGAAACCGAAACGCCCGAGCACCGGCGAAGCGATCGTCTTCATGAAGATCGCGCCGAACGCCGACGCGCAGGTAATCGAACCCGACGCAAAGGCGGTCATGCCGAGCCCTTCCTGCAACGCGAGCGGCAGCAGAAACGGCACCGCGCCCAGCCCGATGCGAAACAGCGACCCGCCCGCGACGCTCGCGTGAAAGCTAGGAATGCGCAGCAGCCGCAGGTCGAGCACCGGCGACTCCACCCGGCTCGCATATAGCCAATACACGAAGAGCAGCGCGGCGCCCATTACGCACATGACGATCGACGCGGTATTCGTCACGAGTTCGCCGCCGACGAGCGACAGCCCCAGCATGAACAGCGATGCGCCGCTCGCGGACAGCCCGAAGCCAATCCAGTCGAGCGGGCCGGGATGCGCTTCGCGGATGTTCTGGATGTGCCGGTTCGTGAGCCAGATACCGAACAGGCCGATCGGGATGTTGATGAAGAAAATCAGCCGCCAGTGCAGATACGTCGTGATGAAGCCGCCGAGCGGCGGCCCGACAACCGGCCCGAGCAACGCGGGCACCGTCAGATAGTTGACCGCGCGAATGAAGTCCGACTTCGGCATTGAACGGAAAATGATGATGCGCCCCACCGGCACCATCATCGCGCCGCCGATGCCTTGCACGAAGCGCGCCGCTACCAGCGCGGGCAACGACATCGACGCCGCGCACATCAGCGAACCCACGACGAAGATGCCGATCGCCGTGCGGAACACGGTGCGCGAGCCGAAGCGGTCGGCGACCCAGCCGCAGATCGGAATGAAGACGCCGAGGCCGATCACGTAGCTCGTGACCGCGAGCTTCAGCGTGATCGGATCGTGCCCGAAGTCGCGGGCGATAACCGGCAGGGACGTGACGATAACCGTCGAGTCGACATTTTCCATGAACATCGCACACGCGACGATCAGGGGAACGATGAAGGCGCCTAATGCAAGAGGCATGGAATGCGTGCGACGGCGGCGAAAGCCGTCGGCGTAAAAGCCGCGATTATCGCATTGCGCCGTGCGATACGGCGAAAGCCCGAATGCGGCGACGCGTGTTGGTCTTTGGGGGCTGGGATCAAGCAGAAGATCGTGCGCCGACACCATTCAGCGCACGATTCGATACAGCGGAAAGTTTGCCGGGCAGCAGCGCAACCGGGCTGCCACCCTCGCCGGCATTCGACCTAGCGCGCTGCGCCCACGAGCGGTTGCAGCAGCGGCAGAATCTCGGCGGCCGCGCGTTCGACGTCGTTCGGGAAGTCGATTTCGATCCACGGAGCACCGGTCACGTCGGCGGTTTCGAACGCGTGGCTGCGTTCGAGCAGCAGATCGCGCACCGCTTCTTCGTGCGGCAGGTTCGCGCGGCCGCTGTCCACATAGCCCGCGACGATCTGCGCAAAGCGCTTCGCCGTCTCTTCGCGCAGCCGGAAGAAACCCACCGACTCGCCGATCGTGTCGTACTCCAGATTCACCGCCAGTTGCTTTCTCAGCTCCACCGGCACGCCGTCTTGCAGACACAGCTTCACCGGCTCGTCGCCGGTCTCGAAGTCGCGGTCGATCAGGAGCCGGTTCGCATGTTCACCGGCCACCAGCGCCGACAGAATCCGCTCGTCATACAGCACGTCCGCATCCATCAGCAGCACGTCGCCGCCGCGCGTGAGCGCATCGGCCACTGTATGCACCGTTAGCACGCTGCCCAGGTCGTAGCGCTCATTGAGCATGATCTCCACCGGCCGCGGCCAGCCGATCCGCTTCAATTCCGCTTCAACCGATTCCGGCTGGAAGCCCAGGGCAAGCACAACCTCGTCGACTCCCGCCGCGTCCAGCATCTGCAGATGCCGCTCGAGCAGCGTCATGCCGTCGAAGCGCAACAGGCATTTGGGATACTGTTCTCCGAGCGGCTGCTGGAGACGCAGGCCAAGGCCTGCGGCAAGAATGATGGCGCGCATTCGCGGTCCTTTTTTCTAAATGGATCAATCAGTGGCCGGCATGCGCGTTGTACGCCGCCGCTGCCAGCTACGTTCGCTGAAGTGCAGATAGAGAAGCCCCGGCAGGCCGAGCAGCAGCTCACGCGCGCGCTTCGACAGCGACAGCGCCAGCGCCGCCTCGGGCGGCAGGCCGACGAGCGGCGCGAGCAGCAGATAGCCGCCTTCCTGGACGCCGAGCGAGCCCGGAATCGCGAAGGCCGCGCCGCGGATCGCCTGGCCGACGCTTTCGAGCAGCAGCGCGTCGACCCAGTCCACGGGATGGCCGAGAAAGCGCAGCGCAAGCCAGACTTCCGCCGTGCCGACGATCCAGCCTGCGAGGCTCAATGCGAAACTCGCGGCCACTTTTCCGCGCTCGCTATAGAGCGCATGCACGGCGGCGTCGACGGCGTCGGCGCGCGTCGTCAGCGACGACCAGTCGCGCTTGCCGAACACTTTCGACACGACCCGCAGCGAACGCCCGAACAGGCCGCGCCGCTGCGCGAGGTAGAACCCGACGACCATCGCGGCGAGCACCGCCGTCGCGATAAACGCCGCGGTCTGCAGGTTGTGCAGCGCGCCGTGCACCGATGCGCCGAACAGCAGCAGCCCGAGCATTGCGAAAACAATCTGCGCGATCGCCTGGAGCGTCGTGCTGACCGTGATCGCCGCGGCCGCGTCGCGCATCGGCATGCCACGCTGCGCCAGTTGCCGCACCATCATGACGGGTCCGCCGATCTGGCCGGCCGGCAGCAGGCTGTTCACCGATTCGCCGGTCCAGCGCGCAAACACAGCGTCGCGTTCCTTCATGTGATCGCGGCGCCTGTCGAACAACACGGAGATCGCGCCCGCGTCCAGCAGAAGCGGCAACAGGTGAAGCACAGCGACGAGCGCAAGGCCCCAGCCCGCCGCGAGCAGCGTCGATGCGACCGGCCCGAAGCCTTGCCATGCAAGCAGCGCGACGAAGAGCGCGACCCCAATGGTCAGCAGGATCATCGCCGCCCGAGTCACGCGCGCGCTCCGCTACGCTTCACGAACTGGTTGAACACCTGGCGGAAACCGAAGTACGCGATCGCGTCCTTCAAGTTGGAAATGACGCGGCGCCACGGCCGCATGTTCGGATTGGTGACGTACTCGAAGGTCAGCGATACGCGCATTTCGTTTTCGCGCGCCGGCGTGATGCGGTGGCGCAACTTGTCGCCGTCGAAGAACACCAGACCGCCGGGCGGAATCTGCACCGAACCGGGGACGTCCGCGGTGTCGGGGTTGCGGGTATGCAGCTCGTAATCGAGGCGGCACGACGATTCGTCGATCACACCCAGAAGCAGCGTGTAACGGCGGCCGTCATAGTACGACGTGTCGTAATGCCAGCCGATGTGGTCGCCGGCACGTGTGTAGTAATACAGCGCGTACGCGTGCGGGTCGTCGGCGGGCGACAGTTGCAACTGGTCGCCGCTCATCTGCTCGAGCCAGCCGATCAGTTCCTTCGACCGGTACAGTTCGGCGATGAACGGCGCGAGGCGGTCGATGGTATGTCGGCTTACGCTGCCACCCTGCTTGTGGCCCGGCAGATAGTTGCGGTTCACCTCGCCGAGCAGCGCGTGCGCGCTCGTCACGAGTTGCGCGGTCACTTCAGGCGCGAGGAAGTCGTCGAGGTACAGGAATGCGCCCTGGTCGGCGAACTGCTTGCGCAACTGCGCGTTATCAAACGTGCCGAACGCACGCGTGCGGCTCGTCACAGCCAGGTCGGGATTCGGAACGCTCGCCGCCGGCGCTGGGCCGGCGGCGAATTCGGGAGAAACTTGCAGGGTCGCGTCTCGTTGTTGGGCTTGCGCGCTCATCGGCTAACCCACATCTGGCTGGTTTCTGGCGCGACGCGACAGCGGCGCGACACACGCCGGTAGTCGACCACCACCCACGCGGCGAAGAGCGGCGCGCCGATCGACGCGGCGACGAGAAATGGCGTCACGCCACCGAAAAGCGTAACAAGCGGCAGCAAGTACAGGACGTCTTCGGTTTCAAATCCGCCCATCGAAGCCTGCTTCGTACCGGCCTTGCCTTCCATGTCCTCGATGCGCATCCGCAGGAAGAAAATCAGCGCAACCGCAACGCCGGCGACGCAGCCGAGCAGGAACGGCGAAGCGTTAAACCCGATCAACCCTTGCACGCTTGCCGCATGAATGCCGAAACCCATTCCGCCGAATAGCAGAACGGTCACGAGAGCGTCACATGCAAGGTCGTAGAAATGACCGATTTTGCTCGACTTGCCGCTGACGCGAGCGAGCTCGCCGTCGGTGTGGTCGACGAAATTCGAGATGACGATCAGCAACGCACCGAGGTTGGTCCACGCGTAGCCGCCGCGGGCAAGGTAAATGCCCCCTGCAAGGCCGATAAACAACCGGACGGTGGTGAGATGGTTCGGCGTTATGCGGGTATGCACGAGCGGCATGATAAGCCGCCTTGCTAGCCTTGCGTCCCACATTATGGGTAACGGGACATTTTTGGGCATGGCGGGCGAGTGTTCTTGCGAAGTCATAACCGTGAAATATATACGGGATTGCAATTTTATGCCCGGTCTGGCCAAAATCTGTGTATTTTCAAGGGCCTGCGAGCTTACAGATGCAGCGAGGTCGGGCGAATCCCGCTAAAGTGCCGGTTTTGTTGCAAAGTTGTTGCACAACACTTTCTAGACTGTCACCAGGCTGTTGCCGCACTGTTGTCCGGCTGTCAGCCGCGCGAGGTATGCCTGCATCGCGCCGCGGCGGCCGAAGACCATTCGATTGAAAATCATGAAGCGCATTTTTTTCACCCTGTTCGCGACGCTGCTTGCCGCAGCGTTTCCGCTCTCTTCTTTTGCCGCCGCGCTGGACGCGGCGCTCGCCTGCAACGTGTCCGCACACAGCTTCATCGCGGATCTGGCTGAACAACAATTGATCGACCCGGAGCCGACGCGGGTTGAAGCCAACTCGATCAACGCATTCCGGCCAGCGCGCGGCGTACGGCTCACGGCTTTCGGTTTTAGCGTATTCGCGGTGGTCGGTTTCGAACAGGACGACCCGTTGTTCCGTCCCGGCGACGGCGAACCGCTTGCGAAGTCGGCCTACGGCGCGGTCGTGTTCGGCGGCGACGAAAAGGTGCAGGCCGCCGTCACCGCTGCCGGCAGCAATGCGATCGTGCATCATGTCGGACCACACATCACCGCGATTTTCTGCAAGCGGAACTGACGCCGGCGAAGCCGGGCGGCCCGTGCGCCGCCTGCAACTTATCCACACATTTTGTTAGCAAGGGTGTGGACAACCTGCGCGCACGCACGCTAAGTGCCGGGCATCAAACGAATATCGGGGCTCGCAGCAGATGCATGCAGCAGCGCGGCGTTGAGCGGATGCGCGCTGCTGCATGCGTGCTGCCGGATGCGTGTGCTACGAGCCCTCGGCTACAATCGCCGCCAGGCCCGCGCTTAAGCGACGAAGCGCTGCAGTGCTGAAAACCGCGCCGCCGGTCCCGGCTCTTCCGTCAGCCGGGCAGGCGAAAATCGTTTTCGACCCATGCCGTTGCGCTCGCTTTGCTCAGTTTGAAATTCGGCGCGACGCGCACTTGTGCGACCTGCTCGCCTAACAGGTTGAACGCGGTCAGCAGCGCGTAAGGGTCGTCTTCGTCGGGGACGATGTCGAGTGTCACGTCCACGTCGCCGCCGGCAAGCGCGTCCACCGTGATACGCCGATGCAGTTGCGCATGCAATTGCTGTTCATGGCGGCGTAGCACCTCCGACGCGGTCTTGACAAGCGTGTTGAACGCCGACGTATCGAGCGGCTTCGGGTTCTTCTTGTCGCGTCCCATCGTCCACGGCCCGACAAGCGCCGGTTCCGGCTCGCCGTCCTTGATCATTTCCACAGCCCAGCCGTCGTCGTCTTCGTTCTTGATCACGCGCGCCGTCCAGCCGCTGTCGCGCCACAGGCGGGCCTCGAACAGGGTGTCGGGTGCGTCGGGCGTGGCGGAAGACGTCTCAGGCGCTGAATGAATGGAGGCGTCGAGCGTCGGCGGGGGCGTGTCTGTCATCTTGATCCTGCTCTCGTTGGTAAGCGTCGGGGCGGCGCGAGCGCGGTGCAAGCGCCGCACGAACACCGCATTTTATACGCGCGCGCCCGCTGAACGATACCCGCCTATGACGAACGGCCAGCATTTACCAATCAATCTGCTTTCCGAAACGCCGATTAATATTTACCGATCGGGAATCTATCGGTAATTAATAAGACTGAATGGTTCAAAAAAAACGCGGCCCGAAAGCCGCGTGAAAAAAAGTACAGATAAAAAAGACCACCCTTGGTCAAGGGGCGAAAGCATTTTAAGGTCTTGTCTGACAAGTAGCGAGCGCATTATCAGGAAGAGTTCTTTGCTGAAAATCATATAAATCACGCGCCACTTTCCCGTTAACGAACAATTATCCTCGTTATCGCGAATGCCCGTCCGTAGCGCACGAACAACAACATCCGGGTTGACACGCACCTAGCCGCAGCGCGGCGCAAACGAATTTCTCTTTGTTTAACAGGACTTATGACAATTAATTGGTCTATTCCGCATTCGGGAACGCACTGTTGCGGGTTGCGAAGTTAAACATCGGAATAAGCGGAATACACTTCGCAGCGGATCGTCTGGCAACCGCGCACTACGG